>DASZNG010000229.1:0-49537 GCA_035551535.1 Acidimicrobiales bacterium | reverse complement strand
GAGAAGTGGTGGGGATCGATGACGAACCCGGTGTCGGCTTCGAGCCGCACCCGCAGGGGGTCGAAGGTGCTGTCGGGGATCTCGATGACCTTGTCGCAGATTTCACACACCAGGTGGTGGTGGATGTCGTCGGCCAGGTGCCAGCGGGACGGGCCATGGCCGATATGGACGTGAAAGGCGATGTCCAGCCGCTCGAACAGCTCGAGGGTGCGGTAGATGGTGGCCAGGTTGACGTCGGGATGGTTGGCCCACACCGCGTCGGCCAGCTGCTCGGCGGTGAGGTGGTCGTCGCTCCGGTCGAGCGCCTCGATCACCGCCCGCCGGTCGACGGTGATTCTCCCTCCCGAGACCCGGATCGCCTCGATGGCCTGTTCGACCCGTGTTCTAGCCACCGTCCCGAGCGTAGCGGGAGAGGGTTGTGCCCATGGTGGGGGCGCTCCTCCGTCTGCGCCGGAGGTGCAGCCACCGGCCTCCCAACGCTCCGAGGACGGCGATGATGATGGCCCCCACGAACGCATCGATCCACAGCTCGATGACCGGGGTGAACATCGGGATGTTCACGATCAACCGGCGGGCCACGTCGATCAGGATCAGCACTGTGGCGACCGGAATCGACAGGGCCAGGGCTTGGATGACCGCGCCCATGGGCCGCTGGCGACGGCGACCGGCGATGGCGCCCCCGACCAAGAAGGTCAGGATCACGATCACGGTGGGGACGATCCAGAGATTGCCCGGCTGATCGATCATCGGCCGTCCGCGCCACAGTGACTCCCACAAGGTGGCCGGCCCGCTGATGATGAAGGTGAACAGGTAGGCGTCGCTCAGCGACCGGAAATGGATCCACGGGTGGGTGCCGGGCGGACCGTGGTCTCCGGATGCCGAGACCTCCGCCTCGGACTGGGGAGGATGCTGGGCCGGAGTGACCGGGGCGGCGGCGTCGCTCGCTGGGCGCGGGACCCCAACCATGGGACCCATTTGATCAGATGGGCTGGTGAGTCGCCCGACGGCGGGTGAACACCACCGACAGCGTTCCCGCCGCCAGCAGGAACAGCGCGCCGACGATCAGGGCCAACAGGTCGGCTCCGGTGAAGGCGAGGGTGCCCGGGTCCGAGCTGGAGCCGGTGCTCGGTATCCCGACCGAGGAGGCGCACGACGCGGGGGAGACGACACACGCGTCGCTGGGGCCGGAACCCCCGCTCGGGCTGGTGGCCCCGCCCGGGCTGGTGGTCCCGCCCGGGCTGCTGCCCCCGGGGTCCGTGGTGACGGTGGTCGTCCCCGGGTAGCCGGAGGCGGCGCCGGCGGTGGTGGAGAGAGCCAGGCCGAGGCCGGCGACCAGGGCGACTGCTCCGACCAGCAATCCCAATTTCAATGCGAATCTACGGGCTTTCACGCCTGACCTGGCCTTCTTCCCGGCACTTCGTGCGCCGGTCGGGCAAGGAACGGTCGAAACGCCTGACTATTGCGCTATTCGTGACAAAACCGCGGACACTCAGCAGAGGAGGTCGGGCTACAGGGCGGGGCGGGCCAGAGCCCGTTTTCTCCGCCTGGCCCGCTTCTTCTGGTACTTCCGCCGCCCGTACAGCGAGCCGAGCGACGAGATGACGATGGTCCCCACCAGGGCATAGAGCCACAAACCGGCCACCGGGAGGGTGAAGCCCCGGTGGAGATCCAGCCGCCGCCCGATGTCGGCGATGATCAGCAGGAGCGAGACGGGGACGGCGAGGGCGATCCCCTGGGCCAGGGCGCCGGTGCGCCGACGGCGATGGCGGCCGGCGATGAACCCTCCGATGAAGAAGGCCAGCACGGTGATGACGGTGGGCGCCAGCCAGAGGTGTCCGGGCTGGTCGATCATCGGCTGGCCGCGCCACATCTCCGCCCACAACAGGGCCGGCACGCTGATGGCCAGGGTGAACAGGAAGGCGTCACTCAGCGAGCGGTAGTGGAGGGTCTGGCGCCCGCCCGGGGGTGGGCCGTCTCGCTTCCGGGAAGCCGGGTCCCATCCGTCCTCGGCACCGGGGACCGCCACCGGGGTCCCCGGGAGACGGCCCGGAAGGAGCGACTCGGGGTCGGGGTCTGCCGCGATTCCCAGGGGTGGGACTCCGGAGCTGGAGTCCACCGGCTCAGATCTGCTGGTGGCTCGCCCGGCGACGGGTGAAGACGACCAGCAAGGTCCCCATGGCCAACAGGAACAGGGCCCCGATGATGAGGGCCAGCAGGTCGGCGCCGGTGAAGGCCAGCGTGCCGCCGGAGCTGGAGCTGCCCGAACCCAGGGCCGCCGTCGTGGCGTTGGGGATGATCACGTACTCGGTGCCGCCGGCGCCACCCGAGGTGTTGGTCAGGGTGACGGTGTTGGAGCCGAACACCGCGGAATCCGGGGTGGAGCCGTTCACGCTGAGATGCGGATCGGTGACCGCGTTGGTCAGTGAGACCGTGCCGCCGCTGTCGGAGTTCACGGTGAGACCGGTGGCGACCCCGGCCACGGTGATCGAGAACGTCGAGCTGGGTGCGCAACCGGTCAGCACCACCACCTGGGTGCTACCCACCGGGATGGTGACGGTGGCGACGCAGGGCTGGCTCGAGCTCCCGCTCGGACTGGTGCTCCCACCGGGAGGCGTGCCCCCACTGGGACTGGTCGTCCCCCCCGGGCTGGTGCCCCCGGGGGCAACGGTGGTGGTGGTGACGGTGGTGGTCCCCGGATAGGCGTCGGCTCCGGCCGCCGAGGCGAGCGACAGGCTCAGGCTCAACGTCGCGAGGAAAGCCACCGCCCCGCCCACTACCGCAATATTTCGGAGTCTCACGCCTATCTCCCTGGGATTTCTTGCCGGGAACTTTTGGCACCCGGTGTGCTAATAAAAGTTAAAATGACACGCTTGTCGAGAGAACGACCGAGCCGAAACGATATCACGGTCGAATTTGAGAAATCTGGTTGGAATCCCTGCTCAGTGCTGTCACCGGGGAGTCAGCGACCAGGTGTGCCCGAGGGTCTTGACCAATCCGGCGGTGACGTAGGAAGGCCCGACCACATTCCAGTTGGGCCCGCCCACCACCTGGACGGAGACCGCGGCCGGATACAGGCTCGGCTGGGGCACCAACTGCAGGAACAGCTGCCCGTGCCGGACCGCATTCGGGATCACGGTGGTGAAGTCGACCGTCTGCTGCTGCTGGGCCAGCACCGAGGTGGCCGTCCGGTTGAGCACCAGGCCCGACTCCGCGACCCCGGCGTTGGTCGCCGACCCCGCCGGGGACCACAGGTAGACCCGGGTCACGTACTGGCCGGGGGTGAACGAGTTGAAGTTGTCCGGGCCCAGCTGGGCCGACGGCGGTTGCCCGGCCGGGGCGTGGTTGGAGATGGTGGCGTAGGTGTGGACCACCGCGTCGTTGTGGCTGGTGATCGACACCACCATCCGGATGCTGGTGGTCACGTAGAAGTCGAGCTTGGCCGCGGTGGCGCTCTGCACCGAGAGGTGGAAGGTCCGGTCGGCGTGACCGGTGTCGATGGCGCCGGAGCCGCCGGTCTTCACGATGATGGCCTGGAAGGTGGGGTTCTCGTCCCAGGCCAGCAGGTGGCGCCCGGCCACGTCGTTGGCCAGGGCCACCGCGAAGGCGGCCAGGTCGACGTGTTCGGTCTTCATCTTGTCGATGACTGCCCGGGCCACCGCGGAAATATCGTCGTGACGCTGGGTCTGGTCCCCGGCCGGGAATTGGGCGTAGAGCTGGTGAAGGAGGACATCGGCGGCATTGGCCGCGCTCACCGGCACCCCGATGCCGGGCACCACCACCGGTCCCGACAGCTGGAGCAGGCTGACCAGCGCCGGCACGTCGATGCCGATCACCCCGTTGACGTGGATGCCGGTGACCTGCTGGTACATGGCCTGCATGATCTGACCGCTCAGCGGGAAGTCGGCGGTGGCGTTGACCGACTGCCAGAGTTGGGTGGGATCCAGGGCCCCGAAGATCTCCTGGGTGCCCGCAGGCACCGGCACGTTGACCGGCTGGGCCAGCGGGGTATCCAGCGACGCGGTGCTGTCGAGGGAGAAGCTGCCGTCGGCGGAGTGCATCAGCGCGTTGGAGAGGACCTCGCCCTGGTCGCGCATCTCGGCGTTGTTCTCCCCGGCGATGAGATACAGGCGCGGACCGTCGGCACCCACCAGCGGCAGCGCGTAGGAGAGCACGCTGCTCCCCGTCCCCAACAGCGCCGTGAGCCTGGCGTCCTCGGTGTCGAACGACGCCCGGGCGGAGCCGAGCGGACCCCACAGGCTGCCGCTCGGACGGTTGAGGCCGGCGAGCTGGGTGTGGGCATCGACCACCGACGCCTGCAGGCGCTGGAGCTGCGGAATGGAGATGGTCAACCCCTCGGTGGTGGCGGCCAGGGTGTTCACCTGTTGGAGGAGCCCGTTGGCGATGGTGGCGGTCTGGCTGGCGTCCCGGACCAGCTGGAGGAGGCCCTGCATCTGCCCATGGAGGATCGGGAGGGCCCCGAACACGCTGAGGGCGAACGAATCATTCAGCGTGCGGTAGGCGGTGTCGGCGTCGAGCAGGACGGCAGTGATATCGACTTCGGCCTCGGCCCGCCCGACCGGGGTGGTCAGCTGGTGCCGGTTGTCGAGGGCGGCGGAGATGGTGGCCCGGGCGGCGTCCATCGAGTGCTGCGCCCGCACCACATTGCGGGCGGCCAACACCCCGAGGACGATGACCACCAGGACCACCAGTGCGGCCAGACCGGTGCCCGCCACTTTCCAGGCCCGCCAGTCGATGCCCTCGACCGGGGCGTGATGGTGGCTGTGATGGTGCCGGTGCTGCTTCCAGTGGGAGACTCCGTACCGGAAGCGATGGCCGAAGCGTTGGCGCCGATGTCGATACGGCGTCATCGGGGCTTCACCACCCACGGGCCCGGGTTGGTGTCCGGGGCGTCACCGAGGGACGGGCCGGCGTGGCGGGGTGGACGGAATTCGCGGGGAGGGGCGTCATGGGTGGAAAATCACCTGGGCACCGGGCATGGTGAGGTGACCCAGGAGCGGTACAGCCGCTAGGGTAGCCCGGCATGGATGACCGGCAGGGGGAGAGACAACTCTACATGCGTGACTACGCGCAGATCCTGAACCGGCGTAAATGGTCGATCATCCTCATCCTGATCATCGCCGTCGGCCTGGGTGTCGGCTACGACTCGGTCTCGACCAAGAAGTACACGGCCACCGCCCAGCTGCAGCTCACCCCGCAGGTGTCGCAGATCGTGCAGCAGGCCCAGAATCCGGTCAGCATCACCCCCATCGTCGATGTCCCCACCGCCATCCAGGTCATCCAGAGCACCTCGGTACAGGACGCCGTGCGCAAGACGGTGCCCAACGCCCCGTCGGTGTCGGTGAAGCAGGTCCAACTGACCAATGTCGTGACCGTCTCGGTGACCGCCACCACCGCCAAGTTGGCCGCCGCCGCCGCCAACGCCTACGCCAACGCCTACCTGAGTGTGCAGCAACAACAGGCGGTGTCCACCCTGAACAACGCCGAACAGATCATCCAGTCCGACATCAGCGGTCTCGACCAACAGATTGCCGGCGTCCAGAATCAGATCAGCTCCGGTGGCCCCACCGCCCCGCTGGCCCAGCAGCAGTCGTTGGCCACCCAGCTGACCTCGCTGCAGAGTCAGCGCACCACCTATGTGAACCAGCTCAACTCGTACCAGTTCGCCGCCCAGCTGAACACCGCCGGCGGTCAGGTCATCGGCATCGCCCCGTTGCCGGTCAAGCCGTCGAGTCCCAAACCGGTGACCGACATTGCCCTGGCCGTGGTCATCGGGCTCATCATCGGCATCGGTGTCGCGCTGTTGCGCGAGTACTACGACGAGAGCATCCGGACCATGGCCGACCTCGAACGGGTCACCCGGGGTGTCCCGACCCTCGGGCTGGTGCCGGCCATCGGGGACTGGCGGAGCGACGGCGAGCCGTACCTGGTCAGTGAGAAGGCCCCGACCTCACCACCCTCGGAGGCGTACCGGAGTCTTCGGACCTCGATCCAATTCCTGGGCCTGGAGCGGGACATCAAGACCCTGTTGTTCACCAGCCCGGGGGCGGCCGAGGGGAAGACCACCACCATGGCCAACATGGCCACCACCATGGCCCACGCCGGGCAGAGCGTGGTGATGATCTGCTGCGACCTCCGCCGCCCGCGGATCCATCAGTTCTTCGGCCTTTCGAACCAGGTCGGCTTCACCTCGGTGCTGTTGGGGACGGCGACCTTGGACGAAGCCCTGCAGCGGGCGCCCGGCATCCCCGGGCTGTACCTCCTGGCCTCGGGCCCGACCCCGCCGAATCCGTCGGAGCTGCTCTCCGATCCGCGGGCCCGGGCCGTCTTCGCCCAACTCGCCGAGCGGGCCGACATCGTGCTCATCGACAGCCCGCCGGTGCTGCCGGTCACCGACGCCGCGGTGCTGGCCACGACGGTGGACGGCGTAATCATGGTCACCTCGGTGGGCAACTCGAGCCGGAAGGACGTGGCCCGGGCCATCGAGGTACTCGGACGGGTCAACGCCCCGCTGGTCGGCATCGTGCTGAACAAGGCGTCGGAGAGCGACTCCTACGCCTACTACCGCTATTCCTATGGACCCACCGACAACGACCAATGGACCAAGGCCCGTGGCGCCTCGATCCCGAACGGGAAGGCGTCGCTGACCGCGCCGACAAAGGTGGCCGGCGGAGATTCGAGCGAACAAGGAACCCCATGACGGCCCGGTCGCAGGTGGGAGCCAATGGACATCCGCCCGGCGGGGGTTCGAACTCGGACGGCTTCCGGGAAGAGGTCAAGCGGGCGTGGCAGGGCACGCTGCCCGAGCGGTACGAGCAGACGGTCGCCAATTTCCTCGAGCTGGCCACCCCCAACCTGACCCCCGGCGTGCGGATCCTCGACGTCGGCGCCGGCAAGACCCCGGTGTTCAGTCCCGACATGCGGCCGGCCGGGTGCGAGTACGTCGGCCTGGACATCTCCCGGAGCGAGCTGGAAGGCGCCGCGCCCGGGTCGTACGACAGCTTCGAGGTCGGGGACATCACCAAGCGGACTCCGCAGCTCGAGAACGGTTTCGATTTCGTCGTCACCATGCAGTTGCTCGAGCACGTGAAGTCCCTCGACGACGCCCTCGACAACATGTACGCCTACCTCCGTCCCGGCGGCCGGATGCTCGCCCAACTCTCGGGGACCTTCTCCTTCTTCGCCCTGGCCGGGCGCGTGATCCCGATCAGCGTCACCCGGGCCCTCCTCACCTGGGCCCAGCGCCGGAACCCGGCCTCGGTGTTCCCGGCGTACTACCACCACTGCTGGGCATCCGCCATCGAAAGGATCACCCCCCAGTGGAGCCGGGTGGAGGTGATTCCGATCTGGTCGGGCAGCGCCTACCTGACCCGCTCCCGACCCCTGATGGCGTTGAACACCGCCTACGAGTATTGGGGAATCGCCGGCAATCACGACAACCTGGCCACCCACTACCTCATCGATGCCCAGCGGTAGCCGGTGTCGGCAGAGCTCTTCGCCAGCGGTAGTGAGTAGTCGATCGGGACCCGGGAACGGTGAGCGTTCATGAACAGCACGCAACAAGCCAGCTCCTACGTTCGTAACGTCGCGGCCAAGGTCGACCGCCGGGTCGCCCAGCGCTACATCGATGTCGAACTGCGCCAGTTGCGCTCGCTCCAGCGCGCCTATCGGGGGAGTGTGGGGCCCGAGCTGCTGATGTTCGGCGAGTCCAACATGTCCTGGACGCTGCTGCAGGAGACCGATCGCCGCCACGTCGCCGAGATGATCCGGGACGATCTCGGGGCCGAGGTGAGGCTCGAGGGGCTGGTCGGCCCCGGCTACAACCCGCGGATCATCATGGCGTTCCTGGCCGCCCTGCCCGCCTGCGCCTCGCAACCCAAGGTGGTGATCGTGCCGATGTCGGTGCTGATGGCCACCTCCACCTGGCTCGCCCATCCGAAGCTGGGCTACGAGCACGCGGCCCGGGAGCTCCGGGAACTGATCGAGGCGGGTGATTCGAGGACCCGGCGCCTGCAGGAACCCACCGAGGCCGCCTGGGACGCCTTTGACCATCTTCCCGCTCCCAGCCTCATCGGAGCCCGGCGCACGGTCGGTGAGCTGCGCCTGATCACCTCGGCCACCCCCACCACCCGGTGGCAGCAGGTGGTGCGCCTCCGCCACCTGATGGACTACTACAACGCCGAACGGCTGGAGCCGGAGAGCCCGGGGGTGACCCTGGTGGCGGACATGGCCACCCTGCTCAAGGCCCAGGGCCTCCACTCCGTCGCCTACGTCCCTCCCATCAACTTCGACGTGACCGACAAGGTGCTGGGAGCGGAATCGCACGCCCACATCGTCCGCAACGCCGATCTGATCGCCGCCTCCTACCGCGAAGCGGTCGGCGACTTCGGGACCGTGGTCAACGCCGCCGCCGAGTGTCCGGGAAGCGACTTCGCCGACCCCCTGCACCTGCTGGAGGGGGGCCGCCGGCGCCTGGCCGGCCTCATCGCCGCCGCCATCCGACCGTACCTGGGCTGATGCACCGGCTGGACGGCATCGAAGCCGGGTTCGTGTATCTGGAGACGGCCACCCAGAAGCCGATGGACGCCATCCTGTTGACGCTGCGGGCGGACGACGACGGTCCGAGGGGTGGCCGCCCGATCACCCTCCCCGAGCTGCGGGACCATGTCGAACGTCGCATCCACCTGCTGCCCTCCTGGCGGTGGAAGATCCGCCCGGTCCCCCTCGGCCTCCATCATCCGGTGTTCGTGGACGATCCCGAGTTCAATCTGGACTTCCACCTGCGGGCGGTCACCCTCGATCCTCCCGGGGGCCCGGATCAGCTCGACCGGCTGGTCGCCGAGCACTCGGTGCGAACCCTCGACCGGCGTCACCCGCGATGGGAGCTGACCCTGGTGAACGGACTGGCCGGCGGCCGCCAGGCGCTGATCTTCAACGTCCACCACGCCTACAACGACGGGGTGGCCGTCAATACCAGCTTCAACCGGCTGTTCAACGACGATGTCCTCGAGCCGCCCCCGGCCGAGCCCTGGCGGCCCGAACGGGTCACCCGCTGGCAGCTGGTGAAGGACGCACTGGTCGACCAGGCCCGGGCCTGGCGGGGGCTGCCCCGCTTGATCGCCGACACCTGGCGGGGGATGAAGGCGGTGCAGGCGCGGCGGGCGGCGTCCCCGATCCGGGTGCCGAGTACGGCGGCGGAGAAGCCGGCCACCGTGCTGAACGACTCCACCACCGTCGAGCGGAACTTCGCCCGCACCACGCTCGAGCTGTCCGGCTTCCGCACGGTGAGGAAGGCCGCCGGGGTGACCCTCAACGACGTGTTGATGGCGGTGGTGGCCATGTCGCTCCGGCGGTACCTCCTCGCCCGGAAGCAACTCCCGGACGGCCCGCTGACCAGCGGGGTGATGGTGTCCACGGAGCCGCCCGACGCCCCACCCCGCCAGTCGGGCAACCGGTTCGGGAATTTCGTCACCACGCTGGCCACCGACATCGAGGATCCCTGGGAGCGGCTGGCGGCCATCTCCTCGGTGGCGGCCGAAGCCCGGGTCCGCCTGGAGGTGATCGGGCTCGACATCCCGGTCCGGTGGCTCGACATCATCCCCCCGGCCGCCGCCATCGCCATCACCCGCCGGGGGATCGCCCAGCGGCGGAAGCACCCCGAACGGGTGCGGTGCAGCCTGATCGTCTCCAACATGCGGGGCAGCGACGGGCAACGGTTGCTGGGTTCGAGCATCGACGGGATGTTCATCTGCGGCCCGGTGTCCGACGGGGGCGGGCTCTTCGTGTCGGCCTACAGCTCCGGCGACCGGCTCGATTTCACCGTCCTCGCCAACCCCTCGGCCCTCGACTCCCCCGACGAGCTCGCCGCCGGCTTCCATCAGGCGCTGGCCGAGTTGGTCGAGCTGGCTTCGGAGCGGACTTCGGTGGCCTGAATCAACGACGGGCCCGCCCGGGGTATCCTTCTGCCCAGCCACAACCAGCCGATCCCCAAGGAGAACCCACGATGGCCGGTTCAAAACGCGATGCCGCGTCGACGGTGCGCTCGTTCATCGCCCGCACCAAGAAGCGCAGCAAGGGCATTGAGCTCGACACATCGCTCTACGCCGAAGGCATCGGCCTCGACTCTCTGGAAGTAGCCGAGCTCTCCGCGGTGCTGGAGGACGAGCTCGGCTCGGACCCGTTCAGCAATGGCCAGATGCCCGAGACGGTTGGCGAGATCGTCGCCTTCTACGACGACAAGCCGGCCACGAGCCCTTGATCGAGCTGCTGCGGAGAGGAGCTCTCCGCGACGCCAGCCACCCCGCCATCGTCGACGACGACAGGACGACGACCTACGGCGAGCTGGCGGCGGCGGCGGAATCCGCCGCCGCCTATCTGGCCGGTGAGGGAGTCGAGCGCTTCGGTGTCCTCGACTACGACGCCGCCACCGTGGTGTCCCTGCTGGCCGCCGCCTCGCGGGTCGGGGCCGAGGCCTGCCTGTATCCCCCCATCGACGATCCCGGGGCGCTGGCCGACCAGGCCGCCCGCTTCGACCACCGGCTGGTGGTCACCCATCACGACGACGTGGTCGGACGGGTTCCCTGCATCGACCCGGCCGAGCTGTTCGCCACCCCGGCCGGCGCCACCGCCGCCGATCTCCCGGCGACCCGGCCCCTCCTGGTCCTGACGACCGGCACCACCGGCACCCCCCGCGGCATCCGCCACGACTGGCAGCGGCTGCTGCGGGCCGCCGGTCGGATCGAACCGGCTCCCGAGCAACGGTGGCTGTTCTGCTACGGGCCCCACCAGTTCGGAGGGCTGCAGATCCTGATCCATGTGATGGCGGCCGGCGCCACCCTGGTGGCCCCGGCGCCGCGGCGGCCGCGGGAGGGCCTGGCCGCCATGGCCGCCCACGGGGTGACCCACGTGAGCGCCACCCCGACCTACTGGCGGTTCCTGCTGGCGGAGATGCGATCGGCCGGCAACCCGGTGCCCGACCTGCGCCAGGTGACCCTGGGCGGCGAGGCGGTACCCGGGCCGCTGCTCGGGGAGCTCGCCACCACCTTCCCCGGCGCCAACATCAGCCAGGTCTACGCGGCCAGCGAATTCGGCTCCAGCGGGTCGGTGCGCGATGCCCGCGACGGGCTGCCGCTCTCGGTCCTCGAGCGCGGCGACGACGCCGACATCGTCATGAAGATCGTGGACGACGAGCTCTGGGTGCGGTCGCGGGTGGGGATGATCGGCTACTACGGCGAGGAGAACGACGACCCCGATGGCTGGCGGGCCACCGGCGACCTGGTCGACATCGAGGGCGACCGCATCCTGTTCCGGGGCCGGAGCTCGGACATCATCAACGTCGGCGGGGTCAAGGTCCACCCGCTGCCGGTCGAGAACCTGATCAGCGAAGTGCCGGGGGTGAAGATGGCCCGGGTCTACGGGCGCCCGAACGCCATGACCGGCGCCATCGTGGCCGTCGAGGTGGTGGCCGAACCCAACGCCGATACCGACGAGCTGGACACCGCCATCCGCGACGCCTGCGCCGACCTGGTGCCGGCGTCGCGGCCCCGGAGCATCCGCTTCGTTGACGAGATCGCCACCACCGGAGACAAGATCGTACGGAGGATGACATGACGGATGCACCCACACCCCGCACGGTGGTCGTCACCGGAGGGAGCAAGGGGCTCGGGGCTGGGATCGTGAAGTCGTTCCTCGAGTCCGGAGACCGGGTGGCCACCTGCGCCCGGTCCTCGACCCCGGAGGTCGAGGCCTGGTCCTCGGATCCGGAGCTGAAGGACCGGTTCTTCTTTGCGCCGGCGGATCTGGCCGACCGGGGCGACACCGACGCCTTCGTCAAAGCCGTCCTGGCCCACTGGGACACCGTCGACATCCTGGTGAACAACGCCGGCGTGGCCCGCGACGGCATCCTCGGGCTGTTCTCCGACGACGACGTCGATACCGTGGTCGATCTCAACCTGAAGGGGACCATCCACATCACCCGGCTGGTCAGCCGGCACATGCTGGCCCGCCGGAGCGGTCGGATCATCAACATCTCCTCGATCATCGGGCTGTCCGGCTACCGGGGCCTCTCGGTCTACGGCGCCACCAAAGCCGCCCTCGACGGCTTCACCCGGGCCCTGGCCCGGGAGCTGGGCTCCCGGGGGATCACCGTCAATTCGGTGGCCCCCGGCTACCTCCGCACCGAGATGAGCCACGGGCTCGACGAGGGGCAACTCGAGCAGATCGTGCGGCGGACGCCATCCGGCCGGCTCGGGGAGCCGGAGGACGTCGCCCGGGCCATCCAGTTCCTCACCGCCCCGGAGAGCGACTACATCACCGGGCACGTCCTGGTCCTCGACGGCGGCCTGACCTGCTGAGGCAGCCGTCGGTCCCGGCTCCCGGCCGACCGGGAGCTCCTGGGTAGGATCCGTCGATGGCAGCATCCACCCCGGTGCCCGGGAGCGTGGCGCTCACCCCCGAAGACCTGGCCATTCTGGCCAAGGAGAGCGAGACGGTCGTCGGCCACGTCGGCAAGGTCATCGTGGTCGGACCCACGCTGGATATCGATGACTTTCGCTCCTCCATCGAGCGGAGGATCGGCGACCTCCCTTCCCTCCTCCGCCGCCTGGGCGGGCCGGCGGATGCCCCGGCCTGGGTGCCGGATCCCGCCTTCCGGCTCGACGACCACGTGGTGGCGACCTCGACCCCCGGCCCGACGCTGACGACCGCCGACCTCAACCGGGAGATCGCCCAGCTGTTCGCCCAGCCCCTGGACCGCCGCCGCCCGCTGTGGCGGATCGACGTGCTCGGTCCGCTCGAGGACGGGAGCCAGGTGCTGCTGTGGCGCATTCACCACGCCATGGCCGACGGTCAGACCGCCGTGCGGTTCGCGGCGGCGTTGTTCTGGGACGCGGCGCCGGCGCCGGCCCCGTCGGCCTCGCCGAGGAACCGGGCCTCAAAGACCGCGGAGCTCCATCACCATCGCCACCGGGGCCATCTGGCCGGCTTCATCGAGCGCGAGTTCCGTCGGCAGAGCGGCCCGTCCCCGTTCGACGGACAGATCGGGTCGCAGCGCTCGGTCGCCTTCGCCGACGTCGAGCTCGGCCCCCTTCGTCGCAGTGCCCGGGCGATCGCCGGAGCCACGGTCAACGATGCGGTCCTGGCCTGCGTCACCGGTGGCCTGCGCCGTTGGCTGATGGAGGGCAACGGATCCCTCGGCGAGCTGCGGGTGAAGGTGCCGGTGAGCATGCATCTGGCCAGTGACACCCTCGGCAACCGGGACTCGTTCTTCTATCTCGGCCTCCCGCTGGGCGAGCCGGATCCGGCGACCCGCCTGCGCCTCATCCGCCAGGAGTCGGTGCTGCGCAAGACCCACCACGACGCCGAGGAGATGGACCGGGCGTTGGCCGCGCTGTCCCGGGTGTCGTCCCGGCTGCGGCAGGTCTGCGACCGGTTCCAGATGGACCCCCGGGAATTCGCCCTCAATGTCTCGAACGTTCCCGGCCCGTCTCGGCCGGTGTCGATTCTCGGGCGACCGGTGCTGTCCATCCACGACATCGCCGACATCGCCGAACGGCACGCGCTGCGGGTGGCGGCGGTCTCCTACGGGGACCACCTCGGCTTCGGGCTGTGCGCCGATGCCGGGCTGATCGACGACCTGCCGGGACTGGCCGCCGCCATCCAGGCCGAGGCCGACGGGCTCATTGCCCTGGGACCTCCCTGATCGAAGGCCCCGACCTCAGGCGTTGGCGCTCATCTCGTTGTAGATCCACTCGTAGGTCTTTTCCATGCCGTACTCGAGGCTGATGGACGGCGCCCAACCCAGGCTCTTGGTGATCAGGGTGTTGTCGCTGTTCCGTCCCCGGACCCCCTGGGGCGCATCGAGGTTGTAGCGGCGCTCGAGCTTGATCCCGGCCACGTTCTCCACGATGTCCACCAGTTCGTTGACCGTCACCAGTTGCTCGCTCCCGATGTTGAGCGGCTCCCGGATGTCGCTGTCGGTGAGCCGGAGGGTGCCCTCGAGGCAGTCGTCGATGTAGGTGAAGCTCCGGGTCTGCTTGCCGTCGCCCCAGATCTCGATCTCGTGCTTGCCGGCCAGCTTGGCCGCCGCCACCTTGCGGCTGATGGCCGCCGGTGCCTTCTCCCGTCCGCCGTCGTAGGTGCCGAGCGGCCCGTAGACGTTGTGGTACCGGGCCACCCGGGTCTCGAGGCCGAAGTCCTCGTAGAAGTGACGGGCCATCCGCTCGCTGAACAGCTTCTCCCACCCGTAGCCGTCCTCGGGCATGGCCGGATAGGCATCGCTCTCCCGGAGAGGCTCGACTTCCGGCGACTCCTGCTTTCCCGCCGCGTAGACGCAGGCCGACGAGGAGTAGAAGAACCGCTGCACGTCGGCGTCGCGGGCGGCCAACAGCATGTGGGTCGAGATCAACTCCGACAGCATGCACAGGGCCTTGTTGTTCTCGATGAAGCCCATCCCTCCCATGTCCGCGGCCAGGTTGAAGACGGTGTCGATCCCGTCGCAGGCGGTGCGGCAGGCGGCGAGCTCCTGGAGGTCGGCGACCTGGTTGTCGACATCGGAGAAACTCTGGTGCCACTGGTCGAGCGGGACCTGGTCCACGGCCCGGACATGGTCGACGCCCTGCGCACGCAATCTCGCCACCAGGTGGCCGCCGATGAAGCCACCGCCCCCGGTCACCAACACGTTCTTCATCTCGGTTCTCCCTTTGTCGCAATCGCCGCCAGCGTTCGCTGGAGGCTCAAGGCACCTATCCCCACGGTGCTCGCCACGGGGCGATCACGGCCGCAACCTTACTGGCCATGGCCGGGGGGAGCCTCAAATTCGCCGGCTCCCTGCCCGGGAGGCTTCGCGAAGCCTCCGGCTACGGGTGGGAACGAGCCAGGCAGGCGTATATCACGGTTTCGAACCGGTCGGCGGCGGCCTCCGGGGAGAATGCCGACTCGGCGTAGTGCCGGCCGGCCTCGCCCATACCCCGCCGACGCCCGCCGTCGGCGATCAGTTCGGCCACCGCCGGCCCGATCTTGTCCCGCCCGGCCGGGTCCACCACCATTCCCGCCTGGTTGCCCTCGAGGATCTCGGCGATGGAATTGTCGCCGGGGAGGAATCCCACGATGGCCCGGCCGGCACACAGGTAGGAGAGCACCTTGGACGGGACCGAGTACTTGCTGGCATCCGGCTCGAGGATGGCCATCAGCACATCGGCGGTGCCCATGACGTCGGGGAGGTCGGGGTAGGGCTGGTAGTCGAGGAGGAGGAGGTTCTCGGCTCCGTGGTCCCGCTTCCACTCCTCCAGCCAGTCACGGCCCTTGCCCTCGGAGATCACCACCACCCGTGCCTCGGGGCTGGCCGTGCGCAGATGATCGGCGACCAGGGCCAGGATGCTGGGGTCGTGTTTCAGCCCCAGGGTGCCGGAGTAGAGGAGGACCGGGCTCGACGACAGCCCCATCCGGTCGCTCCACGGGTTGTCCTTGTCCCGCACCGGGAGGTCCTCGATCGGGGCCCAGTTGGGAACGACGTTGAGGGCCGCCTCCTTGACCCCCCAGGAACGGAGCTTGGGCAGGAAGGTCGGGGAGATGGCCACGATGGCGGCGCTGGAGCGGGCGATCATCCGCTCCATGCGGTCGGCGACCCAGCCCAGCACCCGGCCGGCCGGCCCCAGCCGCTTCTCGGCGGCGGCGGTGATGGCGGCGCTGTAGATGTCCTGATGCCAGAAGACCATCGGGATGCGTTCCCACCACAACCGCAGGGCCACCAGGGCGTGGGCCAGGAGCGGGACGTTGCTGAGGATGGCCACGTCGGGGCGCTGCCCGGCGATGAGGGCGCCGACCCGCCGGCCGTAGGCGACTTCCTGGGCCACCCGCTTCACCGGTGAGTACCGCTTGAACTCGCCCGCCATCGGGCAGGGTTGGAAGCTGAGGGTGGGGGGATCGTCGGGCATCGGCTCCACCGCCCCCTTGCCGGTCACGTAGGAGGGGCAGTGCTGATGGGTGACCCGGTGTCCCCGGCCGGCGAGGGCCCGGCTCAGCTGGACCTGGCCGGGGTGTCCCGAATAGTCGTGGACGACCACGGTGAGCCGGGGCCCGCCGGCCGCCCCCGAGGATCCCGCGGCTACGCCCACCGCGGGGACCGGGCGGTCATGGCGGCGCCGGTGGCGAACCCCAGGGGTAGTGCCAGCTGGACGGGGATGGGAGGCAAGCGGTCCTGACTTTCGAGAGCGGCGGGTCGAAGCTCGAGCGCTCGGGCCCGAAACCCTACCTCGGCGCCTCGAAGCTTAGGAACCGTTGGTGCCCGGCGCGACGGGCTCGCGGGGCGGTAATCTTCGCCGATGCCGCCCCGGACCTCCATCGACAGCCCGGCGGTCGGGACGCCCGTCGGGGGGACCGATCCCTTCACCTCGGTTCCGGCGTCCACTCGGCCATCAACCGATGTCATGGCCGTCTGGGCCCTCCGCCTGGTCATCGCCGGAATCTTCCTGATCCCGTTCACCCGGTTCCGGGGCGGCGGGATCCAGGTCAGCGACCTGATCTTCGCGGTGGCCATCGCGGTGCTCGCCTTCTCCAAGAAGCGCCCCGACGTCGAGCGGATGGCGTGGTCCTGGCACTTCGCCACCTTCCTGGTGGTGGTGGGGGGTATCGGGGCGACCTTCTACGCCATCCAGCCGGCCGGCAGTGTGCTGGTGATCGTGCGGATGGTCTTCGTCCTCTTCTACTGGCCGTGGGTGATCCGCCACGTGTTGATCGACCAACGGCTGAAGCACATGGCCATGTACGCCTTCGTGCTCGGCGGCGCGGTGTCCGGCTTCGTGGAGATCCTCCAGAGCAAGCTCCACATCCTCGCCCTTCCGGCCACGGTCACCGGGGGACGGGCGACGGCGTTCACCATCCAACCCGATGAGTTGGGCGCCTGCCTGGCCCTGGGCCTGGTGTTCGCCATCGGCCTGACCATGGAGCTGGGACCCGGTCGGCGCGGGCACCGGATCATCTCCATCTTCTTGATCGCCATCGGGCTGGTGCTCAGCGCCAGCGTTTCGGCCATGCTCTCGGCCCTGGCCGCAGTGTTCGTGCTCCTGGTGCTGCGCAAGGTCAACCTCCGCAAGGTGCTGACCGCGGTCATCGTGGTCGTCGTCGTCTACCTCGGAGGCGTCTCCCTGTTGGGTTCGGGCAACAAGAGCCTCAACCCGATCACCAAGTTCAACTCGACGATCGGGAACGGGACCACCTCCAACACCGCCTCGCTGCGGATCGACACCTACAAATCCGCCTGGCACCTGATCGCCGAGGAGCCGGTGTTCGGCCACGGGCTCGACCTCTACTCGGGGATCGTCTTCTACGACATCTATCTGGGGGTCGGCTATCCCCCGCACAACCTGATCCTGATCATGTGGTACCAGGGAGGGATCCTCTTCCTCCTCGGAAGCCTGATCGCCGTGGGTGCGGCCTTCCGAAGAGTCTCGGGTCCCGGACGACGGGACCCGACCCGGGACATCATCTTCGCCGGTGCCATCGCCTCCCTGGTCTACGCCCAGACGGCTCCCGTCATCTTCCAGACCTATTTCTGGCTGCCGTTCGTGCTGGCCATGACCTATTCGTTGGCCCGGAAGCCGGACGTCGGCTCCAGCTGGGTCGGCCCGTCGGTGTCGGTGGGCGCACCGCCCGCCCCGACGGGCGGGAACGGGGCCACTCCGGCCCTGCCCAGCTCGAACGGGGGCCCGCCGGCCATCGCCGCCGGAGCGTAGCCACCGGGATTTCGACCGGCGGGCGACGGCCATGGTTGCTGCCTGGCCTCCCGGTAGCCCGGCCCCGGGCTCCGCCACCCGCTACTGGCCGGCGGCTCCACGTGCCATCATGGAGCGATGCACTTCCAGGCTCCCTCCCACCTCCCGGCCGGCGTCGTTCGATGATCACCGACAGCGTGCTGCGCGCCGCTCACGCCTCCCGGCGGGTGGCCCAGACCCCGCGGGCGTTTTCGAACTGGTCCGAGGTGCTCTCGGACATGGCTCGTCAGCGGGTCGGGCGCGGCCCCGAGACGCTGAGCTTCGCGGCCCGCAACGGGCTGCGGATCGACTGCCCCAACGTCCCCGGAGCCCGGGTCCCCATTTACGAGATCTTCGCCGAGGACACCTACCGGCTGGACTGGTTTCTCGGCCCTCTGCTGAAGCGGCCGATCCAGGTCATCGACATCGGCGGACACATCGGGACCTTCGCCTGCCAGCTGGCCCATGTGCATCCCGGGGCCACCATCCAGTGCTTCGAGCCCTCGCCGACCACCGCCGGCTTCCTGCGCCGCAATGTGGCCCAGAACGGCCTGGGCGACCGCATCTCCGTCTTCGAGCGGGCGCTGGCCGCGGAGACCGGATTCGCGGTCTTCGACGACAACGGCGGCGGCAGCGGGACCAACGGACTGGTCGGTGCCGGCCGGTCGGTGGCGTCGGGCACCGCCACCAAGGTGGAAACGGTGGCCTTCGACGAGGCGGTGGCCTCGACGCCGGCGCCGATCGACTTCGTCAAGATGGACTGCGAAGGTGGGGAGTACGACCTCACCTACGGATCGTCACGGGACAGCTGGGCCTCGGTGCAGCGCCTGGTCCTCGAGTACCACGAGGTCGATGGCCAGTCCTGGAGCCAATTACGCGACTGGTTCAAGAGCGTCGGTCTCGACGTGGTCAGGCAGAAGCCGGTCAACGACGCCCTCGGTACCGCCTGGCTGTCCCGGGGAGCCATTTGAAGCCTGAGGTCGGCTGAAGGTGGTTCGCCTGCCGGGGCCGCTTCGGCCCCTCTATCCCTACCTGAAGCCGGCCTACACGGTGGCCACCCGGGCCGTCGCCCCCGCCACCCAGCAGATGAGCCGGTGGGCCGGGGGCTACCTGCCGACCGGGGCGGTCCAGACCCTCGAGGAGGCGGCGGCCAGCACCGGTGGGCGCTGCTGTGTCGCCCGCCCGGCCGAGGTGGTCACCCGACCGCTGCCCCGGGGCGTTCCCGACGGTGATCCGACCTTCGAGCAGAACCGGGCCGAGAGGGTCCCCCGGGTGGCGGTGGCCGAGCTGCCCGGCGGGCGGGTGCTCGGTCCCCACCGGGCGGTGATCACCGGCCGCGGCGACCTGCTCTGGGAGTTGAGCTTCTACTTCGGCACCACCCGGCCCCGCGAGCACCCACTGTTCATGCACCCGTTCCCGCCGCCTCCGCTGGAGGTCGGCGGTCGCCTGGGGGTGCTGGCCACCCGGGGCGACGTGAACTACTACCACTTCCTGGTGGATGTCATGACCCGCCTCGGCGTCCAGGAGCTCTGCCCGGAGATCGAGCCCCCGGACCGCTGGTACGTGCCGGCCCAGACCCGGTTCCAGCGCGAGTTGCTGGACCTGTTCGCGGTCCCGCCGGAGCGCCGCATCGACAGCTCCCAGGTGCCCCACGTGCGGGCCGAGTGTCTGGTGGTCCCGGCGCCGCCGTCGATGACGGTCATCAATCCGCCGTGGGTCACCGCCCTCCTCCGGCAGCGGCTCCTGCCCACCCCCGACGCCCGGGTCCCGGGGAGATGCATCTACGTCACCCGGGGGACCTCCGCCAACAACCGGCGGGTGACCAATGAGCCGGAGCTGGTGGCGATGCTGTCGGCTCGCGACTTCCAGGCCATCGACCCCGGCCAGATGTCGGTGCGCGACCAGATCCGGGCCTTCGCCGAGGCCTCGATCATCGTCGCCCCCCACGGCGCGGCCCTGGCCAATCTGGTGTTTGCCAGCCCGGGGTCGAGCGTGATCGAGCTGTTCCCGGCCGGGGCCCTGGTCCCCGACTTCTGGAAGCTGGCCAGCGGGGTGCCCGGCCTCGAGTACCGCTACCTGGCCGGGCGGGGGGAACCGGCCGCCCGCGGCCGCGCCCAGTTGATCGTGAGCGACATCGAGGTCGACCTGGATGTCCTGGCCTCCATGCTCGACGAGGTCCAGGGGAAAGAGGCCAACCCGAGCTGAGGTTCGGTGCGGTCAGCTCCGGAAGGTCGGCTGGGTGGCCAGGTCGGCGAGCATGCCCCGGATCTGGGCGGCGGTCCCCTTCCAGGTGAACTTGGCCACGTACTTCTTGGCCGACTCGAGGTCCTCCTGGCTGGTGTGCCGGGCCTGGGCGACTCCTTTGGCCAGCGCCGCCGACCCGTAGTCGTCCATCACGGTGGCATGCCCGTCGGTGACCTCGAGCAAGGCGTCCTCGGGGGTGATGACCACCGGGATGCCCAGGCGCATGGCCTCCACCGCCGGGAGGCCGAACCCCTCGAAGTCCGACGGGAACACGACCAGACTGGCCCCGGCGAACCGGTCGCGGAACGCCTCGATGGAGAGCCAGGGCAGCGCGGTGATCAGGCTGGCGAGCCCCAGGCGCTCGATCCGGGCCTGGGCGGCCTGCCGGTCGACGTCGTTCAGCCCCACCACGACCAGGGGCATGGCTTCCCCCCGGCCCTTCAGGATGGTCCAGGCGTCGATGACCAGATCGACGTTCTTGTTGGCGTACTGGCCGAAGGCGATGGCGTACTCCTCGCCCTTGGCCGGGACCGGCCAGCTGTCGACGTGGTCTGCCCCCAGGTAGGCCACTTGGATCACCCGGTTCCCCCGGCGGAGGCGGGGATGGGTGGCCAGCAGGTCGCGCTTGGTGCGTTCGGAGATGCAGGACATGCCGTCGGCCTGGGAGTACCCCACGTCGTAGCTCACCTTGCGCAGCAGCCGGGACTGGGGGGTGAACTGCTCGGGTCGCAACTCGTGGCGCATGTCGGGGACCAGGATCCCCCGCGGGCAGTCGAGCGGGGTGAACGTGGTGGCCGGCAGGAGGGCGAACAGGGCGTCGATCTTGAGGTCGCGGACCATCCGGGGCACCACCACCGACTGGGCCCACAGCCGCGAGGCGAAGTGCCCGAATTTGAAGTCCAACCGGTGGACGATGACCGATTCGGGGAGGTCGAGGTTGGCGTCGGGCCCGAGGGCCAGATGCACTTCGTCGTCGTCTTCGAGCTGATCCCACCCGTAGAGCAGGTGTTCGATGACGATGCCCAGGCTCATCCCCACCCCGCGGGTGGGAAGGCCATCGATCAGGACGCGTAGCGGCACGGGACATGACCGTAGACGATTTTGCGCCCCGGCAATCCCCGCCGGTGGCGGTGGCGCGGTCACCGCCGAACCTGCCGCCGGTGATGGTTCGAAAGCCAAGGGGGGCGTCGGCCCCACCGGGGTGGCTACCGCGATTGGCTATCCTTCAACGATGCCCGCCACCCGAATGCAGCGCCGAGAGGCCTTTGTGCGGACCAACCTGCCCTGGAGGAAGGTGTTTGCCAAGCGGGTGGTGCACCGCCGGGTGCAGGGAGTGGACCTGTACCTTCCCTGGGCCCACGTGCTTCCCGATTTCGCCAGTATGCGGCCGTCGTACGGCCAGAACCTCGTCGAGCTGGCCAAGGAGCTCGAGACGCGGGCCGGCGACACCGCCGAGCCGATGAAGGTGATGGACATCGGGGCCAACGTCGGTGACTCGGCCGCCCAGATCATCGCCGCCACCAACGCCCAGGTGCTGTGTGTCGAGGGCGATCCCTACTGGGCCAACTTCCTCCGCAAGAACCTGGGCGGCAATCCCCGGGCCACCATCGAGGAGGCACTGCTCCTCCCCGACGAGGGTGACTGGGGGGACGTGAGCCCGGTCCGCACCTACGGCACCACCCGGTTCGCCCAGGGCGAGGCGAATCCTGACGCGTTGCCCTCGCTGTCGACCCGGGCTCTGCGGGACAAGCACCCGACCTTCGCCCAGCTGCGCCTGGTCAAGAGCGACACCGACGGCTTCGACCCCGGCCTGGTGCCGGCCGCCGCCGGAACCTGGGCGGAATCCGCGCCGGTGCTGTTCTTCGAATTCGATCCGATCCTGGCCAAGGCGGCGGACGATCCCGAGCCCAATGCCATGTGGGAGAAGCTGGCCCGGCTGGGGTACACCCGGTTGGCGGCATGGGACAACACCGGGGACCGGTTGGGACAGTTCGACATCGGCGACGCCCGGCGGTGGGCGGCCACCCTGGAGCCGCGTCCGACCCACCTCGGCTATGACTTTTGGGACGTCGCCGCCTGTCGATCCGACGACACCGCCGCCACCGCCGCCTTCGACGAGCTGATGCCCGAGGTGTTCGATATCCGTGGCATCTGGCGTTGAACCGCCAGGGGCGAGAGGGGGACGAGTGAGCGACCGCGTGCGTGAGGCATCCGGGATCACCCTGACCGACCGGCGGTTGGCCGCCTTCGATCCCGGCGATGATTTCGACAGCCGGACCCTGTACTGGCGGGTCGGGTGGTTCGTGGTCCAGAACCTGCTCTTCGACCGGTGGTGGCTCTCGGCCCGGCTCCGGCCTCCACTGTTGCGCCTGTTCGGTGCCAAGGTGGGCCGAAACTGCCTGATCCGCCATGGGGTCCGGATCCATTTCCCCTGGAACCTGGACATCGGCGACGACACCTGGATCGGCGAGTACGCCTGGTTGCATTCGTTCGTCGACATCGTCATCGAAGACAATGTCTGCATCAGCCAACGAGCCTCCATCGTCACCGGGAGCCATGACCACATGGACCCGACCTTCTCCTACGACAACCGGCCCATCCGGCTCCAGAGCGGGAGCTGGGTCGCGGTCGGGGCCACCGTGCTTCGGGGTGTCACCGTCGGCCGCAATTCGGTGGTGGGGGCCGGAGCCGTGGTCTGGCGCGATCTCCCCGACGGCACCATGGTCACGGTGGCCGAGCCGCGCCAACGACCGCTCGCCTGAGAATTCTCCGCCTCCGCTACCCTGAGCTGTGCCCTGGACCAAGGCGGAGACGTTGAGGATCTTCGCGTCGATGGCCGCCCCCTCGAGGCGTCTCGCCGGGTCCCGCCGCATCGAGCGGACGGTCCAAGGCGTGCGGCTGAGCCTGCCGCGTTCCCACCTGCTGCCGGTGTACGCCCGGGTCAAGCCGAGCTACGGGCAGAACCTGGTGCAACTGGCCGCCGGCCTGGCCGCGCCCCGGCCGGCGGATGGCCTCCCGCTGCGGGTGCTGGACATCGGCGCCAACATCGGGGATTCGGCGCTGCAGATCGCCGCCGCCTCCGGGGCGGAGGTGCTCTGCGTGGAAGGTGATCCCTACTGGGTCGGGTACCTCCATGACAACGTCGACGGCAACCCGGCCATCACCGTCGAGGAGGTGCTCCTGGTCCCGGAGGACCGCGAGCTCCCGGGGATGAGCCCGGTCCGCGACCACGGCACCACCCGCTTCGTCGAGGGCGGGCCGGACACAGGCGGACTCCCCGCCAGCACCGCCACCGAGCTGCGGCGGCGCCACCCGGGCTTCGACCGGTTGCGGCTGGTCAAGTCGGACACCGACGGGTTCGACCCCGTCCTGGTCCCCGCCGCCGCCCGGGCCTGGGCCGATTCGGGGCCGGTCCTGTTCTTCGAGTTCGACCCGGAGCTGGCCCGAAAGGCCGGGAACCCGCCCAACCATCTGTGGTCGGAGCTCGCCGCGCTCGGCTATGCCCGGCTGGCTGTCTGGGACAATTCGGGCGACCCGCTGGGGCAGCTCGACGTCGGCGACGCCCCCCGCCGGGCCGGCACCCTCGAACCCAAGCCGGTCGAACTCGGGTACCACTTCTGGGATGTGGCCGCCTGCCGGGCCGACGATGACCCGGCCATCCGCGTCTTCGACGAGCTGGTGCCGATGGCCTTCGATCCCCTCGGTACCCGACGCCCGCCGGCCTCGACCGGGTGAGCCTCCACGCCCGGGCTAGAGGGTGGCCAGGCTCCGGTAGACGGTGGCGGTGAGCTCGGCCGTCCGGCGCCAGGTGTAGTCGCGGGCCCGCAGCCTTCCGGCCTCGATCCATCGGGTCCGGAGGGCCGGGTCGCCGACCAGCTGGTCGACCAGGGCGGCCAGCTGCTCGTCGTCGTCCGGTGCGAAGAACTGGGCGGCGGTGCTGCCGACTTCCACCGAGCACGGCGTGTCGGCCAGGATCACCGGGCAGCCGGCCGCATAGGCCTCGATGATCGGCAGGCCGAAGCCCTCGTAGCGTGACGGAAAGACAAGGCAGGCGGCCCCGGCGAACAGGGCCGGCATCTCGTCGTCGCCGGCCACCCGGTGGTGCACCCGACCGGAGAGCTGAAGCTCCTCGAATCTGGCCCGCTCGGCGGCGTCGAACGGGAGGCCCACGCAGATCAGCGAGAGCGACGGCCGGCCGGCGGCGATCCGCTGGAAGGCCCTCACCAGGACGTCGAAGTTCTTGTATCCCACCCGCTGCCCCACATACAGGATGTAGTCACCGGCACCGTGGTGGTGTCCCGGCACCGGCTCGGCGAAGAACGGGTCGGAGACCCCGAGCGGGGTCACCACCACCGGCTTGTCCTGAGGGCCGTAGGTGGCCAGGAGATCGTCCTTGGTGGTCTGGGAGATGCAGAGGATGGCGTCGCAGGCGTCCACGTACTCCCGCTTGGCCTGGTGGGGGTTGCCGTAGGGGAACAGCTCGGGGAAGAGCTCGGGCGTCATGTCGTAGATGGTGCACAACCGGGCATCGGCCGGGGTCCGGAGGGCATCGGGCAGGTAGTAGGTGTGGTGCACCAGTCGCCGGTGCTCAGGACGGCGCCGCACCACAGCTCGGTTGAGGGGCCGGAGCACCCGGTTGCGCTGACCGATCTCCGGCAGGCGGGCCCGGCGGAAGCGGACGGGGTCGAGTTCGAGCAGATGCTCGTTGACCACGAAGCGAAATGGCGTCACCGGCTCGACGCCGAAATCGGGGTCCGAGCGGAAGATGCCAATCAGCTCGGTGAAATACCGGGAGATGCCGCCTCGTCGCTGCAAGGTAAAGGCCTGGTCGTCAATGGTGACCTTCATGTGATCATGCCGAGGGTGCGCATGGAGCGGGAATCAGCCCGACGCCCGACGCCGCTTGATGCTGGCCACCACCATCTCGGCCAGACGGAGCCGGCCGATGTCGTTCAGGTGCTCGGTGGCGTCCGTCGGGTCGATGAATTCGGACGCCGAGAAGCAGGTGCCCGACTCGACGATCTCGGCATCCTCGCCGGCTCCGAGGCGGTAGGCGGCATTCAGCATGGCAAAGTTGGCGGCGGTGCGATCGGCCAGCGCTTGACCCAGGGAGGCGACCCCGGTCTCGACCGGCACCGGCGTCTGATAGACGACGGCCTGGCAACCGAGCGCACGGATGGTGCTCCCCATCCGGGTGACCGATTCCAGCTCCGGGCTCCCGGGCTCGAGGAGCCCGCCGTGGAAGAAGGCGTACAAGGTCTTGATCCGGGCGTCTTCGTCCCCGGCGCGCTGTGACTCCGACATCGACGCCAGGTAGTCGCCGACGGTCCAGTTACCGAGCAGGGTCGGATGCGGCACCCGGTAGTACGCATCGAAGTCCGACCCGGACGGCCGTGGCCAGGCGGCGTGCACCCGCCAGGCTCCGCCCGAGAGGTCGACCCGTCGGAGAAACTCCACCGCCTGCTTGTGGGCGTAGATGGGGTGTTCGGTCAACTGGGGGGTCCGAACCCTCACGCACAACGGCACCAGGAGGAGCGGGCGGTGAGGCGTGGCCTCCACCAGCCGCAGCAAGGCGTCGAAGAGCTCGGCGTGATAGCTGGCGCCGTCGACTCCCTTGACGGAGACCCCGTCACCCAGGAGGTCGGCCACCATCGCATCGAGGCGGCGGCGATCCGAATCGTTCGATCCCACAATGCTGAGGGCAGAATCACCCAGGTAGATCACGTCGGGGGCATCGCTCCGGAGTCTCCGGAGGAGACCGCGAGCCCGGCGGACCGTCTCGTTGTCGATTCGGTCGAGGGCGCGGCGTCCGGTGTAGCGGGCCCGCACCCGGAGGGGGTGTGGCCCCGTCCGGGCCGACACGGTTTGGCCATCCTCTGGATCTGCGTTCGTCGCCGACTCCGGCGAACCGAAGTCGGCGGTTGGCTCGTGGTCAGATCCCATGGCTCACCCCTACTCAGGACCGGGAGAGCCTTGCCGCTTGCCGATCCCGGACCCGCACATAGGCCTTGGATCTCCGGAGCGGAATCGAGGCCTGGGAGACCAATTGGGTGGTACTGAACACATAGGCCTCGAGCTGCTCCCCGAACCCGTTGGCGTACCGACGTCGGACCTGGAGGCACTCTCGCACCACGCCGAACCCCAGTGCCCCGGTTTTGCTGTCCTTGTGCCACCGGAATCCACCCAGCGTCTCGGGGACCCGGGTGGGCACCCGGCCCCGGCGCAGGATCCGCGCCACCAGGTCGATGTCCATGCAGTAGTGCAGGTCGCGATCGAACCCCCCGATGTCATGGACCATGGCTGTCCGCATGAACATCGATCCGGTGAACACCTGGGGCGTTCGCATGAGCCCGGCCCGGGTCAGCTGACCCGGTACGCACACCCGCAGGATCTCACCTGACTTGCTGTACATCGTCCAGCTCCCGTAGACGAGGTCGACGCTCTCGTCCCGGAGCCAGCCCCGCCGGGCGGCGTCGAGGGCACCGGGGTAATAACAGTCGTCACCGTTGAGCCACCCGGCCACCGGGTTGCCGGCCCGGGCCAGGGCCCGGTTGAGCGCGTCGGCCTGGCCGCCGTCGGGCTGGCTGACGATCTTCACCCCGGGATGAGATCCGTACCGGGAGGCGACCTTTACGATCGATCCATCGGTGGACACGCCGTCCTGGATCAGCAATTCGTCGCCGGCCCGCATCTGGGAGACGGCACTCTCGACGGCCTCGAGCGTAAAATCGCCCGAGTTGAACGTCGGCATCAAAATCGAAATCGCAGGCCCCGTTGTCAAGCCTTGCAACTTACCAGCCCCACGCGGAGGGATCGGATGCCCCCCTGGTGAGGAATCAATAGGCCGGTGCTTGGCGGCGGGGTTTGGCGACAATGAAGGCTTCCTGTTCGGCCTTTCGCCGAGGCTGATCCACTGCCATTAGGATCGTGCTCGGAGTCCGTCCCCCTATGGTCAACCTTCGACGAACAAAGTCAGGCTCACTGGGCGGAAACGCGACGGCTCCGGGGGATGCGGGTTCGGGGACGCGGGCCGCATCGGTGGGTCGGGTGGTGTCGCTCACGGTCATTGACCAGGGAGCTTCGAGCGTTTCCAACTTCGGTCTGAGCGTGCTGGTAGCCCATGGAAGCGGTGCCCGTCAGATCGGCGTCTTTGCCATCGTCATCACCACCTACATCCTCTGTCAGGGCCTGGTCCGCAGCGTCACCAGCGACTGCCTGCTTACCCGCTCAGGGGCGGAACCGGAGCTCCGGGCCCGCTACGAGCGGACCGGCTATCTCTTTGCCTTCCTCTCCGCCGGCGCGCTGTCGCTGGTGGTGCTGGCCATTGCCGCCGTGGTCGGCAATCCATTTGCCATCCCGTTCGTGGTGTTTGCCATCTCATTTCCGCTAATGGCGCTGCAGGATTTCTCCCGTTATATAGGCATAGGCCGTCATGATCCGGCCTATGCCATCCGACTCGATGTGGCCTGGATCGTGCTCTTTGTGGCCGCGGTCATCGGGCTCCGGTCCGCCGGCCTGCAGTCCCTCCCGTGGCTGATCGGCGCCTGGACCAGTGCCGGCGCCCTGGTCGGGCTCTGGACGGTGCCGGCCTTCCTCTCGTTGCGGAAGGCCTCTCAGGCCCTGCGGTTCTGGATCTCCAGTGAATGGCACGTCGGCACCCGGTTCGCCGGCCAATTCCTGGTCGGAACCTTCGGGGCCTATGGCGTCCTCTACCTCCTGGTCTTCGTCCTCTCCCTCGATGCCATCGGGTTGATCAAGGTGGCCCAGCTGGCACTGGCCCCGGTGGTGGTCCTCTTTGCCGGGGTCCAGTCCGCACTGGTGTCCATCGTCAGCCGGAAGATGCGGGAGAACCGCCAGCAAGCCACCCGCTTCCTGCAGGTCGGCGGGGTGTTGATGACGTTGACGATGGCCATTTGGACCCTGGCCGTCTACTTGGCGCCGGTGAAGGCGGTTGCCGACCTGTTCGGGCCCTCCTGGGCCCAGGCCCGGCCGTTCATGCTCTGGATCGGATTCTCGACCGCCGTCGGGAGCGTCTCCCAGGCGTATCTCATCGGCCTGCGGGCCATCCGGTCGGCCAAGGAACTCCTGCGGCTGGTGATCATCATGGCCCCCTTCCTGGTGGTGCTCCCGCTCGGGGGAGCCAAGATCGGGGGCATCCGGGGAATGGCGGTCGGGAGCGGCGCCTTCCTGGTCATCTATGCGGTGATCGCCTGGGTCATCTTCTCCCGGGCCACCCGAAAATTCGAAGCCGACCAGGCCGCCACGCCGGTGTCCCTGGCCGACATGCTCGCCGGCCAGGACGAAGAGGAGTCGATACCGGTCTCCGACGTGCTCGCCCGGGAGGGCCTGGTGGCACCGATCTCGTTTGCCGAGATGTTCGCCCACCACACCGCGCCCCAGCCGATCTCGCTGGCCGAGATGCTGGCGGCCCACACCGCGCCCGAGCCGGTGGCCTTCGCCGATCTGCTCGCCGCCCACGGTGTCCGAGAAACTGACACTGTGTCTGACCGAACCTCGGCCGGCAACGGGACGGAGCCGGTGGCGTTTGGGGATCTGCTCGCCGCCCACGGGATCGAGGCGACGGACACGGCCACGGCCACTGGCTCGACGGCGGCGGGCAACGGGGCGGAACCGATCTCGTTTGCCGACATGCTCGCCCGCCAGCGGGCCGACCAACCGGTCACCCGGGAGGAGATGTCTCCCGCCAACAGGAAGGACGGGCCGCCGAAGGAGGAGTGACGGAGCGCCCGACTGGGTTCAGGTCGGAGTCCAGCGATGGCGCAACACCTCGTCGTGCAGGGCGTCAAGACCGTCGAGCCGGGTGACGGTGCGATCGTCGAGATCGCGGAGCACCTCGTCGACGGAATGGCGGGACATCGACGGGCGGGCCACGACGTGGGCAATGTCTTCGGGCCGGAACATCCGGGTGGCCATGGCGTCGATCATCTGGGCCACGGCCGCATCCGCTTCCGGGGTTGGTTCGTAGGGGATGAAGTCGGTGCCGAACCGGTGATTGCATTGCAGGATCACCCCGCCGAAATTGCTTGTGACCTGGTCAAACGGTGCAATGAGCACCTGATCGGCAATCGGGAGGATCCCCTCGTAGAACCACCGGTAGAGATCGACGGCCTGATTCGGGCGGAGTGACGGTTCGTATTGGAGGGCGGAGGCGATCGCCGCCCGGGGCGGGCGGAGCAAGACAACCGCCGGGATCCCCCGGCGGAGGCCGGCCTCGACGGAACGCGGACTGTGCCGGTGGGTGCTGATCAAGGTGTGTTCGCCGTTGGCGTGAAGGAACGCCGCCCGGGCGTAGCTGTTGCCCGACCGTGGATAGCCGTCGATGACCAGACGGGTACCGCGCTTCACCCGGGTCATCTGCATGGATGGATCGAGGTTGGCGAACACTTCCGATATCCATCGGTGCCGGATCAACGCCCAATGGACCCGCGCCCGGATATTCACGGGCACGATGGCGCGAACCATTGGACGGACGATTCCCATCGGGAGGATTGCTACACGGGCGATGTCGGACCGGGCAAGTCCGTCGCGGGTGCCTTCGCAGTTGTATGCCGAACCGCGTGCCTGGTCTCAGGTGACTCTCAGAAGAATTTAATAGACAACGAGATGGCGGCAAGCTATGAACAGAGCCGACAAGGGGCTGGCAGATGAACCAGGAGCGAGGGGATCAAGGGTCGACGACCCCGTCGGGTGTCGTCGCGCTCCACCGGCTCACCCATCTCCAGCGACTCGAGGCCGAGAGCATCCACATCCTCCGGGAGGCGGTGGCCGAGAGCGAGTACCCGGTGATGCTCTATTCGATCGGCAAGGACAGCTCGGTGATGGTCCACTTGGCCCGGAAGGCGTTCCACCCGTCGCCCCCGCCGTTTCCGCTCCTGCATGTGGACACCACCTGGAAGTTCCAGGCCATGTACGAGTTCCGGGACAAGATGGTGGCCGACCTCGGGATGGAGCTCCTGGTTCACCAGAACCCCGACTGCATCGAGCAGGGGATCAACCCCTTCACCCACGGCTCGGCGGTGCATACCGACCTGTGGAAGACGGAGGGATTGAAGCAGGCTCTCGACCTTCACGGGTTCGACGTGGCCTTCGGCGGCGCCCGCCGGGATGAGGAGAAGTCGAGGGCCAAGGAGCGGATCTTCTCCCTGCGATCCGCCCAGCACCGGTGGGACCCGAAGCTGCAGCGGCCCGAATTGTGGCGGATCTACAACGCCCGCCGGAACCCGGGGGAGAACATCCGGGTCTTCCCCCTCTCGAACTGGACCGAGCTGGACGTCTGGCAGTACATCCACCTTGAGCAGATCCCGATCGTGCCGCTCTACCTGGCTGCCCGGAGGCCGGTGGTCGAGCGGGACGGCACCCTCGTCATGGTCGACGATGACCGCATGCCTCTGGCGCCGGGGGAGGAACCGGTGGAGAAGAGCATCCGCTTCCGGACGCTGGGCTGCTACCCGCTCACCGGGGCCATCGAGAGTGATGCGGACACCCTGCCCAAGATCATCCAGGAGATGCTGCTCACCACCACGTCCGAGCGGCAAGGACGGGTGATCGACTTCGACTCCTCGGGATCCATGGAGAAGAAGAAGCAAGAGGGCTACTTCTGATGTCGCTCGCCCGCGAGGAGCTCATTGCCACCGACATCGAGGCCTACCTCGAGGCCCACGAGCGCAAGTCGCTGCTCCGGTTCATCACCTGCGGCAGCGTCGACGACGGGAAGAGCACCCTGATCGGCCGGCTCCTCTACGAGTCCCAGCTGGTGTTCGACGACCACCTGGCCGCGCTGGAGGCGGATTCGAAACGGGTCGGGACCCAGGGAGGCGATCTCGATTTCGCCCTTCTGGTCGATGGGTTGGCGGCCGAGCGGGAGCAGGGCATCACCATCGACGTCGCCTACCGGTTCTTCTCCACCGAGAAGCGGAAGTTCATCGTGGCCGATACTCCCGGGCACGAGCAGTACACCCGAAACATGGTGACGGGAGCATCCACCACCGACCTGGCCGTCATCCTCATCGATGCCCGCAAAGGGGTGCTGACCCAGACCCGGCGCCACAGTTATCTGGTCTCCCTCCTGGGTATCCGCCAGGTGGTGGTGGCCGTCAACAAGCTGGACCTGGTCGACTACGCCGAGGAGGTGTTCGACCAGATCGAGGCGGACTACCGGGCCTTCGCCGCCGAAATCGGCCTCACCCAGATCATCTGCATCCCGGTCTCGGCGTTGCGGGGCGACAACATCATCGAGACCAGCCCCAGGACACCCTGGTACCACGGTCCCACCCTGCTCGGCTGTCTCGAGAACGCCGAAGTCGAGGACGAGGCCCGAGATCGCCCGTTCCGGATGCCGGTCCAGTGGGTCAACCGGCCCGATCACGACTTCCGGGGCTATTCCGGCACCATCGTCGGCGGAACCGTCCGGACCGGGCAGCCGGTCCGGGCCCTCCCCTCCGGGCGGCGCAGCCGGATCGCCCGGATCACCACGTTCGACGGGGATCTCGATGAGGCGGTCGTCGGTCAGGCGGTGACCCTCGTCCTCGCCGACGAGATCGACGTCAGCCGCGGCGACGTCCTCTGTGAGGAGGACCGGGCGCCGCAGGTCGCCGATCAGTTCGAAGCCCACGTCATCTGGATGCACGAGCGGGAGATGCTCCCCGGCCGTCCGTATCTGATGAAGATCGGCCCGATGACGGTGGGTCTGACCCTGAGCCGCCCGAAGTACAAGGTGAACGTCAACACCCTGGAGCACCTGGCGGCCACCACCCTCGCCCTCAACGAGATCGGGGTGTGCTCCCTGCGGCTGGATCAGCCGGTGCCCTTCGACTCCTATCGCGAGAACCGCGACCTGGGCGGCTTCATCATCATCGATCGGCTCACCAACGCCACCTTGGGGGCGGGGCTCCTCAACTTCGCCCTCCGCCGGGCCGACAGCGTGCAGTGGCAGTCGATGGACGTCAACAAGGCGGCGCGCGCCGTCCGCAACGGCCATGGGCCGTGTGCCATCTGGTTCACCGGTCTCTCCGGGTCGGGGAAGTCCACCATCTCCAACCTGGTCGAGAAGCGCCTGGACGCCATGGGGGCCCACACCTACCTCCTGGATGGCGACAATGTCCGGCTCGGGCTCAGTCGCGATCTGGGATTCACTCCGGCCGACCGGGTGGAGAACATCCGGCGGGTGGCCGAGGTGACCAAGCTGATGGTCGACGCCGGGCTCCTCGTCCTGGTGTCGTTCATCTCACCGTTCGTAGCCGAGCGCCGCTTCGCCCGCGAGCTGCTGCAGGTGGGCGAATTCTGCGAGGTATACGTCGACGCCCCGCTGGCGCTGGCCGAGGCTCGGGATCCGAAGGGCCTCTACCGCAAGGCCCGGCAGGGGGAGTTGGCCAACTTCACCGGGGTCGACTCGCCCTATGAGGTGCCGGAGAACCCCGAGATCCGGATCGACACCGCCAACGTCTCCGCGGAAGACGCCGCCGACCAGGTGGTGGCCCAGTTGCGGGCCATGGGGGTTCTCACCTGACGCGGCAAGCCGTTGCCGGCCGAACGGCGGGAGACGGCGCTAGTAGGCGCCGATCCCGTGGAGCATCGTCTTGGGCGTGTCCAGCATGATCTTCAGGTCCCACCAGAACGACCATGAGCTCACGTACAGGTGGTCGAGCTGGTGGAGGTCCTCGGTGCTCAGATCGTTGCTACCGGAGACCTGCCAGAGTCCGGTGATGCCCGGGCGCACCGCGAACCGGCTGGCCGCCCAACCGTCCAGATCGGTCGACTCGTGGGGGACGAAGGGTCGGGGCCCGACGATGGACATGTCGCCCTTGAGCACGTTGAGCAGTTGGGGGAGCTCGTCGAGCCGGCTCTTGCGGAGCGTCTTCCCGACTCCGGTGATCCGCTGCACCTCGGTGTGCTTCAGCCGCACCGCGTGAAGCGGGTGAGAGACTCTGGTCGCCGGCGGAGCCTCCGATGCCTCATCGGCGCCGGTGGTCGCATCCACCGCCTCGGCGCTGATCTCGGTCATGGTCCGGAACTTCAGCACGGTGAACTCCCGCCCACCCTGCCCGATCCGGGTCTGGCGGAACAGGGCCTTGCCCGACGATGACGACCGGATGGCGATGGCGGTGACGGCCATGATCGGCGAGAGGACGATGATCGCCGACAGACTGGCGACGATGTCGAATGAGCGCTTGAGAAACCGGTCCAGCCCGCTGAGGTCGGGCCGGGCCACCTCGAGCAGGGGCAGCCCACCGAGGTCGGCGAGCCGGGCCCGGAAGGAGACCAACTCGAAGTACCGGGGGACGAAGGCGATGTGCACACTGTCCTGGAGTTGCCGGTAGATGCCCACGAACTTCTCCGAGTGACAGCTGGGGAACCCGACGATGACCTGCTGCACGTTCAGGTCCCGGCACAGCGCCGGAAGGTCGTCGACGGTTCCGAGGGCTCCGGCGTCGGCCTCCTCCTCGCCGACCACGTGGCCGACGATCTCCACCCCGTGGCGCAGACCCAAGAAGGTGGTGATGCGGTCGGTCAGGGCGCCGGTTCCGACGATGAGCACCCGGGTGACGGTCAGGGTGTGGAGCGAGGCCCGGAGGATGACCCGGCCGACGGAAATGAACGCCACCGCCAGGACGACGGCCACGACTTGCTGGGACGCCACCGGCCGCCCGGCGCCGGCGACGGCGTGGAGGTAGGTACCGACCGTAAGGGTGATGACACATCCGACGCTGACGGCAAACAGGACATCCTTCAGTTCCTTGAACAGGCTGGAACCGAGTTGTCCCTGGTTGGTGCGGTAGGTGCCGCCAATGGCGATGGCCAACACCACCGCGAAGGGGAAGAGGGCGTCGGCGGAGATGTTGCTCCAGAAGTGGTTGATCGAGTTGGCCGGCACCTGGGACATGAACGACAGCACGACCAGGGCGGCCGCCAGGGCCAGGTAGGTGCTCACGAAGTCGACCGCGATCCGGGCGGCGGCATAGCGACCGTCCGATATGGTCCGTCGCCCCGGACCCGGGGCTGCGTTCCCGGCGGCGGCCAGCGCGGCTTGCTCCCCGAGCCGACGGGCCGTCCCCAGATCGGGACCGGAGGTGCCCACGAAGGTGGAAACCGTCGGCGTCTCCAGCTCAGATATCGACAAGGTTCCTCCTAGCTCCCGGTCGGAGGATGACAATTGGCCCTGCCATGAGTACGTCTGTCATGTCCGACACCCCTGTTTGAAGAACGCGTACCAGTCACCTATCTGAACGTGCCCGAGGCAGTGACCTTGCGTTTTTTCTTTCGGCGGATAGCGGCCCTGGGCTGGGGAGGGTTGCCCCTGACGCCCGGGGATTCCGGAACGAACAGGTTACGCTGCGGCCGTGAGCGTTCGGACCATCCTGCGTGGCGTGGGGAAAACCCTGATCGGAGCCGGAATCGTCATCCTCCTCTTCGTCGCCTACGAGCTGTGGGGCACCGGTTTCATCGCCGCCGGGCACCAAAATGCGCTCCGCCAGCAGTTCGACCAGAAGCTCCGGGCCCACCAGGTGCCGGTCCCCTCCCCGCAAGCCACCGCTCCCCCGCTACCGACCCCGACGACAGTCCCGATTCTGCCGGTCCAGGCCCCGGTGCCCCCGCCCTCCGAGGGGCAGCCGATCGGGATCATCGACATCCCCAAGATCGGGGCCAACTTCGTGGTGGTGGAGGGCACCGGCGAGGCCGACCTGGAGCGAGGCCCGGGCCACTACCAAGGGACCGCGCTGCCGGGAAACCCGGGAAACGCCGCCATCGCCGGCCACCGGACCACCTACCTCAAGCCGTTCTACAACCTGGACCAGATGGCACCCGGCGATCCGATCTTCATCACCACCACCCAGGGCCGGTTCCAGTACAACGTGGTGGACACCTTGGTGGTGGACCCCAGTGACGTGGCGGTGTTGCAGCCGACCCCGACACCCACCCTCACGCTGACCACCTGCAATCCGCGCTTCAGCGCCTCGACCCGGATGGTGGTCCAGGCCGATCTGGTGTCACCGGCGGTGGCGGCCGTGCCCGTCGCCGGCAAGCCGACGTCCCCGGCTCCGTCCCTGGACGCCGGCCAGGGAGGTTGGCTGGGCGCCATCCTGTGGGGCCTCGCCTGCATCGTCTTGGGCGTCGTCACCTGGCTGGCCTGGAGACGATTGCGCAAGTGGTGGGTGCCGGCAATCGGCCTGATCGGCATGCTGGTCCTGCTCTTCGTCTTCTTCGGGGCGGTGAACCCGCTGCTCCCGCAGGGCTACTGACCGTCGGTGCCCGGGAGGTCGGGCCAGGCCAGACCGGTGAGCTCGTTCACCAGGCCGGCGATCGTCTCGGCCGCCACCCGGTAGTCGCGCATCGAGCCGCCCAGTGGGTCAGCGATGTCGTCGTCCTTCGACTTTCCGTGAAGGTCGACCATGCGCCGCCCGTGGTGGACGAACACCAGCCACTCGGCCAGGGACTGGTTGGCATGCCGCGGGCTCGTCATCTGAGCCCGCCGCACCAACTCCCGGAGGGTGAAGGTCCGACCCCACGCTCCCGGGTCCACCGTCACCGCTTCCCGGACGTGCTTTCTGGTCATGCCCAGGATCAGATCGGCTTCCTTGACGTCGGTCGGGGTCAGGAGACGACCATGGTGGCCGGCCAGGTCGATCCCGAGCTCGCGGCCGGCCACGACCACCTCGGGAGGTGACGGGACCTCGAGGTCGAGGATGCCCGCCGAGTCGACCCGGATGCCGGGATCTTTGGTCGCCAGTCGGGCGGCCAGCAGCCCGGCGGCGATGGGTGAACGGCAGATGTTTCCCGTGCAGACGAAGAGGACGCGGCTCAGCTGAGGATCTTCGCCTTCTGGGCCTCGAACTCCTGGTCGGTGATCACGCCCTTCGACTTGAGGTCGGCCAGCTTGGCCAGCTCGTCGGCGCTGCTGTGAGCCGGGGCGCCGGCCGCCCGCCGCACGTACTCATCGAACGACTTTTGTTGCTGAGCAACCTGGCGCTCGGCCCGTTCGTGCATGCTGCCACCCCGGGCGAGGAGATAGACGAGGACTCCGAGGAGCGGGAAGATGATGACGAAAATGACCCAGGCAGCTTTGGCCACACCGTTCATATCGTGGCTACGGAAGATGTCGCCGAAGATCACCACCAGGAGCCAGATCCACACGAAGAACATGAAGAATTCCAACATCGTCCAGAAGATGTCGAGCAGCGGATAGGTGGTGGAGATCATGTTCGGTGTTCCTCCTTGGCTTCCGGGCAATGGCCAACGACCGAAGGCTCGGACCGCCCGGTGGTGACGCTTCCGGAGCAGGTCAGATGGGGCGTGACACACCGAAACGGCCGGTGACTGCACCGTACCATGGAGGGTGCACGGCACTCCGGATCGCCGCGGAACGCGGGGACGGACTGCGAGCCGCTTGCGTAACGCTGGCGCGAGAGCGGGATGGGAGACTTCGGGACGTGGGCGGCTCATCGGTGGGCATCGACGCTGATCTGCGGCAGGCGTATCTGGGCCGGCTCGGGCTGGAAGCCGAGCCCCCGTCGGTCGAAGCCCTCCAGCGGCTCCACCGCCGGCAGGTGGAACGCGTCCCCTACGAGACAATGTGGTTGCACGCCGGTGAAATGTGGGGGATCGATCCCATCGACTCAGTGAGGCGGATCGTGCGGGATGGCCGCGGCGGCTACTGCTACCACCTCAACGGCGCATTCGCCGAGCTGTTGCGATCGCTGGGCTACCGGGTGGCGCGCCACGTCGGTGGGGTGCATGGCCCCGGCGGTCCCGATGCGGACTCGGCGGGCAACCACGTCGTTCTCACGGTGAGTGGTCTGCCGTCGGACGAGAATCCTTCGGGTATCTGGTACGTCGATGCCGGGTTGGGCGACGCGCTGTACGAGGCGTTGCCCCTCGCCGCCGGCACCTATCTGCAGGCCCCGTTCCGTCTCGCACTCGACGAGACCAAAGCGGGGGTCGGCGGCTGGCATCTCGCCCACGATCCCGCCGGCGGGTTCGTGGGGATGGGCTGGACGACCGCCGAAGCCGAGATGGCCGAATTCGCAGCGACGCATGCCTGGCTGTCGGCGTCCCCGGACTCGCCGTTCGCGCTGGTGGCCATGGCCGAACACCGTGATGCCACCGGCGTCGACGTCATCCGCGGCCTCATGCTGAGCCGGGTCGGCGACATCGTCACCTCGTCGGAACCCCTCACCGAGCGTGCGGACTGGTTCGAGGCGCTCGCCGATTTGTTCGATCTTCGATTCGATGCTTGTGCACCGGAAACGCTCGACCGTCTGTGGGATGGGGCCTTGGCCAAGCATCGGGCGTGGGACGCCGCCGGCCGACCGTGACCGGGCCTGAATCGGACTCACTGCCATTCGGCTGGAATCCGGGCTCCTGCACCAAGTGGCGGACGCCCGAAGCCTCGCCAGGCACGATCCGACCGGCTCGGAAATGTACGAATCGAAGAATCCAGGCGCGACCATGCGCCCGCTCGAGCTCTTGTTGTCAGAGCCCGCAAACGTGTTCTGCACCTCGGTCTTGTTCGTGGCCTCCGTCAGCTTGTTGATCTGCACGGGTGCCCGGCCTGGGGATCGGTCCCGTCGAAGAGGCGCAATTGCCCGGGCCGCGCGGGCGAACCGTTCCTGTACCCTTGGGTCGTCTTGACGCCTTGGCCTTGCTTCCGGTTTGGATTCGTCCACTGCCGAAAATATGGGCCAGATAGAGGCCAAGAGACAAAGGAGAGGTGCGAGAGCGGCCGAATCGGACTCACTGCTAATGAGTTGACCTGGGTAACTGGGTCCGAGGGTTCAAATCCCTCCCTCTCCGCTCAGAAATTCGGCCTTCACCGACGTCGGCTGACGGCGTCCGCGTTCACCGATGCCCGGTGATCGGCGCCATTTGTGTGGACCGGAGGGTGAGACGGCCGGCGGGTGGGGTCTATCGGGTAGGAGGTCGTCGCCAGAGGCTCAGCCATGTCGGAACGAACCTAGTGGGTATACCTAGTGGTAATCTAGTGGTTATGGCCTACGTCGTCGTCCGACCCGGGGGGCGGTTCGAGATCCGTGAATCGGTCCACACCTCCAGAGGGCCGCGGGCGCGCAGTTTGGCCAATTTCGCCGTTTTGACCGACGAGGTGTTGGCGGTGTCCGCCGAACGGGCCACTCGGCCTTTTGACATCCAGGCGATCCTCACCTCGGCCGGCAGGGCCGGAGCGCCGGTGGTGGCGAAAAGTGTCCCGGTGCGCAGTGGCGACCGGTCGGAGGACACCGAGGCCTCCCGCCGCCGCTTCGTTGCGTCGTCGAAACGGATGGTGCAGGTGGTGGAACGGCCTCCCCGAGGCGACCGATCAGCGCCGGGTCCGGTGCTGATCGATCTGTTGGGATTTGCCGATGCCATCGTCGGCTCCCAACCGCCCCGACCGTTCGAGCCGCTGGCGTTTCCGGTCCTGGCCCGGCTGTCTGAGCCACCGCCGGACGGGACCAGCGCCGTCTGACGATGGACACGCCCGGACACCTCAGCGGGCTGGTCTCGAAGATCCTGGTGGTGCACGAACTCCTGGAGTCCATGCGAGTCGCCCATCAGTTCGGAGGTGCCATCGCCCTGGCCTGGTACCGCAATCCGCGTGCCACCACGGACATTGACCTGAATATCACCGTGCCTCCCTCTGGTGCCGATCCGGTGCTCGGGGCATTGACCCATCTGGGGGTCACCGTCTCGGAACTGGACGGGGCGACGATCAAGCGGGACGGACAGGCCCGGCTGGATTGGGGCGGGTCGTATCTCGACGTGTTCTTCGCCACTTTGGAGCTCCATTACGAGATGGCCCGACAGCAGCGCCTTGTCGAGTTCGGGCCGATGCGGATCCCCATCCTGGCTCCCGAGCATCTCATTGTGTGCAAGGCCATCTTCGGCCGGCCGAAAGATTGGGTGGACATCGAGGCGATGGTGGCCTGGGGCACCGAGATCGATGGGGCCGACGCCTTGGGCTGGGTCGCAGAAATCCTCGGCGAAGGCTCCGAGCCATATGCTCACCTCGTTGGTCTGCTGGGCGCGACCAGGTGAACCACGCGGTCAGCGTGCCATCAGTCGAGCTCGGCCAGCACCTTTCCGATGATCTTGGTGGCCTCGTGGGCAGCGATGGGATCGCCACCCTCGGCTTCTGCAGTCTCGGTGGCAAAGTCCTCGACCGAGTGCACACCGCCGACGAGAACGTGGCGCAGCGCTTCGCCGCAGGCTTCGGGATCGCCGAGTGCCCTCACCGCGGAGGCGACGTCATGGTCGGGCGAGCTGGCGACGGCGTGTACCAGCGTCATTGCCTCCTGTCGACCGGTGGCGGTCGACACCACCGGTTCGCGGTCGGGGTTCTGCTCGAGGTCCCAGGCGGCCAGCGCCTCGTCGTAGCCGCCCTCGCCGGGATGCAGCACCCGGGTCGTGGCCGCGGCCTCGGCTGAAGCGCTCTCCCCGTCTCCACCCCCGGAAGCGCCAGCCGCACTGTCGTCGGTCCTGTGCGGCCGCTCGGGCTCCACCGGGACAACGAGGGTGCCGTCGGGGTTGCGAACGATGTCCATGAGGCCGTCCTCCTTCAGCCGACAATTCCCCACCCGCAGGCCCCGAGATGTCTCGGTGCCCCGCGGCCCCTGGCGATCCGGCCCTCGAGGCGCAGCGTGTGGATGGGGTCAATGCTAAGCGTTCACCGATTCCCGATGGCAGGTCCCCGGCGCCTGCCGCAGGCCGCCCTCGCGGTCCTCGGTAGAATGCCCAGATGGCAGAGCGTTTCTGGTTGGAGACGCTGGGCTGCCCGAAGAACAAGGTCGACTCGGACAAGCTGGTCGGCACCCTCACCCTCGACGGGTACGAGCCGGCCGATGGTCCCGGGGATGCCGACCTGGTGGTGGTCAATACCTGTGCCTTCATCGAGGCAGCCCGGCAGGAGTCGATCGACACCATCCTGGAGTTGTCGGATGCCCGCCGGGACGGTGCCCGGCTGGTGGTCACCGGATGCATGGCCGAACGCTACGGCGACGAACTGGCCGAATCGCTCCCCGAGGTGGACCTGGTGGCGCCGTTCGGCGTGTCGCTGCTCGGCTCCGCCACCCTCCCCGCGGCCACCGCACCGGGCACGCCGGTGTCCATGATCCGGAAGCCGGCGGCGGCCACGGCCTCCGGACCGGGCCCGCTGCCCTCCTTCGACCTGTTGAACCTGCCCCGGCCTCCGGCCACCGCCCCGTGGTCGTACATCAAGGTGGCGGAAGGCTGCGACCGGAATTGCGGGTTCTGCGCCATCCCGTCGTTCCGGGGCAAGCAGCGGTCACGCTCGACCCAGTCGATCCTGGACGAAGCCGATCAGCTCGGGGCGGCCAGCGGCCATCTCAAAGAAGTGGTGCTGGTGGCGCAGGATCTCTCCTCCTTCGCTCTCGACCGTTCCACCGGACGGGTCGAGCCGCGGATCGACGGGCCGGCCATCGCCGGCCGGCGGCCGATCGTGGAGTTGGTGGCGGCGATGTCGGAGCGGGTGGCCTGGACCCGTCTGCTGTACCTCTATCCGTCCACCCTCGACGACGCCCTGGTCGAGGCCATCCTGGCCACCGGGGTGCCGTACTTCGACCTGTCGCTGCAGCACGTCTCCCGACCGCTGGTCAAGCGGATGCGCCGGTGGGGCGAGGGCGACCGGTTCCTCGAACGCATCGCCTCCATCCGCCGGGCGGAACCCGCCGCCGCCTTCCGGTCGTCGTTCATCGTCGGCTACCCGGGCGAGACCGAGGCGGACCACGATCGTCTCCTCGAATGGATCGAGGAGGCCCAGCTCGACTGGGTCGGCTTCTTCCCGTTCAGCCAGGAGGTGGGCACCTACGCCGCCGGCCTCGACGACCAGATTCCCGACCGGCTGGTGGCCGAGCGCCTCCGGGAGTGCACCGAGCGGCAGGACGCCATCACCGCCCGCCGCCGCGACGACCTGATCGGCACCCGGGTCCAGGTGCTGGTGGACGCGCCCGGAGAGGGTCGCACCTACCGGGAGGCTCCGGAGATCGACGGGGTCGTGGTCGTGCCCGACCACCTGAGGGTGGGTTCGTTCGTCGATGTGGTGGTCACCGGGGCCGATGGTCCGGATCTCATCGCCGAGCCGGCCGGCGACCGGCGCCGGCTGGAGGCGGTCCGGTGACCGACGACGTCTCCACCGCCTCGGCCGGCGCGGCCATGTCGGCGTCGCCACCCGGGCCGGCATCGGGGCATTCCGCCCCGCCGGCGCGCACCTTCACGTTCGGTCCGTCGGCGTTGTTGACCCCCGCCAACGGCATCACCATCCTGCGTTTGCTGGCCACCCCCCTGCTGATCGTGCTGATCATGGTGCGGGGGGCCGACTGGATCAACTTCGTGGTGTGGGGCGTCCTCTCGCTCACCGACGGGATCGACGGTTGGGTGGCCCGGCGACAGGGCACCACCCGGTCGGGGGCGTTCCTCGATCCGCTGGCCGACAAGGTGGTGGTGCTGGGCGCGTTGTTCGCGCTGGTGGCCAAGAGCATCGTGTGGTGGCTGCCGGTGGTGATCATCGCGGTGCGGGAGGTCTACATGAGCATCTACCGGTCGGTGGTCGGCCGGAAGGGTGTGTCGATTCCGGCCCGGAACACGGCCAAATTGAAGACACTGCTCCAGAGCGTGGCCGTCGCCCTGTGTCTGGTACCCCCGCTGACCCGGCACCATACGGTGCTGGTGGTGGCCATCTGGGCGGCGACCATCCTGACGGTGTTCACCGGAGGTCAGTACTACCTCGACGGTCGCAAGCCGGTGCCGCCCGCCCACACCCACCCGATGGATCCGAGGGACGGGGACTGAGCCACCGATGAGGATTGAGATCGTGGCGGTGGGGACCGAGTTGTTGCTGGGCCAGATCGCCGACACCAACTCGGCGTGGCTGGGAGAGCACCTGGCCGCCGCCGGCATCGCCTCCCACTTCCACCAGGCGGTCGGCGACAACCACGACCGGATGGTGCTCGCCTTCCGCACCGCGCTGGCCCGCAGCGACGGCGTCATCGTCTGCGGCGGGCTCGGGCCCACCCAGGACGACATCACCCGCGAAGCCATCGCCGAGGTGATGAACGTCCCCCTGCGCCGGGACGGGCAGGTGGCGGAGCGGATCCGCACGATGTTCAACGCCCGGCAGCGGGAGATGCCGCCCTCCAACCTCCGCCAGGCCGACCTGCCCGAGGGCGCGGCGATCATCCCGCAGACCCAGGGCACCGCCCCCGGGCTGATCTGCCCGGTCGGCCACAAGGTGGTCTACGCCGTCCCCGGGGTGCCGTACGAGATGTCCGACATGTTCGAGCGGGGGATCCTGCCCGACCTCCGGCGACGGATGGCCGAGAACGGGGAGACGACCGGGGTGATCATCAGCCGGGTGCTCCGCACCTGGGGTATGAGCGAATCCGGGCTGGCCGACGCCCTGGCCGGTCACATCCGCGAACTGGACGGTCCCGACAGCCGGGCCACCATCGCCTTTCTGGCCAGCGGCATCGAAGGGATCAAGGTGCGGGTCACCGTCAGAGCCGATGACCCGGAGGCGGCGGCCGGCTTCCTGGATGCGGAGGAGACCATCATCCGGCGCATCCTCACCGAGGCGGCGGGGGACGTGGTGTTCGGGGTCGACGACGAGGCCATCGAGGACGCGGTGGCCCGGGCGTTGGCCGTCGAGGGGCTAACCCTGGGGCTGGCCGAGTCGCTCACCGGCGGCCTGGCGTCGTCCCGGCTGGTCAACGTGCCCGGCGCCAGCAAGTGGTTCCGGGGGTCGGTGGTCTCCTACGCCTCCGAGGTGAAGTTCGACATCCTGGGGCTGCCCGAGGGCCCGGTGGTGTCGGAGGCGGCGGCCATCGCCATGGCCGAGGGCGCCCGCCGGGTGTTGGGCGCCGAGGTGGGACTGTCGATCACCGGGGTGGCCGGTCCCGACCCCCAGGACGGCCAGCCCCCGGGCACGGTGTTCGTCGGGCTGGCCCTGCCCCGGGCCGAGACCGAGGCGGTGGCGTTCCGGGTTCCCGGCGACCGGGACCGGGTCCGCCAGTACGCCACCATCGCCGCCCTGGATATGCTGCGCCGCCGGGTCAGCTCGTAGCCGACGGGGGCCGAGCCGCGGCGCGGCGCTCGAACGGTCAGGCGGGGTCAGGAGGGGTCAGGCGCCCTCAGCCGCCCCGGTCGCTCAACCCCAGGCCGGCGATCTCGGGGAGCAGCTTGGACCGCATCCACAGGCCACCGTCCTTGGAGATGTGGATGCCGTCGCTCCATCGCACCGTCACCCCGTCCAGCGTCGGGGTGTAGTGCCCATCGACGCTGAGCACCTTGTTGAGGTCGTAGACGGTGACCAACCCGGGGTGCTGGGCGGCAACCCGGAAGACGATGGCGTTGTAGGCGTCGGTGCGGCTGGGTTCGTTCTCGGGGAAGGTCGAGCCGTCCGGGGCCTCGGTCGGATCGAGGTAGGGCGTGGTCATCAGCACGACCTTGGCCCCCCGGGCGCTGAGGATCCCGACGGCCTGGTTCAGCTCCGACTGGAGATGGTTGTCCCACAACGGTTGGCCGACGTGGGTCCAGGTCCCCTGGTAGAGATGGTCGGCGCTCTCCCAGCGCCCGAGCAGGAGCCCGACCACCTCGGGTCGATCCCGCTCGACGTCCGCCGCCCACTTGGTCTGCCAGTCGATGCACCCCGGGGTGGCGAGCCCCTCCGATCCCGACACCCGGATCTGCAGGCTGGGATCGAGGTCACACCCGAGGGTGGCGTTCTTGAACAGGCTCTCCACCCCCCACACCGGCTGGCTCTGGACCTCCAGCCCGATGGCCAGGGTGACGGCGATCGAGTCCCCCAGCAACATGAACCGCACCGGGTCGGTGGTGAAGGCGTGGGCGGTGTCGAGCTGGGCGAGCTCGGGGCCGGGGATCCCGGTTGTCGAGTTGGTCGACGCCGATGCGGTGGCGGCGGGCGACACGGTGGCCAGCAGCACCACCGCGGCGGTGGCGCCGGCGGCCACCGGGGTCGCGACCCACGCCTTCCAGGATCGGATGCTGCCCCGGCGGATCGGGTTCTCCACGAATCGGGCCGATGCCGCCGCGAACCCATAGGTGATCGCCGTCCGGACCAGGAACAGGGGCCACCCGGTGAGGCCGGTCCGAGCCCCGGTCAGGGTCAGGATGATCGGCCAGTGCCAGAGGTAGAGCCCGTAGGAGATCCTCCCGGTGTAGGCGATCGGCCGCCACCCCATGATCCGGGAAGGCAGGCTGAGGGGAGCCTGGACGACCCCGAGGATCACCAGTCCGACCAGCACGTCGGCCAGGAGGAACCCACCCCGGTAGGGGAAGCCCGAGCTCTCGGTGAGCCGGGTCCATTCCAGGGCGAACCCGGCCAGGGCGGCCACCACCAGCACCGACATCCCCTGTTGGGCCCGCGGGGTCCGGGCCGGGCCCCGATGGGCCAGGACCAGGGCGACGGCGGCCCCGATGAGCAGGTCCTGGGCCCGGGTGTCGGTGCCGTAGTAGAGCCGGCTCGGATCGGTCCCGCCGTGGAACAGCAGGGCCATCTCCACCGCCGAACCGATGGCCGCCACCACGGTGAAGCCGAGCAACGTCTTGATCGACCGGCTGAACTTGAGGATGCCGAGGACGATCAGCGGCCAGACCAGATAGAACTGCTCCTCGATGGCCAGCGTCCAGGTGTGGAGGAGCGGCGAGGGGATCGCCGCCTGGGTGAAGTAGCTCTGCCCCGAGTAGATCTGGTGCCAGTTGGCCACATAGAACAGGGTGGACAGCGAGTTGGTGCGCAGCGCCCCCCGGGAGTCGGCCGGGGCGATCAGCCAGGCGTAGAAGGCGATGCCGACCAACAGGACGAACAGCGCCGGGAGCAGGCGGCGGGCCCGTCGTCCCCAGAAGCGGCGGAGGCTGATGGTCCCCGACTTGGCCCACTCCTTCACCAGCAAGGCGGTGATGAGGAACCCACTGAGAACGAAGAAGACGTTGACGGAGATGAAGCCGCCGGCGGCCCATCCCAATCCGTTGTGGTTGGCCATGATCCCGATGATCGAGAAGGCTCTGACCCCGTCGAGGGCGGACACGTAGGGGAGCTGGGGTCCGCTGCCCGGCCGGTGGGGCAGGGCGGTTTCGGTCTCGGTCTCCGTCTCCGTCGGGTCGGCCATCGGGTCGGCCGTGCCGGCGACGGGCACCGGGCCGCCGCCAGCGTTCGGCGGGTCAGACACTGGGGACTCGGACGCTGTCGGGTGCCGGACCGGCGACGGGAGCGGTGACCGGAGCCGTGACGGGGTCGGGGAGATCTTCTCGGTCGGGGCGGGCGGTTCGTTGACGGGCAGCCTCGGCCGGCGCCCCACTGGCCACGACCACCCACATCGCCACGATCCACCACCCGGTCAAGGCGGGGAACTCGGTGACCCGGTGCACGGTGGTCGCCAACCACGGCTCGATGGCCGAGGTGCCGACGATGAGCGCCCCGGCCACGGCCAGCAGGCCACTGGCCAGCCCGGCCCATCCCCACCAGTCGTTGGCGGCCCGGCTCCGGGATCTGACCCTCGACAACAGGAGACCACCGACCACCGCGATGGGTACGGCCCACAGCAGGACATGGAGATAGGGAACGAAACCGTCGTAGGTGGACCGGGCCCGGGACACCCACTGGCTCGGGGTCGACAACGGGGAGGACTGGCCCCGGGCCCCGATCGCCCGCATGACGACCGGCCACGCACCCACCGCGGCCAACTCGGCGACGGCGACCGCGATCGGGCCTCGCCACCACCACCGCCGCGACTCCGGGTGGTTGGCGCGGTCGGCGAACTGAATGGAGAGTTGGCGGAGGGCGATCAGCACGATCAGGACCGCGGCGGTCACCACCCCTTCGTTCTTGGCCATCCCGGCCGTCAACACCAGGATCGCCACCACCCCGTATTCCGACTGACCGCCGGACATCTGGAGCCCGTAGACCACCGCGCCGAGGGCGGCCAGTGACCAGATCGGGTCGGCATAGCCGTTGGTCATGAACGGCTCGGTGATTCCGAAGGAGATGAAGATCAACAGCACCGCGGCGACCAGGCCGGCGACCATCGGAGCCGCCGCCGCCAGGTTGATCGGGTCGCGCTGGTGGCTCCGGGGTTCGGACGCAGAAAGTCGCCACGAGAACCGGCGGGCGAACTCGACAATCGCGAACGCGGCGGTGGCCAACGCGCAGGTGTTGAGCAGGGCGACGACCACCACTCCCAGCCGGAGGGTGTGGTTGCCGGTGACACTCCAGGCCACCGCGCCGGCCGCGCTGACCAGTGGCGGGTAGGCGCTCTGCCCGAGGACCAGCGTCGGAGCCCGCAGGGTGGTCAACACCTGTTGGTGGGAATGCAAGAACCAGCCGGATCGGGTGAGCCACAATGCTCGAGCGTCGAACCCCACGGTGGGAGTGGACAAGTCCCGCAGGCACCAGGCGCAGGCGGCGACAATTCCGAGGGCACCGAGCGCCCCGAACAGGCGGTATCCGGTGGGGGAGCTCATCCCCGATCCGGGCTCGACCGCCCACGGTCGGCGGTTGGGCCATTTCCTCCAGGCGAGGGCGGTCACCCCGGCGACCACCGCCGCCAAGGAGACGAACCACACCATGAAGGTGCCACCGACGGCCACGAACCCGGTGGCGGCCAAGGCGGCGATCACCGCTCCGGCCAGAGGAGCCAGCGGGAAGGTGATCCAGCGGAGACCGACCACGGCCAGGGTCGGCAGCAGGCCGGCGGCGGAGAGCACCACCATGGCCACGATGGTGGCGGAGACCGTCGTCATGGTTCCCTCGTCGGCGTGGTCGTCGGCGTCGTCATCGGCCTGGTCGTCGGCGTCGTCATCGGCTTCGTCATCGGCGTGGTCGTCGGCGTCGTCACAGTGGCGGAGCCGGCGGGGGGCCGTGGCCGGGCATCGATGCGCCCGTCCCGACCTGCTGGGTGACGCCGTGGAGAGGAACGGCAAAGTCGGCGACGACTACCGAACCGCGACAGCCGCCGGGACCGGAGATGGCGCGCAGCGAGAGTCGGACGTCGGCACCCGACGATGTACCGGCGAAGGTGGCCCAACTGCCGATCGACTTGAGCAGGCTGATGAAGTCGCCAAGGTTGGCGGTGTCGATGGCCACCGACTGGTTCGAGGAGATGAGACTGCGAGCCTGGATGTCGAGGCACTGGTAGTACTCGTCGTCGATGGTGGCGTTCCGCACGGTGGTGGTTTGCCGCTGGGCGTTGACGGTGCGGGCGCCACTGACGGCTTGGGTGCCCAGCCCGACGACGGCGGCCACCGCCACGATGATGCCGGCAACGGTGATCGTGGTCCGGGAGGCTCGACGGCGTTCCCACGACTTCCGGTTCACGGTGCCCGAGGCTACTCGGGGCACCCCGCCCGGCGGCTGCGTGCCGGGTCTCCCGCCGGCCGGCCACATGGGCGGGTCACCAGGTCGGTGCGGGCCTAGGCTCGGCCGGTGACGTTCGACCGGTCAGCCATCGCCGAGTTGATCTACCGCTACGCCGAGCTGATCGACGAAGGCGATTTCGCCGGCTTGGGTGAGCTGCTGGCCGACGCGGTGGTCACCTTCGAAGGCAACGATCGGGAGTACCGGGGCGCCGACCAGATCCAACGGCTGTATGAGCATTCGACCCGCCGCTATCCCAACGGCACACCGTTGACCAAGCACGTGATGACCAACGTGATCGTCACCCAGGGTGAGGGCGGAGATGGCGATGCAGGTTCTGCGGCGAGCCGCTCGTACTACACGGTGTTTCAAGCCGTCCCCGGAGCGCTGGCCCTCCAGCCGATCATCGCCGGCCGGTACCGTCACCGGTTCGGGTGCATCGACAGCCAGTGGCATATCACCGGATTTCACATCATCGTCGACCTGCTCGGGGAGCTCGATTCGCACCTGCTCTTCGACCTGGCGTGAACGGCTTCGGGACGAAAGGGACGCACTCAGCTTGACGGTTCGGAGGCCAACAGGCCCTCGAACTCGTCAGGCGTGATCGAACCCGGTTGGGCACCGGCCGCCGCCAGCCGGTTGGCGAGCCGCTGGAGCAGCGCGTTGACCGGGGTGGGTACGCGGTGGAGGCGTCCGAGGAGGACGACTTCGCCGTTGAGGTAGTCGGACTCGATGTCCGGGGCCCGGCGGGCCAGGCTCTGCCACGATGATCCGCCCTCCCGCTTCTGGCCGTCTACCCGTTGGAGCTTGAGCAGATCACCCCGACGTTCCCGGTCCTCTTCGGGGCTGGCAACATCGATGCCGGCGGCGGCAAGGCATGCCTCCCCTTCTGCTGCGGCCCGCTGGCCGATGGGCCCGCTGCGAGCGGACGGTCCAAACACCGCCTCGATGGCATTGCCGAGGTTGGTGATCAGCTTGCGCCATTTCCAGCGGGCCACGTTCGGGATGGCCTGGCTGTCGAAGGTAGAGATGGCAAAAGCGGCGGCCACCGAGACGGCCACGTCGTCGACCCCGTCGTGGTAGCGACCGATGTCGAGGATGCCGGTGATCGGCGACGAGTAGGCCTGCACCACCCCCGGCTGGAGGTGGGCGGTCGGGCTGGCCACCGGCACCGCGTAGACGTTGGCGAAGCGCCGCAGGGCCTCGGCCTCGTTGGCCACGCCATTATGCAGGCAGACGATCGGCAGCTCCGGAGGCGCCACCGTGGCCAGTTCGCTGAGTATCGCGGAGGTGTGCTGGCTCTTCACCGCCACCAGCGCGATGTCCTCGCCTGTCCACTGCAGTCTGCTCGGGTGGTCGACGACCGGTATCGGGAGGGTCTTCTCGCCGGTGGGATCCTGGATGCGGAGGCCGCCGTCGCGGATCGCCCGATAGTGGTCACCGCGGGCGATGAGGACCACCTGGTGACCGTGCTCGAACAGGCGGGCCCCGACCACGCCACCGACGGCCCCGGCGCCGTAGACCACGAATCGCATCCGCCCAGCGTGGCACGCGGGAGGTCGGGCGGGTCGCGGTGTTTGTGTCAGCCGGGGGTGGGGGTGACCGCGACGCCGGCCGGCACCAGCTCTTCCCAGGTGTTGCCGGGCTGCAGGGTGATGGGGGCGCCGTTGGCGGCGGTGAAGGTGGCCGGGGCGGTGAGCGAGGTCCGGCTCCAGGTGCCGGCGATGGCCGCACCGTTTCGCATGACCACCACCGGACCGCTGCCGGTGGTGGTCACCAGCACCTCGTTGCCACCCTGCTCGTTCTCGACCCAGCTCCCGGTGGAGGTCTCCACCGTCATGACGACCACATTGGCGGCCGACGTCTGCCCACCGGAGAGGAGGGTGTCGGGGAGGCCGGCGTAGGAGCGGAGATAATCGCCGGCGGCCGGGTTCCACGTCCAGGTGACATCCGAGGTGCCCGAGAACGGGATGTGGACGGCGGCACCCGACCCGGCGGTCGCCCCAGCGGGCAGCCCGTTGGCGTACTGGAAGATCGGGGCCGGAGGAGTGACGTCGGCCGGATCGAATGCCCACAGCGAGGCGGTGTTCACGAAGGTCGAGTACGGGGCCACCCGCCCGGGTTCGAGGATGATGGC
>DASZNG010000228.1:0-46083 GCA_035551535.1 Acidimicrobiales bacterium | reverse complement strand
GTGACGGTTTGATTCTGCTGGTTGGCCGCCGGCAGCCACGGGGCCATCGACCCGCGGGCCAGGAACCGGAAAAACGCATCGCCCTCGACGAAGACGCTCTTCGGGGACGCCTCCGCGATCGCCCTCGAAACCGTCGACTTACCTGCGCCAGGTGGGCCGGTGATCAGTAGCAGCGACCCCATGGCGCCCATTGTCGCTCATCAACCTGGGGCAGGAAACCGACGATCGACCGACACCGTCAAGAGCCGGGCTGGTACTCGCCGAACACTCCTCGCAGCACATCGGACACTTCTCCCAGCGTGGCCATCCGAGCCAGCGCCTCCTTCATCGGCACCAACAGGTTCTGGGTCCCCCGGGCCGCCGCCTCCACGTCTTCCAGGGCGGCGTCGACCGCCGACTGGTCGCGCTCAGCTCTCACCTTCTTGACCGAGGCCACCTGCGAACGCTGCAATTCCTCGTCGATGGGGAACACGTCGGTAGGGTCGTTGGTCTCGTCGACGAACTTGTTCACCCCGATGACGATCTTCTCGTTGTCGTCGATGGCCTTGGCAAACGCATAGGCCGCCTGTTCGATCTCGCCCTGCATGTAATGCGCCTCGATGGCATCGACCGCACCGCCCATGGCGTCGATCCGGTCGAGGTACTCCCAGGCGCCCTTTTCGACTTCGTCGGTCAACGACTCGACGAACCAGGAGCCGGCCAGCGGGTCGACGGTGTCGGCGATCCCCGACTCGTAGCCCACGATCTGCTGGGTCCGGAGGGCGATCTTGGCCGCCTTCTGAGTGGGCAGCCCAAGCGCCTCGTCGAACCCGTTGGTGTGCAGGCTCTGGGTGCCGCCCAAGGCCGCGGCCAGCGCCTGGACGGTCACCCGGACGATGTTGTTCTCCGGCTGCTGAGCCGTGAGGGTGGAGCCTCCCGTCTGGGTGTGGAAACGCAGCAGTTTCGACTTCTCGTCCTTGGCCTCGAACCGCTGGGTCATGATCTTGGCCCACATCCGGCGGGCGGCCCGGTACTTGGCCACTTCCTCGAACAGATTGTTGTGGGCATTCCAGAAGAAGCTGAGCCGGGGGGCAAAGGCGTCGATGTCCAGGCCCGCGGCCAGCGCGGCGTCGACATAGGCGATCCCGTTGGCGATGGTGAAGGCGATCTCCTGTACCGCCGTCGAGCCGGCTTCGCGGATGTGGTAGCCGGAGATGGAGATGGTGTTCCAAGCCGGCAGGTGTTCGGCGCAGTAGGAGAACGTGTCCGTTACCAGCCGCATGGAGGGTCGGGGCGGGTAGATATAGGTCCCCCGGGCCACGTACTCCTTCAAGATGTCGTTTTGAATGGTGCCGCCGAGCCGCTTCGGGTCGACCCCGTTCTCCTCCGCCACCAGTTGGTAGAAGAGCAGCAGGATGGCGGCGGTGGAGTTGATGGTCATCGAGGTGGTGACCTCGTCGAGGGGGAGGTCGGCCAACAGCAGCCTCATGTCCACCAGCGAATCGATGGCCACCCCGACCTTCCCGACTTCACCCTCGGAGCGGGGATGGTCCGAATCGAGGCCCATCTGGGTCGGGAGGTCGAAGGCGCAGGAGAGCCCGGTCTGGCCGGCCCCGAGCAGAAACTTGAACCGCTGGTTGGTCGAGGCGGCATCGCCGAACCCGGCGTACTGCCGCATGGTCCAGAGCCGCCCCCGGTACATGTCGGGGCGGATGCCGCGGGTGTACGGGTAGCTCCCCGGCTCGCCCACCTGTTGGGCAGGGTCCCATCCGTCCAGATCTTCTGGCCGGTAGACGGGGTGGACCACGATCCCCGAATCGGTGCGCCGCTCGCCGGCTTTGGCTGGCGATGGGGGCGTGGTCGGCGGCGGCGTCTTCGGTGCCATGGGTGACAGGTTACGGTCTCCCGAAGATGGGCTCCGCCGGGGCCCGGCTAGCCGGGGTCCGGAGACCGCAGATTCCTACCGCTCAGGCACCACCGGTCGGCATCCGAGCGATGGTTCTGCGCCGGTGCGGCTACGACCCGGCGGGGACGACCACGTGGGGCATGCACAACTCGTCGTATTCGGCGATCACGATCTCACCGGCATTCGGCCCACAGGTCGGGCACTCGGGATCGCGGTGCACATTGAACGTCCGGAAGCTCTGCTCGAGGGCGTCGTAGGCCAGCAGCCTTCCCTCGAGGGTCTCGCCCAGGTCGAGCAGGATCTTGATCGCCTCGACCGCCTGGATCGAGCCGACGATGCCGGGCAACACACCCAACACACCGGCTTCCGAGCAACTCGGGGCCAACTCGGCCGGAGGCGGCTCGGGAATCATGCACCGGTAGCAGGGCCCGACCCAGGGGTTGAACACGGTGATCTGGCCCTCGAACCGAAAGATCGACCCGTGGACCACCGGGATGCTCTTGATCAGGGAGGCGTCATTGACCAGGTAGCGGGTCGGGAAGTTGTCGGTCCCGTCCACGATCACGTCGTAGCCGTCGATGATGTCGAGGATGTTGTCGGCCCCGAGCCGGACATCGTAGGTGACCACGTTCACGTCCGGATTCATCAGCGTCAGGGTCTTCTTGGCCGAGTCGACCTTCCGCTCGCCGATGCGATCGGTGTTGTGGAGGATCTGGCGTTGCAGGTTGGAGGCATCGACCACATCCATGTCGATGATGCCGAGGGTCCCCACTCCGGCGGCGGCCAGGTAGATGGCGGCCGGCGACCCGAGCCCACCGGCACCGAGCAGCAGGACCTTGGAGTCGAGCAGCTTGAGCTGGCCGGTCTCCCCGATTTCGGGCAGGAGCAGGTGGCGTTGGTAGCGGTTCCGCTGCTCGGAGGTCAGGGACTGGGGGGTCGACCACTCCCGCCCCTCGTCCTTCCAGCGGTTGAACCCCCCGATGACCGAGGCCACGTCGGTGTAGCCCAGTTCCTGGAGCGTCTTGGCCGCGAACGCCGAGCGGGTCCCACCGGCGCAGTAGATCACCAGGTGGGACGACTTGTCCGGGATTCGCCCCTCCACCGAGGTCTCCAGAGTGCCACGCGGGATGTGGACGGCCCCGGGGAGCGCCCCCTGCTCGTACTCGTCCGGTTCACGGACGTCGAGCACCACTGCCTTGTCGGCAGACAGCTCCTGCTCGGCCTGGGACGGGTCGATCTCCCGTACCGCCGCCTTGGCCTCGGCCAACATCTCTCTGAAGGTGGGCACAACTATCACTATCCTCGTTCGGCGGAGGTTCCCCGGTCGTAACCGGCCCTCCGAGCCTTCAACTGCGATCTCTTACGTATATAAACCCTACCAGCGGGGTCAACATTCCCTCCTGGGACCCCTGGCGGCGGCGGGCTCGTCAACCTCAGGTCGACCGTCCCGATCCGGGCGTCGGGGGGCGGTGGCGCCGGTCATGATGTCGAGATGGAATTGAGCCAGGCGGTCCGAGCCCGCCGGATGACCAGGAACTTCTCCGGAAGGGGGCTGCCCCCCGGGTTGTTGGATTCGATGCTGTCCGACGCCCTGCGAGCCCCTTCGGCCGGGAATACCCAGGGCCGGGAGTTCGTGGTCCTGGAGGGCCCAACCGAGACGGCACGGTACTGGGAGGCCACCACCGACGAAGGGTGGCGCTCGAGCTCCCGGCGATTCGACGGCATGTCCCGGGCACCGGTGATCGTCCTGCCCTTCGTGGATCCCGAGGCCTACCGGTCCCGCTACCGCGAGCCGGACAAGGCCCGGTCGGGGCGGGCCGAGGTCGAGTGGCTGGTGCCCTTCTGGTTTGTGGACGCCGCCTACGCGGTGATGACCCTGTTGCTCCGGGCCACCGGCGAGGGGATCGGCGGTGCCTTCCTGGGCAATTTCCGAGGCGAGCTCGCCCTCCGGGCCACGCTGGGCGTACCCGACCACTATCGATGGCTCGGGGCCGTCCTGCTCGGCGAGGCGGCAGAGCCCGATCCAGCGTCTTCGTCGCTCTCCCGACCCAAGCGACCATTCGCCGACATCGTCCACCGGGGTCGTTGGTAGCGGAACCGGCGGCCGGAGCCGCCGCCAGGGTCGGGCAGAGGTAACCGGCCAGGTGCCGGGCAAGGACGGATCGGCACCCTGTGGAGGTCCGTTCAACGCCGCCTCATGCCGGCGGCCGGGAGGTACCCATGGCCACATCCACCGCCGCACTCTCGCCGGTCGACGCCGAATCGCCGGTCGGCGCCCAATCGACTCCCCCCGATCGGGCGCCGATCGGCCCTAGCGACCTGCTCCGCATCGTTCCGTGGGAGGACCCGCTGGCCGACCCCCATGGCGTCCACCCGTGTTCACGCTACGTCGAGCTCTACTGGCTGGGAATCCTCGGACCTTCGACGACGTGGCTCCTCCGCCGGATCTCCTACGGGCTCGAGGTCCACGTGGATGGATTCGATCTGCCGCTCGCGGAGACGGCCCGCTCACTCGGGCTGGGTGACCGGATGGGGAAGAACTCTCCGTTCCGGCGCGCCCTTCACCGCCTCTCCACCTTCGAGCTGGCCCGGTCCCACGGGGCCGGCGGCCTGGCCGTCCGCACCCGCATCCCGCCATTACCGCTGCGCCACCTCCAACGATTGCCGGAATCGCTGCAGCAGAGCCACCGGGGTTGGTTGGCCGAGCAACGCCTCCCCGAACCCGAGCAGATGCGCCGCCGCGCCGCCCGATTGGCGGCGGGTCTGGCTGCCTCCGGATGCGACAGGGAGGAGATCGAACGGCGCCTTGCCGGGTGGCAGTTCCACCCCGCGGTGGCATTCCGAGCCGCGGAGGTCGCGGTGAGATCGGCGGTGGCACCCGACGAGTGACGGGTCTCTTCGGGTGGAGACATTGCGCACTCGCCGGTGGCAGCCGGCTCCTGGGACCAAAGGCGTATTGTCATGAACGTGGAAATCCAGGTCTGGACGCTGATCGGTGTCGTAATCGCCGGCAGCGGAATTGCCGTTTCCGTGGTGTTTCACGCTATGGGTTTGCTGGGCAGCCGGATCGATTCGCTGGGGGGCCGGATCGACGGGCTGGACCGCCGATTTGATGTACTCGACAACAAGGTCGACGCGCTCGATAGCAAGTTCGACAATAAGATCGATGCGCTGATCAACAGGATGGACGTCAAGTTCGAACTCCAGTCGTCTCGTATTGATTTCCTGGTCGCCGAACTTGGACACGTGAATCTGACCCTGGGCGAGTTGGTCGGCAAGGCCCATACCCACGATCGGGTGGGGTAGGAGTACGGCCCTTCCGTTCGATCCGGCATCGAATGGCCGGGTCGCCGACCGGTGTGTGAAACTCACCGGCGAACGCGGCGCCTCGACATCCGGCTGTCGGCCGCTCGTTCTGGGGGAGGAACATGCGAGCGGCAGTGACCCGAGGCGGTCGGCTCGAAGTAGTGAACGTGGAGGACCCGGAACCAGGGTCGGGGCACGTGCTGGTCCGCCCCTTGTCCGCCGGTATCTGCGGATCTGATCTCCACGCGTTGGCCGATTTCGCCAACTTCACCGCCCTGATGGAACGGGTCGGGTCGCCGTCACTCGACGCCGCCGCCGACACCGTCTTCGGGCACGAGTTCTGTGCCGAGATCCTCGAGCACGGCCCGGACACCGCCGGAACCCTCCCGATCGGCACCCGGGTCTGCTCGGTGCCCATCATCATCGGCCCCGGAGGGGTCGAGCAGATCGGCTATTCGAACCGGTATCCCGGCGCGCTGGCCGAACGGATGGTCCTCCAGGAAGCTCTGCTGCTGCCGGTACCGGACTCGCTGGAGACAGACGTCGCCGCCCTCACCGAACCGTTGGCCGTCGGGGAGCATGCGGTGGGACTCGCCGATCTCCAACCCGGACAGCCCTGCCTGGTGGTCGGGTGCGGCCCGGTGGGCCTGGCGGTCATCGCCGCCCTCAAAGGGCGCAATCATGGTCCGGTGCTGGCCGCCGACTTCTCCCCGGCCCGGCGGAGATTGGCCGAGGCCTTCGGGGCCGACGAGGTCATCGACCCGGCGGTGTCGTCGCCCCATGAACGCTGGGCCTCGTTCGGGGTCCCGATGACGATCATGGAGCGGGCCGGCGCGGTCATGATGGGTGCGGAGCTGAAGGACCCGGTCATCTTCGAGGCCGTCGGCGTGCCCGGAATGCTGCAGGCCATCATCGAAGCCGCCCCACCCCGCAGCCGGATCGTGGTCGTCGGCGTGTGCATGCACCCTGACTCCATCGAGCCGTTCTTCGCGGTGACCAAAGAGATCGAGTTCCGCTTCTCCTTCGGCTACACCCCGGCCGAGTACGCGGCCACGCTGGAGCGCCTGGCCGCCGGGCTCCCGGGCGCCGAATCGTTGGTGACCGATGCCGTCGGGCTGGACGGCGCCCCCGGGGCGTTCGAAACGCTCCGCACCCCGGGCGAGCACGGGAAGATTCTCATCACCCCGCAGAATTAGACGAATCAGAAGAACCAAGAAAGGAACACAGGACCCATGACCACCCTGAGTGCCGGAGAACAGCTCAAATTCGGGATCTTCCTGGCCCCGTTCCATCCGGTGGGACAGAACCCCACCTTGGCGCTGGAACGGGACATGCAACTGATCGAGCATCTCGACCGGCTGGGCTTTGACGAGGCCTGGTTCGGCGAGCACCACTCGGCCGGCTACGAGATCATCGGGTCTCCGGAGGTGTTCATTGCCGCCGTGGCCCAGAGGACCCGGCACATCCGGCTGGGTACCGGGGTCTCCTCCCTGCCCTACCACCACCCGTTCATGCTCGCCGACCGGCTGGTGCTCCTCGACCACCTCACCCGGGGGCGACTGATGATCGGGGTCGGTCCGGGTGCACTCCCGTCCGACGCCTTCATGATGGGCATCGAGGTGGCCAAGCAGCGGGACATGATGGAAGAAGCCCTCGAGGCCATCCTGCTGCTCCTCGCCGGGGAGGAGCCGGTCGACTACGAGACCGACTGGTTCAAGCTGGTCGGAGCCCGGCTGCAGATGCGGCCGTATCAACGCCCGTTCCCCGACGTCGCGGTGGCCGCCCAGATTTCGCCGGCCGGTCCCCGGGCCGCCGGGCGCTTCGGCTGCAGCCTGCTTTCCATCGGCGCCACCTCCGCCGGCGGGTTCGACGCCCTCGGCCTGCACTGGAAGGTCATGGAAGAACGATCTGCAGAATTCGGGACCACCGTCGACCGGAGCAAATGGCGGCTGACAGGTCCGGTCCACCTTGCCGATACCAAGGAACAGGCCATCGCCGACTGCGAGTTCGGCCTGGCCGAGTGGGTCGACTACTTCCAGCGGGTGGCGGCCCTCCCCTTGGCTCCTGACACCACCGACCACTCGTCCCTGGTCGATGCCCTCAACGCCTCGGGATTCGCGGTCATCGGCACTCCCGACGACGCCGTCGAGCAGATCAGCCGGTTGCAGGAGCAGTCCGGTGGATTCGGCACCTTCCTGGCCATGGGCCACGAGTGGGCCGACACCGACGCCACCCTGCACTCCTACGAGTTGCTCTCGCGCTACGTCGCGCCCCAGTTCCAGGGGTCGGCGAGCTCCTTGACCGCCAGCCGCGACTGGGCGGCGGAGAACCGGCCGTCGTTCATCGGTGCCGCCGGAACCGCCATCATGTCGGCCATCCAGAAGCACGCCGATGAAAAAGAGTCCAAGTCGACGAAAGTCTGATCGCCATGAGCAAGATCGCCCACCACCAGATCCCCACCAATGGGATCGAGCTGCACGTCGCCGAGAGCGGGCCCGCCTCGGGTCCACCGATCGTCCTCTGCCACGGGTTCCCCGAGCTCTGGTACTCGTGGCGCCATCAGTTCGACTCGCTGGCCGGTGCCGGCTACCGGGTGTTGGCCCCGGATCTACGGGGTTACGGCGGGAGCAGCCACCCCCAGGGTGACGTAGCCGCCTACGGCGCCGACCGGATCGGCGACGACCTGTGCGGCCTGTTGGACCACTTCGGCTACGACCAGGCGGCCTTCTCGGGACACGACTGGGGGGCGATGATCCTCTGGGAGCTGGCCCGCACCCATCCGGAACGGATGTCCTCGCTGTGCAATATGAGCGTTCCGTTCCTCCAATCCCCAGCGCCGCCGACCGACATCTTCAACGCCATCTTCGTCGGCAAGTTCTTCTACATCCTCTACTTCCAGCCGGTGGGGCCAGCCGAGAAAGAGCTGGAGGCCGACCCCCGGCACTTCCTCCGGAACATGCTGTGGGCGGCATCGGGTGACGCGTTGAGCGCGTCGAGTTTGACCCTCGACCTGCCGGCGGAGGGAACCGGTTTCCTCGACGCGCTGGCCGAGGCTCCGGACAAACTCCCGTCCTGGATCACCGAGGACGACGTCACCGTCTATGGCGACGCTTTCGCCGGCGGCGGCTTCTTCGGCCCGCTCAGCTTCTATCGCAACATCGACGCCAACTGGCATCGCACCCACCAGATCCCCGCCTCGGTGCTCACCATGCCCACCGGGTTCATCTCCGGCTCCGCCGATCCGGTGATCGCCATGACCCCCGGGGCCCTCGACGAGATGGCCGCCGCCCTGCCTGACTTCCGGGGGAGCACCCTCATCGAGGGGGCCGGCCACTGGGTCCAGCAGGAGAAACCCGAGGAGACCAACGACGCACTGTTGGCCTTTCTCAACTCGGTGAGCTGACGACTCGCCCCCGTGCCCGACCCGACCCGACCCGACCCGACCCGGGCAAAGGAAGCTAACGGTCAGATTGGCCGTTCCCGATCAGCCCGGAGGCGAACTGCTCAGAGGTCACCAGCTCGACCAGCAGCCTGACCCCGAACCCGGTGCCCCCCTTGGTGAGATACCGGAGGTTCTCGTCGGAGCGGGCCGGGCCGGCGATGTCCAGATGGGCCCAGGGCACATCACCCACGAACTCGCGTAACAGCAACGCCGCCGAAATGCTCCCGGCCTGGCCGGCTCGACCCACGTTCCGCATGTCCGCCACCTCGGAGTCGATGTGATTGCGGTAGTCGTCGGGCAGCGGGAGGGGCCAGACCGGCTCGCCCGACCGCTCGCTGGCGGCTTCCACTTGTTCCATCAGGTTCTCGTCATTGCCGAGAAGGCCGGCGATCTCCTTCCCCAAGGCGACCACCGCGGCGCCGGTCAGCGTGGCCAGATCGACAATGGCATCGGCGCCGGACTCCACCGCCAGCGACAGGCCGTCGGCGAGTACCAGACGCCCCTCGGCGTCGGTGTTGAGCACCTCGATGGTCTTGCCGTTCCGGGCGGTGAGGACGTCGGACGGCTTGATGGCGGAGCCGCTCGGCATGTTCTCGGTCAAGGGTGCGAACGCCGTCACCCGGATGCGGGCGCCCAACGCGGCGATGGCATCGAGCGCGCACATCACCGCCGCGGCCCCGCCCATGTCGGTCTTCATCGTTTCCATCCCACCCGGAGTTTTCAACGAGAGCCCACCCGAATCGAAGGTGATCCCCTTCCCCACCAACGCGATATGGGGAGTCCGCCCCTCCACCACCAGCGGGTCCGACGGCTGGTATTCGGCCTTCACCAGACGCGGTGGTTGCACCGATCCCCGGGCCACCCCCAGGAGGCCGCCGAGTTTCTCGGTAACGATCTGCTCCTCGTCCCAGACCTCGATCGAGATCTCCGGGACATCCCGGAATCGTTCGACGAACACGTGGGCGAACTTCTGCGGGGTCAGGGAGCTCGGGGGCTCGTTCACCAGATCGCGGGCCAGCGCCGCCGACTCCGCCACCCGCGAGCCCCGGGCACAGCCGGCGGCGACGGCCGCGGCCTCCTCCGGCGACTCCACCACCAGGAGCAAGCGGCCCAGGGCCCCCGGCGGCTCCGCGGTCCGGAAGGCGTCATAGCGGTACGACGCCAACCGCGCCCCCTCGGCCACCGCCGCGGCCATCCGATCCAGGGGAATGGTCAGGTCCCGGGGAACCCGGAAGGCGGCCGTGTCCCCCGACCCTGCGGCCCGGATGAACGCCGCCGCGGCTCGCCGCAACGTCTCCAGCCCAGCGTCACCGACCAGCTTGGCCTCCTCCCCGAGCCCCACCAGCACCGAGGTCGCCGGAGATTCGGCATCGGCTGTCGGCGGGTCGGCGTCCGGCGTCCGGAACGGGGACATCCCGGGACCGAGGAACACCAGGGTCTGCCCGACCTTCCCGGTGAAACCCTGCCGCTTGCACCAGTCCCCGTCGAGTACCAACCGAGTGGCCGACCCGGCCGCGACCTCGGCCACCGATCCGAGGCGTGGACCGTCGGCGCCGGTGAACACCGGCATCCCGACGGCAACCAGACCGTCCGGCAGCCCGGTGGCGACAACTGACTCGACGTTCAAGACTGCTCCTCGTGGTTGTTCTCGCCGGCGGGGGCCCGGGGCGATTTCCGTGCCCGCGGCGATCTCCGGGCCGCCCCGCGGGCCAAGAGATGCTCATCGCCCTCGGTCCAGCGGGCCATCGCCCACAGCAGGTCCGAGAGCCGGTTGAGGTACTGCCCGACCAGCGATCCCTCGACGGGGTCGGACACCGCCAGACGCTCGGCCCGGCGGACGACGGTCCGGGCCACGTCCAGCGCCGCCGACACTCGGGTCGCCCCAGGAACCACGAACTCGGCGGGCATGTCGAACCGCTCGATCAGGTCATCGATCCGGGTCTCGAGCGCCCCGACCATGGCCGGGGTCACCAGCGTCGCTCCTGCCACCAACTTCGCCCGCTTGGAGGGATCGGTCGCCACTTCGGCCATGAGGACATAGAGGTCGCGCTCGAGGGTCACCAGCACGCCGTCGAGCTCCGATCCCGCATCGGCCTCGGCCCGGGCCATTCCCATCGACGCCTGGGCTTCGTCCACGGCCCCGTTGATCTGCATGACCAACGAGTCCTTGGGCACCCGCCCCCCGTAGAGGAGGCCGGTGGTGCCGTCGTCGCCGGTCTTCGTGTAGATCCTCACCATGCCCATGTCACCCCGGGCATGCTAAGCCATCCCGGCTGTCGTCCCGGCTGGGTGCCGGTATCCTTTGTGGACCATGACCAAGGCCGCCTCCTCCGATTCCAGCTACCTTCGCGCCGTTTCGGAGCGGGTGGTCGTCTTCGACGGCGCCATGGGCACCAACCTGCAGCTGGCCAACCTGACGGCCGACGACTTCGGCGGCCCCGACTTGGAGGGCTGTAACGAGCTGCTGGTGGTCACCCGGCCCGACGTCGTCGACCGGGTCCACCGGTCGTTCTACGAGGTCGGTTGCGACGTGGTCGAGACCGACACCTTCGGCGCCTTCGGCCCGGTGCTGGCCGAGTACGGACAAGCCCATCGGGTCCACGAGTTGAATGTGGCCGCCGGCCTCCTGGCCCGCCAGGCCGCCGACGATTTCTCCACCCCCGACCGGCCCCGGTGGGTGGCCGGGAGCATCGGTCCGGGGACCAAGTTCCCGACCCTGGGGCAGATCCCCTACGCCGATCTGCGGGACGCCTACCAGGAGCAGGCGACCGGGTTGCTCGAGGGCCGGGTCGACCTGATCCTCATCGAAACCGTCTTCGACCTCCTGCAGGCCAAAGCGGCCATCAACGGTGCCCGGCGGGCCATGGCCGCGGCCGGTCGGCAGGTGCCCATCCAGGTGCAGGTCACCATCGAGTTGACCGGCACCATGCTCCCCGGCACCGAGATCGGCGCCGCCCTCTGTGCGCTCGAGGCCATGGACGTCGACCTCATCGGGCTGAACTGCGCCACCGGTCCCTCCGAGATGTTCGAACCCCTGCGCCATCTGACCGGCCACGCCGGCATCCCGGTGAGCTGCCTGCCCAACGCCGGGCTTCCCTCGGTGGTCGACGGCGCCATGCACTACGACCTGACCCCGGACCAGTTGGCCGAGTTCCACCGCCAGTTCGTGAGCGAGCTCGGGGTATCGGTCATCGGCGGTTGCTGCGGGACCCTCCCCACCCACCTGGCCGCGGTGGTCGAGGCGTGTGCCGACCTCGCCCCGGCCGCACGGGCCCCGGAGGCCGAGCCCGGCGCCGCCTCCATCTACACCGCCGTCCCGTTCACCCAGGACGCCTCCTTCCTGGTCGTCGGGGAGCGGACCAACGCCAACGGATCCAAGAAGTTCCGGGAGGCCATGCTCGAGAAGGACTGGGACACCTGCGTGGCCATGGCCCGTGAACAGGTCAAAGAGGGCTCCCATCTCATCGACGTCTGCGTCGACTACGTCGGCGCCGACGGTGTGGCCGACATGGAGGAAGTCGCCTCCCGGTTCGCCACCCAGTCGACCGCGCCGCTGATGGTCGACTCCACCGAGGCCCCGGTGGTGGAGACGGCGCTGTCGTGGATCGGGGGCCGGGCGGTCATCAACTCGGTCAACCTCGAGGACGGGGACGGGCCCGACACCCGGTTCCACAAGGTCCTCACCCTGGCCAAGGAGTTCGGGGCCGCGGTGGTGTGCACCTGCATCGACACCGACGGTCAGGCGAGGACCGCCGACTGGAAATTCCGGGCGGCCAAGGCCATCCATGACCTGGCCACCGAGCGCTACGGGCTCCGGCCTCCCGACCTGCTCTTCGACCCCCTGGCCCTGCCGCTGTCCACCGGGATGGAGGAGAGCCGGCGGGACGGCATCGAGACCATCGAGGGCATTCGGCGGATCAAGGCCGAGCTTCCCGGCGTCTACACGGTGTTCGGGCTGTCCAACGTGTCGTTCGGGCTCAACCCGGCCGCCCGTCAGGTGCTCAACTCGGTGTTCCTGCACGAATGCGTGGAAGCCGGGCTCGACGCCGCCATCGTCCACGCCTCGAAGATCCTCCCGCTGTCGAAGGTCGAGGAACGGGCCCGGGAAGTGTGCCTCGACCTGATCTACGACCGTCGACGTGAGGGCTACGACCCGCTGACCGAGCTTCTCGATCTGTTCGAAGGGGCGTCGGCCTTTTCGGTCACCACCACCGAGGACCGATCGGGGTGGCCGGTCGATCAACGCCTCGAGCACCGGATCATCGACGGTGACCGCAACGGCCTGGAAGCCGATCTCGACGAAGCCATGGCCGGCGGTGCCGCACCCCTGGCCATCGTGAACGACATGTTGCTGGCCGGGATGAAGACGGTCGGTGAGTTGTTCGGCGCCGGCGAGATGCAGCTGCCGTTCGTGCTGGGCTCGGCCGAGACCATGAAGACGGCCGTCGCCTATCTCGAGCCCCACATGGAGAAGACCGATCAGGGGGGCAAGGGCACCATGGTGCTGGCCACCGTCAAGGGCGACGTCCATGACATCGGCAAGAACCTGGTCGACATCATCCTGACCAACAACGGCTACACGGTGAAGAACCTGGGCATCAAGGTCGGCATCGCCGACATGGTCACCGCCCTGGAGGAGACCAAAGCCGACGCCATCGGCATGAGCGGGCTGCTGGTGAAGTCGACCCTGATCATGCGGGACAACCTCGACGAACTGAACCGGCGGGGCCTTTCCAACATCCCGGTGATCCTGGGCGGGGCGGCCTTGACCCGCACCTACGTCGAGCGGGACCTCCGCTCGGTCTACGAAGGCCGGCTCTTCTACGGCAAGGATGCCTTCGAGGGTCTGCGCACCATGGACAGGCTGGTCGAGATCAACCGCACCGGCGTGGATGATCCGGAGTTCGGTCGAGCCCTGGGCGGACGCGACCTCGGTCCCCGCAAGAGCGAACAGCGCAAGCAGAAGGCCAAGGAAGCCCTCGAGCGGGGAGACGTGCTCCCGACCCGATCCCCGCAGGTGGTGATGGACAACCCGCTGTTCGCCCCCCCGTTCGTCGGCAGCCGGATCGCCAAGGGCATCGCCATCGACGACGTCGCCGCCTACATCAACGAGACCGCCCTGTTCCGCAACCAATGGGGCTACCGGCCCGAGAACGGCGAGGACGACGCTGCCTTCAAGGACCGGGTCCGGTCCCTACTCCGATCCCGGCTGGCGGACGCCAAGGCGGATCAGCTGCTGGTGCCCCAGGTCGCCTGGGGCCACTTCGCGGCCAACGCCGACGGGAACGATCTGGTGATCTACAAGGACGAGACCCGCTCGTCGGAGTGGATGCGGTTCAGCTTCCCCCGCCAGGTGGAGGACCCGTTCCTCTGCATCAGCGACTTCTTCCGGCCGGTCGACTCCGGAGAAAAGGACTATGCCAGCTTCCAGGTGGTGACCATGGGTCGCCGGGTGTCGGAAGAGACGGCCCGGCTGTTCGCCGGCGACGAATACCAGAACTACCTGTACCTGCACGGGCTCGGCGTCGAGATGGCCGAGTCGCTGGCCGAGTACTGGCACCACCGGATCCGGGAGGAGTTGGGGTTCGCCGGCGAGGACGGCCCGTCGCTGGCCGGCCTGTTCCGGCAGAAATACCGCGGCGGCCGGTACTCGTGGGGGTACCCGGCGTGTCCGGATCTGGAGGACAACGCCAAGGTGGTCGAACTGCTGGGCGCCGACCGGATCGGGGTCGAGGTCAGCGAGGGGTTCCAGCTCCACCCGGAGCAGTCGACCACCGCCATCATCTGCCACCACCCCCAAGCCAAGTACTTCGTCGCCTAAGAAGCACCGCCATTGAGATCTCACCGATCGAGGCCGGCAACCCTCGGGTTGGCAGGGTGGGCGCCTTTCCTTTCTCTCGCCACGCTGGCCGTCTTGGCCTCGATCGGGATGGGGGCCGTACCGATGTCGGCGGTGCCGGCAACGGCCGCGCCGCCGGTGATCCTGACCGCCACCGCCTCTCCGGCCATGAGTTCGGTGGTGATCCCCAGCCCGCTGCCCAATTTCACCGCCGCCGCCCCCGGTCCCACCAATGGGGCGCTGACCGCCGCCGAGCTGGGCGCGCTGTCGTCCGATCCGCAAAAGGCCGAAAGCCAGTTCGACGTCCTGGCCAAGGAGGCCGGGTTCGGCGCCTACCTGCGACTCTGGACGGACGCCAACGGGCCCGGCAGGGGGGCCAACGACATCGTGATCACCCTCTACCGGATACCAAACTCCCAGGACGCCGATTCCTTCGCCTCGGGATCCCAGAAGCCCTACCAGCAACCGGGGGCGGCTTCGAGCTTCCCGGTGCCCAGCATCCCCGACGCCCATGGCTACACCGTTTCGATCTCATCCCCGAGCCAGGTGACCGAGCAGGTGGTGCTGTTCAAGTCGGACCCCTACGTGGCCATCGTGCAGCTGGCGTCGTCGGTGGCGGCCAGCAACCCCGCGCCCCTCAATCCGTCCGATGCCATCGGTGTGAGCTTTCAGCAGTACACCGCCATCCGCCATGCCCTGGGGGCGCCGGCCGCCGGCGCCCCGTCCGGAACCGCTTCGGCGACGGCGAAACCCGGAAGCATCCTCCCGACGGTGCTGGCCGTCATCGCGGGCCTTGTGGTGCTGGCGGTGGTGGCGTGGATCGCGGCCGGCCCACCCCGGAACCGACGGCATCGGCGGCGGGCTGCCCTGCTGGCGACTTCACATGAGGCGCGGGTGCCCGTCCTCATCGACGTCCCGGTGGCGGAGACCCGCCCGGTCCGCCTGGCCCGGGGGCCGGTGATCCGGGTGGTGGAGGTCGATCCGCGGACCGGGTCGGTGACGACGGCGCCGAAGCCGATACCGGAGAAGGCCCAGCCACGGCCGATGCCACTGCCGAGGCCGTCGCCGGTGCTCGGACCGGCACCGGCACCGATGCCGGTGACCAGGCCAGCGCCGGCTCGGTGGGCGGCCGGGCCCGACAGCGAACCCGCCCCGCCCCTCGAGCCCGAGGTGGTGGCCGGCGGGGCCGATCCTTGGAGCGGCTCCCGTCCGGCAAATGGGGTCGGACCGGGGGCGGTCCCGGATTTCGAGCCGGGACCGGCTCACGACACGGAGCCGGGGCCGAGCTTCGAGTCGGAGCCGGGCCCGGAGATCGAACCGACGTTCGAACCCGGCGGGGACGGTTCGGTCGGAACCTGGTTCGAGGTCGAACCCGGACCCAGACCCGGACCCGGACCCGGGCCTGAAGCGGGCATCGGGCCGAGCGTCGACGCGACGGCGGAGGCGGAACTGGAGCGATTGGCGCTGGCGGAATCGGCGGCGGCCGAGCTGGCGGCGCGGGAGCTGGCCATGCTGGCCACCTCGGTGGACCGCCCGCTCCTCGGCGATCCCGAACCTGCGGGTCGGGGATCGCCGGCAGCCCCGGCCGCTCGGTTCGACGATCTGGCACCGGGCACGGCCGCGGGTTGGCTTCCCGATCCGTCAGGATTGCCCGACGCCTTGCGCTACTGGGACGGCATCGCCTGGACCTCCCACGTGGCCACCCGTTCGGGCAAACGCTGAGCCGGACCCGGCGCCGGTCAGCTCCTGAGCGGAAGGTCAGAGCGCCAGGGTGGCGCCACCGTCGACCACGATGGCCGCCCCGTTGATGTAGGCGGCCGGTTGCGAGCACAAGAACGCGACGACCTTGCCGAAGTCGGCCGGGTCTCCCATCACCCCGGAACCGCCCAGCTCCTTCATCCGGTCGGTGGCATGGGAACCGGGACACGCGAGGTTCAGGGTGATCCCGCTCTCGTCGGATGCCAGGTCCCGAGCCGCGGTCTTGGCCCAGGCCCACAACCCGACCCGGGCGGCGTTGGACAGCGCCAGCGTCGGCACCGGTTGCACCACCGAGTACGACGTGATGCAGCAGATCCGGCCCCAACCCCGGGCACGAAGCACCGGAGCCGCCGCCTGGACCAGCCGGATCGACGCCCGGAGGTTGAGGTTGAGCGCGGCATCGAGCTGGTCTTCGGTGACCTCCAGCGCACGGGCGGGCGGGGGGCCGCCGGCGTTGGCCACCACGATGTCCAGACCGCCGAACTGGTCGACGGCTGCACGGACCAGGCGTTCGGGTACGTCGGGATCACCGATGTCGGCGACCAGGGTGGCCACCTCGGTGCCCGAGGACCGCAGCGAGTCCGCCGCCAACTCGAGGGCGCCCTTCCCCCGGGCCGACACCACCAGCCGGACCCCTTCGGCCGCCAACGCCTGGGCGGTCGCCAACCCCAGCCCACGGGACCCGGCCGCCACCGCCGCCACCTTGCCGTCCAGACCCAGATCCATCCGCCCTCCCTACCCCTCGACGACGGCCAGACCGTGGCTGACGGTGTTCAGCGACTCGGAGGACCCGTCGTCGGTGATGATGACGATGTCCTCCAGCCGCATCCCGAACTGACCGGGGGCGTAGATGCCGGGCTCGACCGAGAAGGCGTGTCCGGGCCGCAACAACTCGTCGTTGCCGGCCACCAGGTACGGGTCCTCGTGTTCCTCGATGCCGATGCCGTGCCCGGTCCGATGGATGAAGAGGTCGCCGTACCCGGCGTCGTCGATGATGCGTCTGGCCACCGCGTCGACGGCCTCGGCGGCGATGCCGCCCCGGGCGGCGGCCACCGCCGCTTGCTGCGCAACGAGCAGGACGGCGTAGGCCTCGGCCACAGGGCCGGCCGGCTCGCCGGTGACCACCGTCCGGGTGATGTCCGAGCAGTAGCCCACTTCACCGTCCAGCGAGAAGGAGCCGCCGAAGTCGCACACCACCGTCTCGTTCGGCCCGATGACCCGTGACCCCGGCTCGTGGTGGGGACTGGCGGCGTTGGGCCCGCTCCCCACGATGGCGAAGTTCACCCGCTCGTGGCCCTCGGCCACCAACCGCGAACCGATGTCACCCGACACCTCGGCTTCGCGTCGCCCGATCAGGCCGATGTCGCCCTGCTGGAGCCGGGCGGCCACCCGGTCCGCCGCCTGCGAGGCGGCTCGCAGGGCATCCAGCTCGAAGGTGTCCTTGACGGCCCGGATCGGCGAGGTGACCGTCGAACCGGTGATCCATTCCGCCCCGGGGATCTCCGACTGGAGGGCGAGCACCGATGTCGCCCACGTCCGGTCGGAGATGGCGATCCGCGGCGAGCGAGCGGCCACCATCGACGCCACCATGCCGACCGGATCCTCGGTGTCCGACCAGGGACGCACTCCGAACACCTCGTCGGCCCGGGCGACCCGGGGGGCCTCGAGGGCGGGAATCACCAGAACCGGATCCCCGTCCACCGGCAGGACCAGCATGGTCAGCCGCTCCAGAGGCATGGCCTGGTACCCGGTCAGCCAGGGAAGATCGGCGCCCAGCGACAGCAGCAGCACATCGACATCCAGATCGTCCATCCGGCGCCGGACCCGGGCGATCCGATCGACCCGGGAGGCTTTGGCCCGCGCCGAAAGCTCGGTCACCGGGTGGTCACCGGAGGCGCCGGCAGGCCAACTTCGGCGGCGACACCGCCCGGTCCGGGCGACGACGACTCGGCGGCTTCCCGGGCGTGATAGCTCGACCGGGTCAGGGGCGACGCCTGGACATGGCTGAAACCCATGGCCATCCCCGCGTCCCGCAACCCGTCGAACTCCTCCGGTCGCCACCACCGGGCCACCGGCAAATGGCGGGAGCTCGGCCGCAGGTACTGGCCCATCGTCACGATGTCGACCCCGACCGCCCGCAGGTCGGCCAAGGCGGCCAGTACCTCGTCCTCGCGCTCGCCCATGCCCAGGATCATCCCCGACTTGGTGGTGAGCCCGGCCTCCTTGGCCCGGGCCAGCACGGCCAGGCTGCGGGCGTAGCCGGCCGACGGCCGAACCGCGCGCTGGAGGCGGGCGACCGTCTCGATGTTGTGGTTCAGGACATCCGGGCCAGCGTCGAACACGGTGCGTAACGAGGTCTCGTCTCCCTTGCAGTCGGAGATCAACACCTCGACCGCCGTCCTCGGCGAACGGCGGCGCACCGCGGCGATGGCGGCGGCAAATCCACCGGCACCCCCGTCGGCAAGGTCGTCCCGGGCCACGCAGGTGATCACCGCATGAGCCAGGCCCAGCCGCGCCACCGCCTCGGCCACCCGCTCCGGCTCGGCGGGATCGAGCGGGAGGGGATGCCGGGTATCGACCTGGCAGAAACCGCAGGCCCGGGTGCAGCGTGACCCGTTGATCATGAAGGTAGCGGTCCCGTCCGACCAGCACTCGTAGATGTTCGGGCAACCCGCCTCTTCGCACACGGTGACCAGGTTCAGATCCCGGAGCTGGTGCCGCAGTCCCAGGTAGTCGTCGCCCATCCGGGCCTGGACCCGCAACCACTCGGGCTTGCGTTCCTGGATCGGCAGTCCGGCGTGCGGATCGACGCCCGAGCGCCGGAGCCGGCGATCGAGTGACCGTTCCCCGGCCGAGGGCCGGGTCAGGGCCACCGGGACCCCGACGATGTCCGCGGGTCCGTCGGGAGCGACCCCGCGCACCGCCGAATCGGCAGCGATGCCGTCGGTCACTCGCTGGATGTCCTCCCGCGGACCCCAGATTTCGGTGGCGGCGGCGATGACCGCCTCGGTGACCTCGGCCATGGTCACGTCGATGCCTTCGGCCGACAGCGAGGTCACCGGCTTGTCGGCGATCCCACAGGGCACGATGTGTCCGAACATCGACAGATCGGGGTGCACGTTGAGGGCGAATCCGTGCATGGTCCGGCCGCGGGTGGTCCGGACCCCGATGGCGCAGATCTTGCGGGGACCGGACCCGGCCTCGTCCCCACCCGTCGACCGGGTTGCTCGATGTCGGTCGAGGCCGACCCAGACACCGGGATACCCCTCGAGCCGGCCGACATCATCGGCATCGAGTCCCAGGGCCACCAGCGCGTCGATGACCACCTGCTCGACCCGACGGACATGATCGGGACCGCGGTGGAGGCCGGCGCCGACGGTGACGATCGGGTAGCCCACCAACTGACCGGGGCCGTGATACGTGACATCGCCACCCCGGTCGGTCTGCACGGTGTCGGCCCCGACCGAGGCCGGATCAACCAGGATGTGATCGACGTCGGCGTGCGAACCCAGGGTGTAGACGTGAGGGTGCTCGAGCAACAGCAGGTAATCGTCCTGGGACCGGTGACACAGCGAGCGCTGCAGCGCCCACGCCTCCCGATACTGGACGCGCCCCAACCATCGGACCCTCAACGGGGATTCCTCTCGTCGTGCAGGTTCTGGTTCAGAGCTCTCCGGCCCAGTCGCGCTCGTTCAGGATCTCCGACAATCGGGCCAGGAACCGGGCCACGTAGGCACCGTCGACGGCCCGGTGGTCGAAGGTCATGGCCGCCAGCCCCACCGAGTGGATGGCGATCGACTCGCTGCCGTCGGGGAGGACCACGACCACCGGCTTCCGCGATACCCCGTCGGTGGAGAGGATGGCCACCTGCGGCTGGTTGATGATGGCTCCGGTGAGCAACGTACCGAACGGCCCGGCATTGGTGATGGAGAAGGTGCCGCCGCTGATGTCATCGGCGTTCAACCGCTTGGTACGGGCCCGGTCGGCCACGTCGTGGATGCGGCGGGCCATCCCCCGCAGCGTGAGCTCCTCGGCGTGGTGCACCACGGGAACGATGAGGCCCTCGTTGTCGAGGTCGACGGCGATCCCGAGGTTGATGTCGTGGTGGATGATCAGCGCATCGTCCCCGACCGAGGCATTGAGGTGGGGGAAGTCTCCGAGGGCTTCCACCGTGGCCCGGGCGGCAAAGGCCAGGTAGGTGAGGCTGAACCCCTCCTCGGTCTTGAACCGCGGACCGTGGGACCGGCGCACCCGCTCCACCCGTTCGTAGTCGACCTCCTTCACCATCAGGGTGTGGGCCGAGGTGGCCTTGGACCGGACCATGTGCTCGGCGGTCCGACGGCGGATGTTGGTGAACGGGAGGATCTCATCCTGCCCGTCTCCCCGGGGCACAGGAACCGCCGTGGCCCGCGGTGGCGCGGCCGGCGCGGCGGCGGCGGGAGCTCGAGCCGGCGCGGCCACTGCGCCCGGCGGCGCGGTGGCGCCTCCGGATGCGATCACCGCCTCGACGTCGTCCCTGGTGATCCGGCCGCCGATGCCGGTCCCGGTGACCGAGCCGGCGTCGATGTTGTGTTCGCTCAGCAATTTCCGGACCACCGGCGAGAGAACCAACCCGTCGCCCGCCCGAGGGGCGGTCGCGGCCGCCTCGACCGGCGCGGTCGGCACTGGCGGTGGTGGTGTCGGAGGGGCCGGCGCCGGCGGTGGTGCTGTCGGGGGCGGGGCCGGCGCCGGGGCCGCCGCCGGGGCCGCCGCCGGCGGTGGTGGAGCGCTCACCTCGGCGGTGGCCGGCGGGGCCGGAGTACTGGCGGCGGCCGGTGCTTCCGAGCCGTTGGACGACCCGGCGTCACTGTCGCCGATCACCGCCAACCGGGTCCCGACGTCCACCGTGTCGCCTTCCTCCACCAGGATCTGGGTGAGGACACCGCCGGCCGGGGACGGGACCTCGGAATCGACTTTGTCGGTCGACACCTCGAACAGCGGCTCGTCCCGCTCGACCTGGTCGCCGATGGTCTTCAGCCACTTGGTGATGGTTCCTTCGGTTACCGTCTCGCCCAGCTGGGGCATGGTCACGTCAGGCAACGTGGAGCCCCCTCCCGGTCAGAGCCAGCATGGTCTCGCCGAAGTTCTCCGACAACGACGGGTGCGGCTGGATGAACTGGGCCACCTCGTCGGGGGTGGCTTCCCAATTGACGGCCAGGTATCCGGCCCCCAGCTGCTCGGTGACCCAGGGTCCGGCCATGTGCACCCCGAGGACCTTCCCGGTGGTCCCGTCCGGGCGCCGCTCGGCGATGATCTTGACCACCCCCTCGGTGTCGCCGATGATCCGGGCCCGGCTGTTGCCGCCGAAGGGGTCCTTCTTCACCACCACGTCGACGCCGGCCGCCTTGGCCGCCTCCTCGGTCAGGCCGGCGAAGGCGACCTCCGGATGGCAGTAGATCGCCCAGGGCACCCGGTCGTAGTTCACCGGGAGCACGGGCTCGCCCAGGATCGACTTGATGACGACGATGGCTTCGGCGAATCCCACATGAGCCAGCTGGGGGGTGCCGGCCACCACGTCACCCACCGCCCACACCCCGGGAGCCGCGGTGCGCATCAGCTCGTCGGCCACCACGAATCCCCGCTCGTCGATCACCACCCCGGTTCCTTCGGCCAGGAGGCCTTCGGTGCGCGGACTCCGCCCGACGGAGACGACCACGGCGTCGACCGCCAGCTTCTCGCCGTCGCCGAACAGCACCACGGTTCCCTTCCCCGACGGATCCGGGGTGTGGCCCTGCAGCTGGGTGCCCGCCTTCACCTCGATCCCCCGCTTCCGGAACGACCGGGCCACCACGTTGGTGACGTCGGGATCGCACAGCGCCAGGATGCTGGGCAGGGCTTCGAACACCGTGACCTTGGCGCCCAGATCCGCGAACAGGGAGGCGAACTCGCAGCCGATGGCCCCGCCGCCCACCACCGCCACCGAGCCGGGGAGGGTATCCAGGTCGAGGACGTCATCCGAGTCCATCACGATGGTCCCGTCGACGTCGAAGCCGGGGATGGTCCGGGGCAGCGAGCCGGCGGCCAGCACGATGTCGGTCCCGGCGATCTCGGTGGTCGAGCCGTCGTTACCGGCGATGCGGACCCGGTGGTCGGGCAACAGGGTCCCGGTCCCGTTGAAGATGTCGATGCCCCGACCCTTCATCAGACCGGAGAGCCCCTTGAACAACTGGTCGACGACCTTCTGCTTCCGAGCCTGGCTGACCCCGAACTCCACCGACGGCTTGGCGTCCCCGTCGGCGGCGTCGCCGATCCCGAACGCTGACGCCCCCGACACCGCCCGGTACACGGACGCCGTCTCCAGGAATTCCTTGGCCGGCACGCAGCCGCGATGGAGGCAGGTGCCCCCGACCTTGTCGAGCTCGACGACGGCGATCTTCAGCCCGGCCGCCGCGCCGTAGAGGGCGGCGCCGTAGCCTCCGGGTCCACCGCCGATGACCACGATGTCATAGGTGCCGTCGCCCCCGCCCTTGGCCCCACTGCCCCCCGATGCCGTGTCCTCCGATGCCACCTGGGGTCCCGTGGGAACCACCTCCAGTCTCGATCCATGGGTGCCGACTACAACTTTTTCAGCCTATAGGCCGGCGGGCGGTACCGACCCTAGGAGAGGACCCGGCGGCGGAAGTTCCGGAGCCCGATCCCGAGGAAGATGGCGGTGAAGGCGACCAGCACCGGGTACACCACGTAGAGGTGCATGTGCGAGGCGTTGGTGAAGGCGGCCCGCATCCCCTCGTTGACGTAGATCAGCGGGTTGACGAGGACCACCGTCTGCAGCCAGTGCCATCCGCCCACCTTGACCGGGGCCAAGCGGGTCCACTGGTAGTAGGTGCCGCCGAGGAAGGTCACCGGCAGGATCACGAAGCCGAACATCAGCCCGATGTTGCGGGGCTCGAAGGTGGTCCCGAGGAACAGCCCCAGCGAGGTCATCCCCACGCAGGCCAGCGGCACCAGGGTGAGGATGATCCACCAGTGCAGGTTCAGGTGGGCCTCCACCCCGCCGGCGTGGACGACCGAGGCGATGGGCAGCACGATGATGGCGGAGATGGCGCCCTGCACCGCCCCGGAGAGCACCTTGGCCAGCGCCACCAGCCAGATCGGGCAGGGTGCCTGCACCCGGTCCTCGATCTCCCGGGTGTAGCCGAACTCGGTGGCCATGGTCAGGGCCACCGACTGCACCCCCTGGAAGAGGATGGAGATGCCCACCACCCCCGCCACCAGCACCGTGGCGAAGGCCGATTCGCTGCCCGGCCCCCCACCGCCGCCGATCCCCTGGCCGATCTTCGGGAACACGTACAGGAACACCAGGCACAGCAGGAAGGGCTGCACCACCGTCCGGATGACGAACTCCACCAGGTGCTTGCGCAGCACCACCAGGTCCCGGAGGATCAGCGCCCAGAGGGCGATGCGGCTGGTGGAGGCGGCCGACCGGGTGGGTTGCCGCTCGATGGGGGCCCCAGTGGTCGGGGCGGAGGCGATGGTCATCAGTCTCGTAGCTCTTTTCCGGTCAGGTTGATGAAGACCGTCTCGAGGGTCGGGGCGGTCACCGACAGGTCGATGATCGGGAATCCCCCGCCTTCCGCCGCCGCCATCACCTTGGGGAGCAGCCGCTCGTGGCCCTTCACGTGGAGCTCCACTCCCCCCTCGATCGGACGGACCCGGGTGACGCCCTCGATCTGGCTGGTCAGCCGGCGGGACAGCCCCTCCTGGTCGCCGCCGGCGGTGACCGTGACGATGGTGTCGGCGTCGATCCCCCGCTTGAGGGCAGCCGGCGTGTCCAGGGCCAGGATCCTTCCGTGGTCCATGATCGCCACCCGCCCGCAGAGGAGGTCGGCCTCCTCCATGTAATGGGTGGTGAGCATGATGGTCTGGCCGTCGGCGTTCAGCTGGCCGAGGATGTCCCAGAGGGCCAGACGGCTCTGGGGGTCGAGGCCGGCGGTCGGCTCGTCGAGGAACAGCACCGCCGGGCGGTGGAAGACGGCCCGGGCCACCATCAGCCGCTGGGCCATCCCGCCCGAGAGGGCCTCCACCGACGACGTGGCCCACTTGTCCAACTGGAACTGACCGAGCAACTGGTCGGAAATGCGGCGGGACGCACCGGCGGAGATCCCGAACAGCCTCCCGTGGAAATACAGGTTCTCCCAGACATTCAGCTGCCGGTCGAGGGTGTTCTGCTGGCTGACGATGCCGAGGATCTGCTTGGCCAGGGTCGGGTGGGCGACGACGTCGATGCCGCCCACGAACGCCTGGCCCCCGGTGGGTAGCACCCGGGTGGTGAGCATGCCGGCGGTGGTGGTCTTGCCGGCACCGTTGGGTCCGAGCAGCCCGAAGATCTCCCCGGTCCCGATGGCCAGGTCGAGCCCGTCCACCGCCCGGAAGTCGGTGCCGGCGTAGACCTTGGTCAGGCCCACCGTGCGGATAATGCTCTCCTCCGCATCCGCCTCCGCCTCCGCCTCCGCCCCTGGCTCCGGCGAGGCCAGGGGCGCGCTCACAGATCCGACGGCAACGGGAGCGGCTTCCTGCCGTCGAAGCCTTCCTCGGCGAAATGCCACCAGCCGAGCTCTTCTTCGTCCCGCTTCCAGCACAACAGGTAGACGACCCCCTTGTCGGTCACCGCCGGGAAGTCGAGGAGCCCGGACTCGGAGTCCCGGAGGACGACGCCCTTGTCTTCGAGCTCGCCGAGGGCCGACGGTACGTCCACCGGATCCGGGCCAGCCCCGCTGCCGTCCTTGACGTCGGAGCCCACCTCGTGACCGTTGGTCCGGGCCACCGTGTCCTGGTGCTCGCCCCGGCGGAGAGCGTCGATCAGGACCCGCATGCGCGGGAGCTCGGCCCGCACCTCGTCTTCGGTCCAGTAGCGCACAGGCGCAGCGTAGGCCCCGGTCCCTTCCGGTGCCCGAGGCCCATCGCCTCGATGCCGGGGTGGACTACTTCGGAGGCATCCGGATACCGCCGTCGAGCCGGATGACCTCCGCGTTGAGGTAGTCGTTCTTGGCGATCTGGGCCACCAGCTCGCCGAACTCCTTCGGGACCCCGAGCCGCTTGGGGAAGTTGACCGACTTGCCGAGCTCCGCCCGGGCCTCCTCGGGGAGCATGGCCAACAACGGGGTGTCGAACAATCCCGGGGCGATGGCCATCACCCGGATGCCGACCACGGCCAGATCGCGGGCGGCCGGGAGGGTCATGCCGACGATGGCTCCCTTCGACGCCGAGTAGGCCAGTTGGCCGATCTGGCCGTCGAATGCCGCCACCGATGCGGTGTTGACGATCACCCCTCGCTGGCCGTCGGCCTGGGGCTCGACGGTGGCGATGGCCGAGGCCGCCTTGGTCATGACGTTGAAGGTGCCGATCACGTTCAGGTTCTGGATGAACTGGAACGGCGCCAAGTCGTGGGGCGAGCCGTCCCGGTTGATGACCCGGCCCACCCATCCGGTCCCGGCGCAGTTCACCGCGATGCGGAGGTTGCCTCCATCGGCGGCCTGGTCGACGGCCTTCTGGCAGTCCCCGGGGTCGGTGACGTCACCGCCGACGTAATTGGCGCTGGCCCCGATCTCGCCGGCGACCTCCTTGGCCCGCTCCTCGTTCTTGTCGAAGAGGGTGACCCGGACGCCTTCGGCGCTGAGTTTGCGGGCGGTGGCTTCACCCAGGCCTGATGCGCCCCCGGTGATGATGGCTGAGCTTCCGTTGATCTCCATGGCTGCAGATTACGGGAACCGTCGCCCGGACCCAAAACCGGCGCCGGATCGCCCTCTCGGGGTCCGGGCCGATCGTGCCGGGCCTCTCGGGGTCACCGATGAAGCCGCCATCTCCCGTTTCCCCACCGGCCGCCGCCGGCCGATCGCGGCCGGCCCGGCGGACCGAATCGACCGCCCCCGTCACTCGAGGGCGGCCGCCTCGGTGGCCAACTGGTCCACCCAGTCGTTCATCGGGTCACCCGAGTGCCCCTTGACCCACTCGAAGGTCACCCGGCGCTTCGGGTCGAGGGCCAGGTCGAGCAGCTGTTCCCACAGCTCGCGGTTGGCCACCGGCTTCCCCTGGGAGTTGCGCCAACCCCGGCGCTTCCATCCCACGTACCACTTCTGCCGGAAGCAATTCACCACATAGGTCGAATCGCTCACCACCAGGACATCCCCGTCGATCGACCGGAGCGCTTCGATCACCGCGGTGATCTCCATCCGCTGGTTGGTGGTGTGCGGTTCTCCGCCGCTGCCGTGGAGATCGCTTCCCGTCCCCGACCGCTTCCCGTCGACCGCCCATCCCCATCCCCCCGGTCCGGGGTTCCCCCGGCAGGCGCCGTCGGTGTAGACGACGGTGACCTGGCCGGTGTCCTGCTCGGTGGTGGGCATCGGGACAGCATGCACGCTGGCCGACGGGGTCCGCACACCTGCCCGTCGCCCGGTCCCTCCGGGGTTCGCCCCCCACGGTCCCCCGGCTTCCGTTTCCGCCGGAGCAGTGGGAGCATGGGTACATGCTTTTCGACGGGGTCAGCCACCAGCTCTACGACAGCGACGCCAGCGAGACCGCGGAGTGGATGGACGCCTTCGACGACGTGGTGGAGGCCCACGGGAGAACCCGGGCCCGGTACCTGCTCCTGCGTCTCCTCGAGCAGGCCCGGGCCAAGAACGTCGACTTTCCCGCCACCGTCTCCACCCCCTACGTCAACACCATCCCCACCGACCGCGAACCCCAGTTCCCGGGCGACGAGGACGTCGAGCGCCGGATCCGGGCCTTCATCCGGTGGAACGCCGCGGTCATGGTGGTGCGGGCCAACGCCCGATCCGCCTCCATCGGCGGCCACCTCTCGACCTACGCCAGCTCCGCCGCCCTCTACGAAGTCGGCTTCAACCACTTCTTCCACGGCAAGGACAACGGGGCCGCCGGCGATCAGGTGTTCTTCCAGGGGCACGGCTCCCCGGGCATCTACGCCCGGGCCTTCGTGGAGGGCCGGCTGACCGAACCGCAACTCGACAACTTCCGGTTCGAGGTCGGCGGCGAGGGGTTGTCCTCCTACCCCCACCCCCGGCTGATGCCCGAGTTCTGGGAGTTCCCCACCGTGTCGATGGGCCTCGGGCCGATCAACGCCATTTCCCAGGCCCATCTGAACCGGTACCTCCACGCCCGGGGGCTGGCCGACACCTCGGCCAGCCGGGTGTGGTGCTTCGTCGGCGACGGCGAATTCGACGAGCCGGAGGCGATCGGCGGCCTGGGCATGGCCGGCCGGGAGCACCTCGACAACCTGACCTTCGTGGTCAACTGCAACCTCCAGCGGCTCGACGGCCCGGTACGGGGCAACGGCAAGGTCATCCAGGAGTTCGAGGCGCTGTTCCGGGGGGCGGGATGGAACGTGATCAAGGTGGTGTGGGGGCGGGCCTGGGACCAGCTGCTGGCCAAGGACGTCGACGGGGTCCTCCTCAAGAAGATGAACTCGACGGTCGACGGCGAATTCCAGAAGTACGCCACCGAGTCGGGCGCCTACATCCGGGAGCATTTCTTCGGCCCCGACCCCCGGCTCCGGGCCATGGTCGCCGATCTCTCCGACGAGGCGCTGCAGTCCCTCCCCCGCGGCGGCCACGACTACCAGAAGATCTACGCCGCCTACCTGGCCGCCACCGAGTACGTCGGTGCCCCCACCGTGATCCTGGCCAAGACCATCAAGGGCTGGACCCTCGGCCCCGAGATCGAGGCCCGCAACGCCACCCACCAGATCAAGAAGATGACCAAGCCGCAGCTCCGGGCCCTCCGAGACCGGCTCTTCCTCCAGGACGAGATACCCGATGCCGCCCTGGACGCCGACATGCCCCCCTACTACCGGCCGGCGGACGACTCCCCGGCCGCCATCTACCTGGCCGAGCGCCGTCGCGCCCTCGGCGGCCCTCTCCCCCTCCGGCGGGTCCGCCCGAAGGTGCTCGACGCCCCCGCCCCCGAGGTGTTCGCCGAGTTCCTGCAGGGATCGGGCAAGCTTTCGGCCTCCACCACCATGGCCTTCGCCCGTCTACTGCGGAACCTGGTGCGGGACCCGTCCATCGGACAACGCATCGTGCCCATCGTCTCCGACGAGGCCCGGACCTTCGGGCTCGAACCCTTGATCGCCAACGTGCAGATCTACTCGCCGGACGGCCAGAGCTACACCCCGGTCGATGCCGACCTGGCCCTCCACTACGCCGAGAGCGAGACCGGCCAGGTCCTCGAAGAGGGCATCACCGAGTCGGGGGCCACCGCCACCTTCACCGCCGCCGCCACCGCCTACGCCACCTGGGGTGAGCCGCTCCTCCCCTGCTACCTCTTTTATTCGATGTTCGGCTTCCAGCGGGTGGGTGACCTGTTGTGGGCGCTGAGCGACATGCGGGGCCGGGGCTTCCTGCTCGGATGCACCGCCGGGCGGACCACCCTCAACGGCGAGGGGCTCCAGCACCAGGACGGGCACTCGCTGGTGCTGGCCTCGGTGGTGCCGACGGTGGCCGCCTACGACCCGGCCTTCGCCTACGAGGTGGCGGTCATCATGGAGGACGGGATCCACCGGATGACGGGTCCCGAACCCGAGGACCGCTACTGGTACATCACCCTCTACAACGAGAACTACCCGATGCCCGCCCTCCCCGAGGATGCCGCCGAGGCGGAGCGGGTGCGCCTCGGGACCATCAGAGGCATGTACCGGTTCGCCGACCACGTCGGGTTGCCGCCCTCCGAATCCAACGGGCGGCAGGCCCCCAGGCAGGCCACCCTGCTCTTCTCGGGCACGGCCTGGCAGGCGGCCATGGAGGCCCGGACCCTGCTGGCCGATGACTGGGGGGTCGACGCCGATGCCTGGTCGGTCACCTCCTACAAGTCGCTGCGGGAGGACTGCCTGTCGGCCGAGCGCGGGAACCGGCTGCATCCGGGGGAGGAGCCGACCGTCCCCCTGGTCACCGAGGCCCTGGCCGGCTCGGGGGGCCCGGTGGTGGCGGTGACCGACTTCGTGAGAGCCGTCCCCGACCAGATCTCCCGGTTCGTGCCCCGCCACTTCACCTCCCTGGGCACCGACGGGTTCGGTCGTTCCGACACCCGGGACACCTTGCGGAGGTTCTTCGAGATCGACGCCGCCCACATCGTGGTGGCCGTCCTCGACGGGCTGGTGGCCACCGGGGACCTCCAGCCCGACGTGGTCTCCAAGGCCATCCACCAGTACGGGATCGACGCCTCCGCCGGCGATCCCTGGGCCCGCTGATCCTGTCGACCCGGCTGGCCGGCCCGCCCTGCTGACCCGGCGGCTCAAGACCCCGGGGTGGTCACGCTCCCGACGGAGCCGGAAACGTGCCCGCCTCCGCGACGTAGGGGCCCGCGCGATTCCAGCCGATCTTGGCCGCCACCACCGGACGGAACCAACGGTAGGGGATGTTCCCGTGCCAGGGGTTGTACAGCACCCAGGTCGTAGGGTCGCTCGATGATCCGCTGGTTTGGAAGATGGTTTCCTCTCCCGGCCCGACGCCCTGAGCGTTGCTGCCGACCAGTGGCTCGGTTCCCGTCGCGGTGCACGGCCCGCTGATCCCGTCGCACTTGGCCACCCCCACCGCGTAGTTGGGCCCACCAAATCCGTCCCCACCGGAGTAGAACAGCCACCAGGTCCGGTTGGGGGCCTCGACCATCTGCGGGGCTTCGATGATCGGATTGGCCCAGGCGGGAACCTGGCTGAGGCCGTAGATGGTGGTCGGCGAGCCCTCCACCGTCAGACCGTCGGGCGCCAGAGGCTGGGACCAGATGAGGTCGGTGCCGGTGTGGTTGGTGGAGTTGTTGTCGCTCTTCCACACCAGGTACGGGCGAGACGGCGACGAGGTGTCGTCCATGACCGCTTGTGGGTCGATGTCCCCGCCCTGATCCCGCTGACAGACGATGGGCTGAGGCGACGGCGAGTACGGCCCGGCGGCCGAGGTGGCCACGGCGGTGCCCAGACACTGGGTCGCGGGGGTCACTCCGGCCATCTTGGCCGAGTAGTACAGGACATACGTCGCACCGAAGCGGTGGACCTCCGGTTCCCAGGTGGTGCCGCCCCGGGAGACGGGAACCGCCCAGGCCGGCAGGGTGGGGAGGGCGTCAACGGCGGCGGACCAGTGCCCGGGGGAACCGGTCAGCATCGGGATGTTGTCCCGGGGGTCGCCGAACGAGGTCGAGACGAAGAGCAGATACTCGCCGTGGCTCGACATGAGCCACCCGCCGGAGAGGTCCTGACTGGTCGAGTCGGCGATCACAATCGCCGGCGCATTCGGCGTGCGGGTCGGCGGGGTCGGTGGGGTCGGCAGGGTCGGCAGGGTCGGCGGGGTGGCGGCGAGCGTCGGCGGGGTGGCGGCGAGCGTCGGTCGATCGGCGGAGACGGCGATGGAGGTGGTGACGATGGCCGCGCCGGTGGCCAGCACCACGGCAACCAAGACGACCGAAATCTGCAACGCATGGCGGCGCCGCCTCTTGGCATGCGCCGGTTTGTGCTTGGCATCCTTCGGTCTCTGCTTGGCCTGCCCCACTTGATTCCTTCCGCCACGCCGACGGCATGTGGCAGCCCGAAAACCTACGTCTCCCCGGACGGCGTACAAAGACTAGACACTTTCCGCCGTCGGGATGAGGACGGCTCGGGCACCGTCAGCGGGACGCGACACCGGGCCCCGAGCCCGTCCCGGGGTCGTCGAGGCGGCTCATCCAGGCGTCGAACCGCCTCCCGCCGACCGCTGGGCCGATCCTGATACTCCCGACTAGCCTGGCCGGGTGATCCAATTGAGTGGCAATCCGGCCGCCGACAAGCTCCTCACCGACGACCCTCTGGCGTTGGTCATCGGGATGGTCCTGGATCAGCAGATCCCGTTGGAGAAGGCGTTCACCTCTCCCTTCGAATTGCAGGAGCGGCTGGGCGGCTCACTCGACGCCGCCAAGATCGCCGCCATGGATCCCGAGGCGCTCGCCGACATCTTCGCGGCCCGCCCCGCCCTCCACCGCTTCCCGCGTTCGATGGCCAGTCGGGTCCAAGATGTCTGCCGCCTGATCACCGACACCTACCACGGTGACACCGCCGCGGTCTGGACCTCGGCCGCCGACGGCAAGCAGCTGTTGGCCAACATCCGGGCCCTGCCCGGGTTCGGCGCCCAGAAGGCGCGCATCTTCATCGCGCTGCTGGGCAAGCAGATGGGGCTGAAGACGCCGGGGTGGCAGAAGGTGTCGACCCCCTACGGCCAGGCCGGGACCTTCCAGTCGGTGGCCGACATCGATTCCCCCGCCGCCCTGCTCAAGGTCCGGCAGTTCAAGCAGAAGAAGAAAGCCCAGGCCAAGGCCCAGGCGTCCGCCACCAGTTGACGGACGGGGCCCCCGACCCGCCGGCCCGCCGGTGGGACCTGTCCGAGCGCCGGCTCTACCTGTGCACGCCGGACCGCGACGACCTCGAGGCGTTCGTCGACGCCTGCATCGCCGGCGGGGTCGACGTGGTGCAGCTCCGCGACAAGCACCTCGCCGACCCGGATCTGATCGCCCGGGGCCGGGTCGTGCAGCAGGTCTGCGCCCGCCACCGGGTGCCCTTCATCCTCAACGACCGGCCCGACCTCGCCGTCGCCGTCGACGCCGACGGGGTGCACGTGGGCCAGGACGACCTCCCCGCCCGGGCGGCGCGCGCCCAACTCGGCGATCACCGGTTGCTCGGCTTGTCGACCCATGCCCGGGCCGAGCTGGCGACCGCGGTCGACCAGCAATTGCCGGTGGACTATGTCTCGGCCGGGCCGGTGCACGCCACCCCGACCAAGCCGGGCCGACCCGGGACCGGCCTCGGCTACATCCGGGAGGCGGTCTTCCTCTCCCCGTGGCCGGTCTGGATCACCGGGGGGGTCGACCCCGACACCGTCGGAGAGATGATCGGGGCCGGGGCCCGCCACTTCGTCGCGGTTCGCTGGCTGACCGACGCCGCCGATCCGGCCGGCCATGCCCGCCAGCTCCGACAGGCCATCGACGACGGCATCGCCGAGGTCGGGACCCCGGGATAGTCGATCGCCCGGGCGCGTCGGGCGCGGCCCCGCCTGCGGGCGCCGCGGCCCGCCCGGGGCTCAACCGGTGGTGGTGGTGGCGGGTGCGGTGGTGGCGGTCGTCGGTGCGGTAGTGGCGGGTGCGGTGGTGGCGGTGGGCGGCGCCGTGGTGGTGGGGGCCGGCGCCGTGGTGGTCGGGGCCGCCACCACCTTGGCCCCACCGGGCAGGGCCACCGGCGGCGACGAGTTCACCGACGAGACGGCCAGCGACAACTGGGCGCCGCTGGCGGTGATGGTGAGGGCCGACAGGTACTGGCCGATCACGGTGGCGCTGAAGGACGCCGTCTGCCCCTGCTGGGTGACGGTGAAGGTGTAGGTGTCACCCTTCTGCTTCACGTGCTTGGCGTTCTTGGCCAGTGCGACATATTCGTGGACCGGGTCGTAGGAGGAGGCGGGTTGGCTGGACTGCTTCTGGAAGGTGAGGTGGGCGGTCGACGCCGACGGCGACACCTGATTGCTCTGGTACTCGACGCTGTCGATGACCGCCACGTAGACCCGGACCGTCCCGGAATCCACGTAGCCCCCCAACCGGCTCGGCGCCTGGTACACCAGGTGTTGGGTCTGGGTGCCCTGCGGGCTGCTCTCGAGCACGTCCGAGGTGTAGTTGGCCGCGTTCAGGGTGTTCTTGACCGCGTCCTGGAGGGTGGCCTGCTTGGGGGCCTGGCTCACGCCCAGCGCCGCGCCGCCGGCGGCGAGCACCGCCACCAGCACCAGCAGCAGCCAACCAATCAGCCTTCGGGGTCCGGTCATTTCGGAGACGCTACGCCATATCCGGGGGTGCGCCGGTCGCAGGACGGCGTCGCCGACCCGGCTCCGATCGCCGCGCCGCCGCCGTCAAGTCGCCCGTCCGCCGTCGGTCCCGGGGATGACATCCAGCCAGCCGCTGGCGGTCAGATACCGATCCGCTGGGCCAGGAGCTCCCGGTGGTAGGAGGGGTCGCCCAGCAGCAACTCGGAGGACTTGGCCCGCTTGAAGTAGAGGTGGGCGGGGTGCTCCCAGGTGAAGCCGATGCCCCCGTGGATCTGGATGGTCTCGGCGGCGGCATGGAAGTAGGCCTCCGAGCAGTAGGACTTGGCCAGGCTGGCCACCACCGGGAGCTCGTCGGAGTCCTCGGCCGCCGCCCAACCGGCGTAGTAGGCCGCCGACTTGGCCGACTCCACCTCCAGCAGCATGTCCGCGCACTTGTGCTTGATGGCCTGGAAGCTCCCGATCGGCCGGCCGAACTGGATCCGGGTCTTGGCGTACTCCACCGAGCTGTCGAGGCACCGTTGGGCCCCGCCCACCTGCTCGGCGGCCAGCGCCACCGCGGCCAGGTCGAGGGTCTTCGACAGCCCGGCCGAGGCGCCCCCGTCGGACCCGATCAACCGGGCCGGCGTGTCGGCGAACTCGAGGCGGGCCTGCTTGCGGGTCTGGTCCATGGTGGCCAGCGGGGTGCGGGTGAGGCCGTCGGCATCGCCCTTGACCGCGAACAGGCTGATCCCGGCGTCGGTCCGGCCCACCACCAGGACGAGGTCGGCCACGTGGCCGTCGATCACGAACGACTTGTGGCCGTTCAGCGACCATCCGTCGCCCGACGGGGTGGCGGTCAGGGTCACGCTGTCGGTGTCCCATTTCCCGCTGTCCTCGGTGTGAGCCAGGGTGGCGATGGTCTCCCCGGAGGCAATCCCGGGCAACAGCTCTTCCTTCGCCTTCTGGTCCCCGGAGGTGAGGATGGCGTTGGCGCCCAGGGCCACCGTGGAGAAGAACGGTGCGCACAGCAGCGCGGCTCCCATCTCCTCGAGCACCACGATGAGCTCGACATAGGAGAATCCCGACCCGCCGAACTCTTCGGGGATGGTCAGCGACTGGAGGCCGAGCTGATCGGCCATCTGGGTCCACACCGCGGTGTCGTAGCCCTCGGTGGTCTCCATCAAGCGTCGGACTTCCGTCTCCGGTGATTTGTCCTCGAGAAAGCGCTTGACCGCTTTGCGAAGCTCGTCCTGCTCCTCGCTGAAGGCGAAGTTCATCGTGTTCTCCATCCCCCCTGGGGCGGCCCCCACCTTGGGGACGTCGTGAACCCGTTGTCTACCAGAACTGGGTCGATGTTGACCAACGGGTCAAGTAACGCCAGGCTCGACCGCCCGGCCGCACCTGTACGCTGGCCGGTTGGGGGCGGGACCCGGCGACGCCGCCCGGCGACCGCAGGAATTCACCCGAGGAGGAACCCAGCCCGATGGCCAGCACCATCATCGACTACCAGGACACCGACGTCGAGGTCCACCGGGTCGTGGTCGGCCCGATGGACAACAACGTCTACATCCTCCGTTGCCGCCAGACCGGCGACGCCATGCTCATCGACGCCGCCAACGAGCACGATCTCCTCCTCGAGCTGTGCCGCGACCTCGGGGTGGGCCAGGTGGTCGAGACCCACGGCCACTGGGACCACATCCAGGCGGTGGAGTCGGTGCGGAACGCCGGCTTCGAGGTGGCGGTGACCCAGGCCGACGCCGGGATGCTCCCCTCCTACGACCTGATCCTGGAGGATGCCTCGACGCTGGCGGTGGGCCGGCTCCGGGTCTCCACCATTGCCACCCCGGGGCACACCCCCGGGTCGATGTGTTTCGCCGTCGAGGGGACCCCGCTCCTCTTCAGCGGGGACACCCTGTTCCCCGGCGGTCCGGGAAACACCTCGTTCGAGAACGCCGACTTCGCCACCATCATCTCCTCGATCGAGCGGCGCCTGTTCGCCGACTTCGGGCCCGACACCCTGGTCCTTCCCGGCCATGGGAACAGCACCACCCTCGGCGCCGAGTCCCCGCACCTGCAGGAGTGGGTCGACCGGGGCTGGTGACCGGGTGTCCGGCGACGGGCAGCCCGTCGCCGGCGAACCTCGGTGCTGCCGTCACCGGCAAGCCTCGGGCAGCCCGTCGCCGGCGAACCTCGGTCAGACGGCGGTGGCCGGGTGCCGGGGCTCGCGGATCACCTCGATCTCGGGCGGGAGCCCGGTGATGGTCATGCCCCCCGGGACGTCGTCGCCCACCTCGATGGTCACCCGGGAGCCGGCCAGCGGAATCCCCTCCACCTTCAGATGACCGATGCCTTCGGGCAGATTCGGGCACACCCAGGTCTTGCCCCGCGGCACCCATGGGTCGAGGCGGAGGAGCGTGCGCAGGCAGAGCAGCGGGGACGCCGCCGACCAGGCCTGCGGCGAACAAGACGTCGGGTAGCCCACCGGCACGCTCAGCTCGCCGCGGTCGAGGCCGCTAAACAGCTCGGGCAGGCGGCCGCCCTGGGCCACCGCCGCGTCGAGCAGGGCCAGGATCAATTTCTGGGCGTGGCCGTCGTAGCCGTAGCGGGCCAGGCCGGCGGCGACGATGGCGGTGTCGTGTGGCCACACCGAGCCGCAGTGATAGCTGATCGGGTTGTAGCCGCCGCTGTCGGAAGCCAGGGTGCGGACTCCCCACCCGCTGAACATCTCGGGTGACACCAGCTTGGCCGCGATCTGGCCGGCCTTGTCCTCGTCGACGATCCCCGTCCACAGACAGTGGCCGATGTTGGAGGTCAGGGAGTCGATCGGCCGCTTGTCGGCATCGAGGCCGATGGCGAACCACCCCTTCTCCTCGAGCCAGAAGTCGCGGTTGAAGGCGGTCTTCAACTCGGTGGCCTTGGCCCGGAACCGTTGAAAGGTGGACGAGTCCCCCGCCTCGTAGGCGAAGTGGGCCCGGGCCAGATAGGCGCCGTAGGTGTAGGCCTGGACCTCACACAGGGCGATCGGCGCCTCGGCCACCCGGCCGTCGGCGTAGCGGATCCCGTCCCAGCTGTCCTTCCACCCCTGGTTGGCGAGCCCGCGGTCGGTGGCCCGGTGGTACTCGACATAACCGTCGCCGTCGGCGTCGCCGAAATGCTCGATCCACTCGATGGCCCGTTCGGCATTGGGCAACAGCTCGTCCACCAACTCGCCGGCCACCCCCCACCGGCGAAGCTCGCCCAACAGCATCACGAACAGCGGGGTGGCATCGGCGGTTCCGTAGTAGATGCTCCCGCCACCCAGCGACAGCGAGGCGGCGTCGCCGAAGCGCATCTCATGGAGGATCCGCCCGGGCTGCTCATCGTGGCGGGGATCGACTTCGTTCCCCTGGAACCGGGCCAGGGTCTGCAACACCCCGAGGGCAAGGTCGGGATCCACCAGCAATGCCATCCAGGCCGTCAGCAGCGAGTCGCGTCCGAAGACGGTCATGAACCACGGCGCGCCGGCCGCCACCACCATCCGTTCGGGGTAGTCGGGATCGAAGATGCGCAGCGCGCCGAGATCCTCGGCACTCCGGGCCACCACGCTCTTGAGCCCCGGGTGGTCGGTGTCGACCTGGGGAACCTGGCGGCGCCACCGGGCCAGCCGTTCGGCCGGCTCGGCCCGTTCCACCGGCTGCCCGCACCGGTACCGGGGATTGATGCCGGTCCCGTCGATCACCGGCGCCACCTCCACGCAGGTCTGCCAGACCCCCCGGGCGGGAACGATGGTCTCGAAGGTGGCGAGGTCCTCGACCAGGCTGACCGGCCCGGAAAACCGGACTTCGGCGCCGCGGGTGACCCCACCCCGACGGTAGGAGAAGCTCATGGTGGGGACGCCCTCCCCCGGCAATGGCCGGCCCGAACCGTTCGCTCTACCGCCGTTGATCTCGACGGTGACCGTCCCGGTGACCGGGTCGGCGTGCGGGCCGTCCCCGACCCGACCCTCTTTCACCGCGAACAGGTCGGCGAAGTCCGCCCCCACGAAGAGTTCCACCGAACAGAAGGACGGCTCGTCCCCGAAGTTGTGGATGGTGATGTCCTCCCGCATGCCCTGACCCACGTAGCGCGACCGGAATACCATGAGCGTCGAATCGGCCCGGCCGGGCGGGGGCAGGCACCGGGAGACGAAGGTCGAAGAGAACGGATCGTCGGTGACCGCGGCCAGCGGTTCGGTTCGCGACCCGTTGACCAGCAGTTCGAACCGGGAGATGATCCGGGTGTCCCGCACGAACAGTCCCTGGGCGCCCCCGACCGAGATGTCCCCGGCCCCCCCGCTGATGGTGAAGGTGGACTCGTCGACCAGGGTGACGTCCCCGTTGTAGGCCTTGAGCTGCGCGACGGGTCCGGCGTACGTCCACGGATCTGCCATCCGGTCAGGGTAGTGGCCGCCTGTTTGATCCAGGAAATTCCTGGTGGCAAGGCCGGGTGTCCCTATTCCTCCTATGACGGTAGGAGAAATGCCGAGGGGAGGATAGGATCGGGGTGTGAGCGAAGGGACAGACACGAACCGCGCCTCAACCGCTCCACTTCTCGAGGTGGAGGAGCTCCACGTGTCGGTGGACGGCACGCCCATCCTCCGGGGTGTGAATCTCACGGTGGAATCGGGCCAGGTGCATGCGGTCATGGGTCCCAACGGTTCGGGCAAGTCGACCCTGGCCAAGGTGTTGCTGGGCAACCCCGCGTATCTGGTCACCTCCGGCACCATCCGGTTCCGGGGCGAGGACGTCACCTCCTGGCCGACCGACGTCCGCGGCAAAGCCGGGATGTTCCTGGCCTTTCAGGAGCCGGAGGCCATCGGCGGGGTGCCGGTCATCCAGTTCCTCCGCCAGGCACTGTCCGCCCGCCGGGGCATGGACATGTCGGTGCTGGAGGTTCGCTTGATGATGATGGAGTGGATGGAGAAGCTGGGGATGGACCCCGAGTTCGGGGAGCGCCATCTCAACGAGGGATTCTCCGGCGGCGAGAAGAAGCGCAATGAAATTCTCCAGATGGCCATGCTCGATCCCGAACTGGCCATCCTCGACGAGACCGACTCCGGGCTGGATGTCGATGCCCTCCGCACCGTCGCCCGGGGTGTCCACACGGTTCGGGAGAACCGACCGGAACTCGGCGTGGTGGTGATCACCCACTACCAGCGCATGCTCGACGAGTTGGAAGCCGACCGGGTCCATCTCATCATTGACGGGGCCATCGTGGCCGACGGGGGACCCGAGTTGTACAAGAAGTTGGAGACGGAAGGATACGACGCATGGCGGGCCTGACCAACGTGGCGCGCGGCGTGGACGTCGAAGTGTTGAAGAAGGATTTTCCCCTCCTCGCCCAGGTGGTCAACGGGCACCCGATCACCTACCTGGACTCGGCCGCGTCCTCCCAGCGCCCGCGGCAGGTGCTCGATGCCATGCGCAGCTACGAAGAAACCACTCATGCCAACGTCCACCGTGGCGTGTACGGGATCGCCGAGGAAGCCACCCGCCGGTTCGAAGCCGCCCGGGTGGCGGTCGGTCAATTCATCGGGGCGCCCAACCCGTCGCGGGAGATCCTCTTCGCCAAGAACGCCACCGAGGGCCTGAACCTGGTCGCCCACACCTGGGGTCGCACCCACCTGGATTCCGGTGACGCCATCCTCCTCACCGAGATGGAGCACCACGCCAACATCGTGCCCTGGCAGATGTTGGCCGAGGAACGGAACCTCTCGATCCGGTGGATCCCCATCGACGATGACGGTGCCCTGATTCTCGACGACTTCGAACGCCTGCTCGACGGGGTCAAGCTGGTCGGGATCACCTGCATGTCCAATGTCCTGGGCACGCTGAACCCGGTGGCCGACATCGCCCGGGCCGCCCACCAGGCCGGCGCGGTGGTGGTGGCCGACGCCGCCCAGTCCGTTCCCCACCTGCCCACCGACGTCTCCGCCCTGGGGTGCGATTTCCTGGCCTTCAGCGCCCACAAGATGCTCGGCCCCACCGGCATCGGGGTGCTCTGGGGCCGGGACGAGCTCCTCACCGCGCTCCCCCCGTTCCTGGGTGGGGGGGAGATGATCCTCGATGTCCGCAAGGAGGGGTTCACCCCCAACGATCTCCCGTGGCGGTTCGAGGCGGGGACCCCGCCGATCACCGAGGCGATCGGCCTGGGCGCGGCGGTTGAGTACCTGTCGGCCATCGGCATGGACTCGGTCCGGGCCCACGAGATCTCCTTGACCAGCTATGCCATGCGCACCCTGGCCGAGCGTTTCGGCGACGACATCCACATCTTCGGGCCCAAGGATCCGACCCAGCGCGGCGGTGTCATCTCCTTTGCCTTCCGTGACATCCACCCCCATGACATCTCGCAGATCCTGGATCAGTACGGCGTTTGCGTACGGGCCGGGCACCACTGCGCCAAGCCGCTCATGAGGCGCCTGGGGGTCAACGCCACCGCCCGGGCCTCGTTCGCCCTCTACAACGACGAGTCCGATGTCGACACCCTGGTCGATGCGCTGGCCGAGACCGGGGCGTTTTTCGGATGACCCCATCCCGGTACCCTGGTGCCGTGATTCGTACCGTTGTCACCTGTGAATTGTCCCGGGCAATGCCGAGGAAGGCGAGCTGATGGCCGGCCTCGAGGATCTCTACCGGGAGATCATTCTCGATCACTACCGGTCGCCCCGGAACCGGGGTGAGCTTCCGTCTCCCCCCGCCCAACGGGTCGAGGGATTCAACCCCCTCTGCGGGGACGAGATCGTGGTCACCCTCCAGGTCAGTGACGGAGCCGTCTCCGACATCAAGATCGGCGGGACCGGCTGCTCGATCAGCCAGTCCTCCGCCTCGCTGATGTCGGCCGCGGTCAAGGGGAAGCCGGTTCCCGAAGTCCGGGATCTGATCCGGACCTTCAAGGGGATGATGTCCATCCATGAGTCGACCCTCCCGGGCAAAGATTCTCCCGACGAGGCCGACGCGGCCGAAGCTCAGCTTCTTGATGTCAATTCGCTGGGCGAGCTTGCCGCCCTCCAGGGCGTGGTGAAGTTCCCGGTCCGCATCAAATGCGCGACGCTGAGCTGGAACACGCTGGCCCAGGGCCTCGATGACGCCGAGTCGGAGACCGCCAGCGTCTGACCGCCCTCACTCGCACACCTACGGGGTGCAGGGGGTGGGGTCGAAGTCCGACGGGATGGTGGTCGTGGTGGTCGAGGGGGCATTGGTCGGCGGAGTACTCCCGCCCGAGCTGGCCTCGGTGGTGGAGGTGGTGGTGGTTGTGGCCGGGCTCCCGTAGGGATCGGGTGGCGGGGCGATGACCGTTTCCGGGGCCTCGCCCAAGAACTGGGCGATCACCTGATCGGCGGCGGGCTGCTGGACATAGAGCACCGACCCCAGATAGCCGAATACGTCAGAGTCGGCACCGTAGGTGGGAAGGGTCGCGGTCACCAGGGAAGTGGAGGCAAAGGCGTGGAACTCCCGGGCCAGCGAGATGAGCCCGGCGACATTGAAGGTCGAGTCGATGGTGACCCCTTGGACCACGGACCCGATGAAGGCGTTGAGGGTGAGTGGGTTGTACTTGGTTTCCGCCTGATTGATGAGCGCCTTCAGGAAGGCGTTCTGGCGCACGATGCGGCCGTAGTCACCGGTCCCGTCATACTGCCAATACCCGTTCTTGTAGTACTCATAGTCGCGGCTACGAGCCACCGCCAGGGAATAGCCACCATTCACGTGCTGGCACCCGGTGGTGGTGATATCGAGCCCGGTTTGGACGTCTTTGGCCGGGTAGGGGAAGTTGAGCCAAATCCCACCGATGGCGTCGACTGCCCCCCGGAAACCCTCGAAGTCGATCTGAACCACATGGCTGATCGGGATGCCGAAGTCGGCTTCGATTGTTTGGACCAGCTGATCCGGTCCGTTGTTGTAGGTGGCGTTGATCCGGTTGTACTTCCCGATTTGGCTGGTGTCGCCGGCTACCGCGATCACCGTGTCTCGGGGAATGGACAAGACCCTGATCTGGCCGGTGGCCGGATCAACGTGGAGAATTTTGACCACGTCACTTCGCTGACCGGTTGTGACGCTCGATGACCCGAAATGGGAAGCATCGGAGGATGACTCCCCCAGGCGTGAGTCCGACCCGATGAGCAGCACGTTGAACGGCTTGCCGACCGGAGCCGTCTTCAGGTGCTTGACGGTCACCTTCGAAACCTGATGGAAGCGGTACTGGACGTACCCGTACCCGGCCCCAACCAGCACCAGCAGCAAGGACACGAACACCACGGCGCCCAGGAGCACCCGGTCGAGCCAGTTCCGCTTCTGCTTGTTTTTGCGCCGCTGGGCCCTCAGCGCCTGGCGGGTGACCGCCAGCTCCGGGACCACCGCGGCCTCGGCACCGCCCGGGACGGCCCCGGGTACCGCCACCGGCTCACCGGCCGGACCACCATCCGCCGACTCGGATCCGGTCGGTTCGGACGGAGGCGAGGCTGCCTCACCTTGGCCGGTGGCCGCGTCACCGTGGCCAGTGGCCGCAGAACTCCCGTTCCCACCCCGGGGTGCACTGTGTGCGCCGCCCCGTCGGCGATCTCGGCGAGCCATGGCCAATGACGCTAGCAATCAGCGGATCAAAACCGTCGCCACCTCCGGACATCGATCGCGGACTTGAAGCCCACGGCCGCCCGCCACCCCGATCAAGGGGGTGCGGGTGACCAACCGGCCACCAACCTGCCGACCCCATCGTGGCCCCGCGGTTCGGGTGGTCAGCGTCTCCGAGCCGGGTGCCGCTCAGTCGGCCTCGGTGCCCCCGCCTGCCCGGATCTGCTCGTCGATCAGGTTCACCACCGTCGGATCCAGGAGGGTGGTCACATCCCCCAGTTCCCGATGCTCGGCCACGTCCTTCAACAGGCGCCGCATGATCTTGCCGCTCCGGGTCTTCGGGAGGTCGGGGGTCAGGATGATCTGTCGAGGTTTGGCGATGGGCCCGATGACCTTGGCCACGTGGTCCCGCAGCTCTTTCACCAAGGTGTCGCCCTCGTTCTCCGCGTCCGACACCTCGCCCTTGGCGGTGACGAAAGCGACAATGGCCTGCCCGGTGGTGTCGTCGCTGGCCCCGACCACTGCGGCCTCGGCCACCCGGGGGAAACCGACCAGCGCGTGCTCCACCTCGGTGGTGGAGATGCGGTGTCCGGAGATGTTCATCACGTCGTCGACCCGGCCCAGCAACCACAAGTCACCGTCCTCGTCCCACTTCGCCCCGTCGCCGGCGAAGTAGCGGCCCGGATACCGGGACCAGTAGGTCTCTTCGTAGCGCTTCGGGTCACCCCAGATGCCCCGGAGCATGCCCGGCCACGGGCGGTCGAGCACCAGGTAACCGCCGGCGCCTTTGCCGACCGACTTCCCGGCGTCGTCGACCACATCGGCGCTGATACCCGGGAACGGCCGCATGGCCGCGCCGGGCTTGGTGGCGGTGATCCCCGGCAGCGGGGTGATCATGATCCCCCCCGTCTCGGTCTGCCACCAGGTGTCCACCACCGGGCAGCGGTCGCCGCCGATGTTCTTGCGATACCACATCCACGCCTCGGGGTTGATGGGCTCCCCCACCGACCCGAGGAGCCGCAGGCTCGAGAGGTCGTGGCCGGCCGGGTGCTCCTCTCCCCACTTCATGAATGTCCGGATGGTGGTGGGGGCGGTATAGAGGATGGTGACCTTGTAGTCCTCGATAATCTTCCACCAGCGGTCGCGCCCACCGGCGTCGGGAGTTCCCTCGTACATCATGGAGGTGACGCCGTTGGCCAGCGGACCGTAGACGATGTAGCTGTGCCCGGTGACCCAGCCGATGTCGGCGGCGGTCCAGAAGATGTCGGTCTCCGGCTTCACGTCGAAGATCAGCCGGTGGGTGGTGACGCAATGAGTGAGATAGCCGCCGGTGGTGTGGAGGATTCCCTTCGGCTTGGCCGTGGTCCCACTGGTGTACATGATGTAGAGCGGCTGCTCGGCGTCGAAGGCTTGCGCTTCGTGATCCGTCGGTTGTCGGTCGACTACCTCATGCCACCAGAGATCCCGACCCTCCTGCCACTCGACATCCTGGCCGGTCCGGCGGACGACGACCACCGATCGGACATCCGGGCACTGTTTCAGTGCCTCGTCGACGTTGGGTTTCAGCGCGGCCTGCGCACCACGTCGGTAACCGCCGTCGGCGGTGATCACGATCCGGGCATCCCCGTCGAGGATGCGACTGGCCAGCGCCTCCGCCGAGAACCCGCCGAACGTCACCATGTGGGGGGCCCCGATGCGGGCGCAGGCCAGCATCGCCACCACTGCTTCGGGAATCATCGGCATGTAGATGCAGACCCGGTCACCGGCCTGTACCCCCAACTCGGTGAGGGCGTTGGCCGCCTGGCACACCATGTCCTTCAGGTGGGTGTAGGTGATGGACCGGGTGTCCCCCTCGGGCTCACCAACCCAGTGGAAGGCGATCTTGGCCCCCCGGCCGGCGGCCACGTGGCGATCCACGCAGTTGACCGAGGCATTCAGCTTGCCCCCCACGAACCATTTGGCGAACGGGACCTTCCAGTCCAGCACCTGGGTCCAGCGCTGCGCCCAGTCGAGCCGATCGGCCTGTCGCTCCCACCAGGCGGTGGGATCGGCGTCCGCCTCGGCGTAGATCCCCGGCTTGGCGTTGGCCTGGGCCGCGAACGCCGGTGGTGGTTCGAACCGACGGACCTCGTGGAGGAGGGCCGAGAGGCCCTCCTCCGCTCGCCCGTTTTGCACAACCTCGCTCATGTTCCTTACCTCCCGACCATCAGCTTCGCGCAGTTGGGCGCCCGGTCAGGATTTCGGAGCCAGCGGAATGGTGGGGACGATCGGCTTCTTGAATGTCTCATTCACCACACCGGCAAACGACGCATACCAGGCGGCCGCGGCAGTGGCGATACCGACGTAACCGCCCCATTTGGTGAGGTTGGGCTGGTTCTGGAATGCCCCGATGGTCAGAAGAACAAACGTCGCCGTCAGCAACACGAAGACCAGGGCCACTGCGGCACTGACCCGGAGCGAAGGAACGATCATGTAGAAGGTGAATATCGTCCATCCCAGTAGGAAGACGCCCACCGCCACCGGCACATCGGAACTGGCGAGGCCGCCAGCCACGAACTTCCCGAACACGTAGTACGAGATCCAGAAGGCACCGAACGAGGAGAATGCGAGGGCGCCGAAGGTGTTCCTCCGGGTGAACTCCCACATCCCGGCCAGGAGCTGCACGGCTCCGCCATACACCAGGGCCAGGGCCAGAGCCGCGTCTGCCCCCGGTCCCCAGATCTTGGCATTTGCCACGCTCAAGGCAAAGGTGGTCATCGCGAAGGCGGCCAGTCCGAGTGGCGCCGGATCTGCCGTTCGGCTCACCGCGGGAGCCACCGGCACTGGCGTTTCCCCGATCCGCCGCATCTCCACTGATTCTGTTGCCATGAGCACCCCTTTTCACAGGCGGCCTGCCCCGGCCCAACAGTGCCGGTACCGGCCGGCTTCAGCTTGTCTACTCAACTACATACCCACCCAGCGGGCCCGGATAAACGCTGCATTGTCGGGCATGGCTCGTCCCGCTTGTGAACATCATCACATGACCGGTGCAACGAGACTCTGCGCTCCATGTCGGCTCCCGGGTGGCAGACCAGTTACGCCTCGGAACCCGAAAGACCCAGCAGCTGGGTGACGGCGTGGTCGCGCCCGGCGGTGTAGCCCCCGTCCACCGGGAAGGCCACCCCGGTGACGAACGATGCGTCGTCGGAGAGGAGGAACGCCGCCGCCGCGGCGATCTCGGCCGGTCGTCCCATCCGGCGCAGCTTGTGCTCGTCGATCAGCAAGCCAAGGGTCCTGTCCATCCCCGGGAGGGCAAACACCCCGGCGGTCATCGGCGTGTCGATGAAACCCGGGCAGATGGCATTGACCCGGATGCCGCGCCCCCCATAGTCGATGGCCATGTTCTTGGTCAGCAGCACCACCCCACCCTTCGAGGCGCTGTAGGCGCTGCCTCCCGCGGTTCCCTCCAGGCCCTCGATGCTGGCCAGCGTCACGATCGAGCCCCGGGATCCGGCGACCACCGGTTGTCCGAGCATGTGCCCGATGACGTGCTTGGCCATCAAATAGGTGCCGGTGAGGTTGACGGAAATGACCCGGAGCCACTCGTCTTCATCGAGCGAGTGCACCGGCCCCCCGCCGGCAACCCCGGCCGCGTTCACCAGGCCGTCGATGCGACCGAAGGCGCCGACCGTCGATGCCACCAGATCCGCGACCGACGCCTCGTCACTGACGTCGACCCGGTGGAATGAACAGGATCCCCCCGCCGGCGGGTCGAATGTCCAGTCGACGCGATCGGCACCCATCACCGTGGCCCCCTCGTCGACCAGGCGTTCCGAACACGCCCGGCCGATCCCGGACGCCGCCCCGGTGACGATCACTACCTTGTCCACCAGTCCCCGCATCGAGCCCTCCCCACGATCGCCAACCGACGGCCGATCATTACATCTGCTAGAGAGTCAGGCACGCGCACAAGGCAAGCCACCGACGCCGACCAACGTGTCCTGACGCGGTCCCGGCGGACGAGCCAGGCCTGACCCGACGAAAGGACTCGGTGAATGAAGTTCGCCCTCTTCTATGAGATCCCGGTGCCCCAACCCTGGCAACCCGACAGTGAGCTGGTCGCCTACCAGAACACCCTCCAACAGGCGGTCGCCGCCGACAAGGCCGGATGGGACGCCCTCTGGACGGTCGAGCACCATTTCTTGCCGGAGTACTCGCACTGCTCCAATCCCGAAGTCCTCTACGGCGCCATTGCCGCCCTGACCGAACGGATCCGGCTCGGCTACGGAGTCCGCCTGATGCCGAAGCCCTACAACCACCCGGTGCGCACGGCCGAGTCGGTGGCGGTCCTCGACCTGATCTCCAACGGAAGAGTCGATTTCGGAACCGGCCGATCGGCCACCCGAGCCGAGCTCGAGGGCTTCGGTCTCGATCCCTCCGAGACCCGGCAGATGTGGAAGGAAGCCATCGAACACGTGGTCGGGTGCTGGACCAACGAGGAG
>DASZNG010000227.1:0-7287 GCA_035551535.1 Acidimicrobiales bacterium | reverse complement strand
CTCGGGGTGGCCGAGCTTGGTGACCAGGTCGGCCCAGTACCGGTCCGACTCCAGCATGATCAGGGACATGAAGCGGTCGTCCTTGGTCTTGTAATTGTTGACCAGCGGGTTGGGCATCATGGTCCGGTCCCCCCGCGGCATCCGGCTGAACCCGAACAGGCCGGCGGCCAGGACGGTCGCCCCGGTGGCCCAGACCCCGTTGGCCAGCAGCGAGTTGTCGACGGTCACCGCCTCGCCGGTCCGCTGGCGGTGGAAGAGGGCGGCGGAGATGCCGCCGGCGATGGTCAGGCCGCCGATGACATCCCCGTAGCCCGGCCCGGGCTGGCTGATCGGGTACTCGCCGGGGGCGGTGAGGATGTCGGCCGACCCGCCCCGACCCCAGAAGTTGGAGTTGTCGTAGCCACCCCGCTCCGACTCCGGCCCCCGTTGGCCGTTGGCCGAGCCCCGCACGTAGATGATGTTCGGGTTCACCGCCCGGATGTCGGCGACGTCGATCTTGAGTTTGGCCCGGGCCTGGGGTCGGAAGTTGGTCAGGAAGACATCGGCCGTCTCCACCAGCTTGAGGAGCAGGGCATAGCCCTCCTCGGTCTTGAGATCCAGACCCACGCTGCGCTTCCCCCGGTTGGGCAGCTCCATCATGTGGTTGATCCCACCGGGCCCGGTGGGCACCAGCCCGGAGTTGACCAACCCCCGTTGGGGGTCGCCGGTCTCGGGGTGCTCGATCTTGATGACGTCGGCCCCCCACTCGGCCAACACCGTCCCGGCGATGGGCACGTACGTCCACCCGGCCACCTCGACCACTCGGATGCCCTGCATGATGCCCTTCACGATGTTCTCCTCTGTTGCGGCCTACGGGTCGGCTGTTGCGGCCTACGGGTCGGCTGGCCAGCGTTCGCCGGCACGACGTTCGGCAACCTATTGGGCCAGCGGGGGCAAACCGCCGGCGATGGTCTTGGTCTCGGTGTACTGCTCGAAGCCCTCCAGGCCGTTCTGCCTCCCGATCCCGCTGGCCTTGTAGCCGCCGAAGGGGGCATCGGCCCCGTACCAGACGCCGCCGTTCACCGAGGCGGTGCCGGCCCGGATCCGCTTGGCCACCCCCAGGGCCCGCGCCTCGGAGGCGGAGGTCACCCCGCAGCCAAGTCCGTACTGGTTCTGGTTGGCGATCCGCACGGCGTCGTCGTCGTCGTCGAAGGGCACCACCACCAGCACCGGCCCGAAGATCTCCTCCTGGGCGATGGTCATGGAGTTGTCGACGTCGGCGATGAGGGTGGGTTCCACGTAGAACCCTTTCTCCAGGTGGCTCGGACGACCGCCGCCCACCACCACCCGGGCGCCCTGGTCTACCCCGGTCTGGATCATGCCCAGCACCCGCTCCCGCTGAGCCGCGCTGATCTGAGGTCCCTGCAGGAAGGAGGGGTCGGTGGGGTCGCCGTAGCCCATCGTCTTGAACCCGTCCTCCATGGCGGCGATGCCCTCGTCGTAGCGCGACCGGGGCAGCAGCATCCGGGTGAGCATCACGCATCCCTGGCCGCCATGGACGCACACCGTCCAGGCCATCGACAGCTTGGCCTCGAAGTCGGCGTCGTCCAGCAGGATGTCGGCCGATTTGCCCCCGAGTTCGAGGAACAGCCGCTTGAGGGTGGGAGCGCCTTTCTCCATGATCCGCCGCCCGACGGCGGTGGAGCCGGTGAACGACACCAGGTCGACCCGAGGGTCGGTGACCAGGTCCTCGGCCACTCCATTGTCGGAGGTGGTGATGACCTGGAGGACGCCGGCCGGGATGTCGGTCTTCTCCGCCACCAGCCGCCCGATGCGGGTGGCGTTCCAGGGGGTGAGGGGGGCGGCCTTGAGGATCACCGTGTTCCCGGTGGCCAGCGCCGGGCCCAGCTTGTTGATGCTCACCTCGAAGGGGTAGTTCCAGGGCACGATGGCCGCCACCACCCCGGTGGCCTCCTTGTACACCTTGCGCCAGCTCCGGGTGCCGAAGGCGTTGCCCTCGGGAAGGTCCCGCTCCCAGTGGAACTCGTCGATGAACTTGGCCGGCCAGGTCAGCCCCTCGGCCAGCGGCGCGTCGAGCTGGGGCCCGTAGGTCAGCAACACCGGGGTCCCGACTTCGGCCACCAGCTCGGCCCGGAGCAGCTCCTGTTCGGACACCAGGGCGTCCTGGAGCTGGGCCAGGCAGCGCTGGCGGAACTTGTGATCGGTGGCCCAGTCGGTCTCGTCGAAGGCCCGGCGGGCGGCGGCGATGGCCCGGTCCATGTCCTGGTGGTCGGCGTCGGCCACCTGGCCGAGTACCTCCTCGGTGGCCGGGTTCACATTGTCGAACTGCTGGCCCGACGCCGCGGCAACCAGCTCGCCGTCGATGAGCATCCGGGCCTCGCCGGACGGATTCTCCCCATTGGTCATCACGTTCTCCTTATCTCGGTGGGTGGACTTCCCTGCGGGTTGGCGTCGCGGATGAGGCTCTCCTGGACGAAGGAGGCCACCGCCCGGCCATCCTCGGTGAAGACATGGGCCCGTCCGTAGCTCCGACCGAGCCCGGCGGCGGTGCCCTCGTGGGCCAGCAGCAGCCACTGCTCCGACTCGAAGCGATCGTGGAAGGTGAGGGTGTGGGAGACCACCCCGGTGGCGATGGCCCGGTGGGCCATGTTCTGGCCGATCCCCTCGTGCGGGCGCATGGCGGTGGCGATCAGGAACCCGTCGGTGGCGTAGGCCAACAGGGCCTGGGTGAGGCTCAGGTCACCGTGGGCGTCGGGCAGCCGGACCCAGACGAAGAGCTCCGCCGGCCCGACCGGGGCCTCGGGGTCCCAGGTGTTCACCCCGCCGACCACCCGCAGTTCGGTCCCCGGGGCCACCAGCATGTCCTGGGTGCTCCGTGGGGCCCGTTCGGGGCCCTCCACCTTCGGCATCTCCGGCTGGTGGCGGATGAGATCGGGCTCCTCGGCGTGCCGGAGCACCAGGCCGCGGGCGCACAACCGGTCGCCCTGGCGGACGGTGACGGTGTTGCTACCCAGCGACCGCCCGTCGTGCATGGCCTCGACCTCGATCTCGAGGGGCTTGGTGAGGGTGGCGCTGCGGGCGAAGACGGTGTGGATGGAGGTGGCGTCCTTGCCGGGTGACTCCGCCCCGGAGGCCAGGAGCATCTGGGCCAGCAGCTGGCCACCGAAGACCACGTCGTGCACCGACGGGTCACCGATGCTGGAGGCCCGGTACCGGTGGTCACCGACCGGATCGAGCGTGAAGGCCTCGGGAAGTCCGCTCATGCCGGAAGCGCCCTGACCGCCCCGAGATCCATGGTCCCCACCGTCATCGCCGCGAGGGTCTGTTCGCAACTCCACACCGATGCCATGATCGTCTCTTTCTCAATCGCCGGTGGCGTTCACCGGGGAAGCCCGAGCCCATGCTCGGCCACGATATTCCGGTTGATGTCACTGGTACCGCCGGCGATGGAGACCCCCGGCGACGCCACCAGGTGCCGGGTCCAGGGTCCGTCCAGCGCCGTCGATCCGAACAAGCCGACGGCCAGGTCAGCCAGCTCCTGGGTGGCGTGGGCCCACATCAGCTTGGTCAGGCTGCCCATCGCCGGTGATGGCTGGCCACCATGCCCGACCGCCTCCAACTCGCGGGTGGTCATGTAGCGCATGGCGGCGATGGAGGCATAGAGCCGGGCCAGCCGGTCACGCTGTACCGGGGTCGGGACCACCCCGGCCCGGTGGGCGTCGTCCAACAATTCGGCGAACCTGGCCGTCAGGACCAGGTGGAAACGGGCCACCCCGGCCCGCTCGTGGCTGAGGGTGGTCATGGCCACACCCCAACCCTGGTGGACCGATCCGAGGAGTGCGCTGGCCGGCACCTGCACGTCGGTGAAGAAGATCTCCGAGAAGACGGCCTCCCCCACCATCGATCGCATCGGGCGCACCTCGATCCCGGGAGACCGCATATCCACCAGCAGGCAACTGATGCCTTTGTGCTTGGGCACCGACGGATCGGTGCGGACGTACAGCTGGCACCAGTCGGCGAACTCCCCCAGGCTGTTCCAGGTCTTCTGGCCGTTGACGATGAACCCTCCCTCGTCGGGGACGGCCGAGGTCGTGAGGGACGCCAGGTCGGAGCCGGCATCGGGTTCCGACATCCCCTGGCACCAGATCTCGTCACCTCGGAGCATGGGGGACAGAAACCGGTCCTTTTGCTCCCGGCTCCCGAACGCCATGATGGCCGGGGCGATGTTGGCCACCCCGATGGAGTTCACCGGCCCGGGGGCATCGGCGGCGACCATCACCTCGTGGAACGCCAGCTGTTCGGCGATGGTGGCGCTCCGGCCGCCGAACTCGGTCGGCCAGGAGATGGCGGCCCACCCGGCATCGGCCAGCTTCCGGTTCCAGGCCCGCAGGATCTCGATGGTCTCGGCATGCAACAACCCGGCCCGACCCGCCGCCACCGCCTCGGGGGTGAGGTTGTCCCGCACCCAGCTGGACAGCGAATCGCGAAACTCGTCAAGAGCAGTGGTGGCCGGAAGGGCCGGGTCGAGACCGGTCGGTGCGGGCCGGTCGGGCATCAGGGTCGTTGCACCTTCGATGTCCACTGTCCCCCTTGATCACCCACCCGGCACGGCATCCATGCCGGCTCGACCGGTCAGGTTAGACGACCGCCTGCCCGACCGACAATCTCGTTTTCGCCAGCGGGAGATTCTCAATCCTCGAGGGTGATGGCCGACTCCGGGCAGTTGGCCGCGGCGTTCCGGGCCTGGGCTTCGAGCCCGGCCGGCACCTCGGGGTGGATGACGGTGCCGAAGCCGCGGTCATCGGAGTCGAACAGCTCCCCGGCCAGCGAGTAGCACCGGCCGTGGCCCGTGCACCGTTCGGTGTCCAGGGTGATTTTCACCAACTCATCCTACGCCGGTCGACCGGCCCGGTCCCCTCGGATCGGTCTCAGGCGAAGGCGGGCATGACCTCCTCGGCCAACAGCTCGAGGGTCTCAGGCTCACCCCGGTCATGGGCGAAGAAGATGAAGGTCGAGATGCCCTTCTCGACAGCAGCGGCCATCCGCTCGACGACCATGGCCGGGGTGCCCACATAGCCGCCCTCGGTCACTCCCCAGCCCGGGCCCGGGTACCGGTGGAGGGCCCGTTCCCTGGCCTCGCCCAACACCGATTCGTCCGGCACCAACACCAGCACCGACTCGTGGGAGCGACGAAGGGTGGCCGGGTCGCGGCCGATGCGCTCGCATTCGGCGTCGAGCAGAACTCGGCTCGCCTCCCAATCGGCGAGTCCGGAGGTCGGAATGCTCCACACATCGGCGTACTTCGCCACCAGCGGGAGGGTGCGACGAGGGCCGACCCCGCCGACGTGGATCGGCGGCCGCGGGTGCTGGATCGGGCCCGGCCGGTTGGGCAGGTCCGAGACCTGGAAGTGATCTCCGTCGAAGGAGGTGACCTCCTGGGTCAGCATCCGCGAGACGATCTCGAGGGTCTCCTCCAACCGATCGGAACGCTCGGCGGCGGTCCCCCAGGGGAGGCCGGCCTGATGGTGTTCGAGCTCCACCGAGCCGCTGCCCAGCCCGATCTCGAGCCGGCCTTCGGAGAGGACGTCGAGGGTGGTGGCCATCTTGGCCAGCAACGCCGGGTGCCGGAAGCTGGCGCACAGCACCAGATGGCCGACCCGCAGCCGCTGGGTCCGGGCCAGGACGTAGGTGGCCAGCGTCCAGCCCTCGAACGAATCCATGGCCGGGAGGCCGGGGCCGTAGAAGTGGTCGTAGAACCACAGCGAGTGGATCCCCAGTCGGTCGGCCATCACCGCCCGGTCGAGGATGGTGTCCCGGCCGAACGCGACCTGGGGCAGGTAGATGCCGACCTCGACCGCCAGTCCCGGGTTGGTCACCCCTCGCCGGCCTGGGCGACTCCGAGCGCCGGAAGGGTGAACCGGAGAACGTGGGACCGGGCCTCGGGCCGGTCCATCGGCCGTTGCCGGCGCACCTGGGGACTGGCCAGACTCCACACCAGATCGAAGATGGCATGGGCATCGGGAAGCGGGTCGGTGGTGGGGAAGGATCCGTCGGCCAGCCCCCCGCGGAGCGCCCGCAGCAGCGGGGCGATCAAGCCGTCCCGGAGGGCAGCCTCCTCCTCGGCATAGCCGACGGTCTGCCGGGCGACCACGTTGAACATCACCAGCCGTTGGATCCGTTTCCGGTCATAGGCGATGGCGAGTATCTCGTCGATCCACTTGTTGACGGCGTCGATGGCCACCGCCGCGTTCCCCACCTCGAGGGCCACCTGGGCCACATCCGGTCCCGATGCGGTACGGAACATGGCCAGCAGCAGGTCGTCCTTGGACTGGAACTGCCGGTAGAACGCCCGGGTCGAGAGCCCGGCGTGGTCGAGGATGTCCTGGACGCTGGCGCCCTGGAAGCCGTTGCGACGCATGACCTTGAGGGCGGCGTCCATCAGCTGGCCCCGCTCGGCCTGGGCCTCGGGGGTCATCGCCGGTTCGCTCATGGCCTCCTCCATCGAGGCGTCGTCGTTGGGGAGGGCGGACACCCTGGTTACGATACCGGCCTGCCTTCCGGCTCTGCTGGGCTCCCGGTCGCCGGGGTGGCGGACAGGTCGGCCAGGATCTGGCGTCGCAACAGCTTGCCGGTGGCGGTGCGGGGCAGTTCGGACCAAAAGACGACCGAATCCGGGGTCTTGGACGAGCGCAGGCGTTGGCGCACCCATTCGGTGAGGTCCTCGGCGGCGATGGACGCATCGTCCCCTTCCACGCACACCACCGCGGCAATTCGCTGGCCCCACTCGTCGTCGGGAACCCCGACCACCGCGGCGTCGGCCACCGCCGGGTGTTGCATCAAGACATCCTCGATCTCCGCCGGGGAGACATTCTCCCCGCCGCGGATGATGGTGTCGTCAGCCCGGCCTTCGATGAACAGATATCCCTCCTCGTCCACCCATCCCTTGTCGCCGGTCGGGAACCAGCCTTCGGCATCGAGCACCGACACCCCGGCGTACTCCCCCGAGACCTGTTCCCCGCGCAGGAAGATGAGGCCGGGTGACTGGACGGGCAGCGCGGCGCCGTCCTCGCCCCGGACTTCCACCTCGACGCCGGGGATGACCCGCCCGACCGAGCCCAGCCGGGCCCGGGCCACCGGCTGATCGGACGAGAGCCCGGCCCGGTGGTCGTCGGGGCTGAGGAGGGCGATGGTGGAGCTGGTCTCGGTGAGACCGTAGGCATTGACGAACCCGGTTTGGGGAAACCGGGCCAGCGCGTCTTCGAGCACCGGAATCGGCATCCGAGAACC
>DASZNG010000226.1:0-13624 GCA_035551535.1 Acidimicrobiales bacterium | reverse complement strand
TGGTGCAGACCACCCATCTGCCGGTGGTCGAGGCCGCGGTCTCGCCGGTCTGACCTTGACCGGCGATGCCACTGAGATGGGTCCGGCGCTAGTCCCGGTGGACCTGGCGGAGGCCGGCCCAGGCCAGGTCGGCCACCCGGGCGGCCATCACCGAGGCCTCGAAGGAGATCCCGCCGATCTCGTCCCCATCCCCGAGGGTGGTGATCGGGGGGACATCCCGGCCCAGCCAGAGGCGGCTGGCGCCTTCGACCATACCGACCACCGAATAGGCCAGCAGCAGCCGGTGCTCGGGCTCGAGCCCGGCGTCGATCAGCGGGTCGATGGCTTGGGCGATGGTGTCCTCGACCCGGCGGAGCGCCTCCCCGAGTTCGGGGTCGTCGGGGGCGTCCCGCCCGTAGATGAGCCGGAAGGCGTGCTCGTTGTCGACCATCATCTCGAAGTAGGCGGCCATCCCCACTTCGACCTGCTGGCGGGGTCCGGCAGCGTCGGCCACCGCCGCGGTGATGCGGTCGACCAGCGCGTGGGAGAACACGTCCAGCAGCTCCAGGTACAGCGCCCGCTTGGAGTCGAAATGCTGGTAGACGAGCGGCTTGGTGACGCCGGCGGCCTCGGCGATGTCGTCCATGGTGGTGGCCGCATAGCCGCGTTCCGCGAACAGTGACAGGGCTTCGTCGAACAGTTGGCTCCGGCGTTCCTCGGCGGTGAGCCTCCGGCTGGTGGTTTGCCCGCTCCCAGGATCCTCCCGGTCGGTTGTCGTCGTTCCGGTCATCTTGGTCATGGTAGTCGGGTCGGAATTGGCCCCCGGCGGCCGCGACCATCTGGACAACACCGCCGGATGCCTCTGGTCCACGACTTCCAGGGTCAGAATTCCGGCAGCGCCCTGCTGAGCTGATCGGGTAAGTCGGCGACGGAGAAGTGGGCGGTGGCCACCTCGTGATTGTGGTCGAGCAGCGCAACATCGGGGGCCTCGAGCCAGCTCCCGAGACCGTCCATCTCGTCGAGGGCGAACCAGCGGAATCCGAAGCCGGCCAGCTCGGTGGCCACCGGGTAGGGACCGATGGCCAGAGGGCGCCGGTGGATGGCCGACTCGACCGACGGGTTGCCGAAGCCCTCCCAGGTGGAGGGGAGGGCCACCACATCGGAGGCGGAGTAGGCGGCGACGACCCCGGCGGGGGGGACGGGCCCCGGCCACCCGAGGAGCACCGGGCACGACGCTCCGGCCACCAGGCGTTCGAGCTCGGGCCCGTACCCGTCTTCCGGCGGTCCCAGCAACCAGTAGACGGCGCCGAGGGCTTCGGCCACCGCCATGCCTCCGCCCACGTTCTTCCGCGGCAACGCCCGGGTGGGCTGGAGTACCAGCCGCTGGTGGTCATCGATGCCGAGCGCCTCACGCAGCTGCCGGCGTTGGGCCTGGCCTTGGTCCGGATCGAGCGAGGCCGGGGCGAACGAGTTGTAGATGGTGGCGGCCTCGATGCCGACTTCCGCCAACTGGTGGCGGCTCAGCCGGTTGATGGTCACGTGGGTCCACCGCTCGTCGTCGGGAGGCGGTCCATGACCGGCGAACTGTGGCCGTTGCCAGGGAAGGTCGTGATGGTGGAGCAACGCCGGACGCCCGGCCAGTACCCGGGCCACCGCGTCGGCCGCCGGCGGATTGAGCGGAAGCGAGCAGAGGTTCTCCACCACCACCAGGTCGGCGTCGGAGAGGGCGGCACTCACTTCGTCGGCGGTGGGGGGGTCGTACGCATCGATGGCCAACCCCGGAAGCCGGTGATCGACCGGTCCTTCCCCGGCCACCGTCACGATGGAGAACCCCAGTGACGCCAGCGCGCCCTCCCACTTGGCCGCTTCGACGGCAACCCCGTCGGATCCTCCGAGACGGAACGAAACAAACGCGGCGGTGGGGATGGGGCCACGGTAATGCCGGCGGGCGACATTGGGACATCCTGCCGGGGAGCGACTACCGTCGCGCCGTGCCCGAGACCGACGAGCTGCTGTCCAGTCAACAGGGCCCCGTCCTCACGCTGACCATCAACCGCCCGGAGCGCCGGAACGCCATGACCTGGGAGGTCATCCGGGAACTGCGCCACTGCCTGGCCGAGGCCAAAGCCGACCCCAGCATCCGGGTGGTGGTGTTGGCCGGACGCGGCGACCAGGCGTTCTGTGCCGGCGCCGACCTGTTGGGCATGGCCCCCGGCGACGCCGGAGGCGGCACCGACGCCTTCGCCGACCTCCACGCCGCCCGCCATTGGTTGGTCGACCTCTTCGAGGAGATGTGGCATCTGGGGAAGCCGATCATCGCCCGGGTCCAGGGTTGGGCCCTGGCCGGCGGGTTCGGATTGGCCCTGGCCTGCGACCTGGTGGTGGCGTCCGAAGCCGCCCGCTTCGGCGCCCCCGAGCTGAACGTCGGGCTGTGGCCGTTCATGATCACCGTGCCGATGGTCCGTTCGATGCCCCCGAAGAAGGCGCTGGAACTGATGCTGACCAGCCGGGTGGTGGGAGCCGAGGAGGCCGACCGGATCGGCTTCGTGACCCGGGTGGTGCCCCCCGACCAGCTCGACGGGGCGGTGGCGGAGCTGGCCGCAACCCTGGCGTCGAAACCGCCCGGGGTGATGAGGCTGGGGCGCGAATCGTTCTACGCTGTGTGGGATTCGGCCGCCTCCGAGGCGTTGGCTCACCTGCACGCCATGCTGACTGTCACCAGTCAGACGGCGGAAGCATCGGAGGGAATCTCGGCATTTATGGAGAAGCGATCGCCGGAATGGCAGGTTCCCCCTGGTTCCGGCGCCGAACCCGACAGAACCTGAGGAGACGTCCAGCATGGCCAGAGCGAAACGAGCACTGATCACCGGTATCACCGGTCAGGACGGGTCGTATCTGGCCGAGTTCCTGCTCGACCAGGGCTACGAGGTGTTGGGCATGGTGCGCCGGTCGAGCACCGTGAACTTCGAACGGATCGCCCACATCCAGGATCGGATGATCCTGGTGCCCGGCGACCTCATCGATGAGGTGTCGATGTTCAACATCCTCCGTGACCACCGGCCCACCGAGGTCTACAACCTGGCGGCCCAGTCGTTCGTCCAGACGTCGTGGAGCCAGCCGATGCTGACCGGCGAGACGACCGCCCTCGGGGTGACCCGGGTGCTCGACGCCATCCGGACGGTCGACCCGGAGATCCGCTTCTACCAGGCCAGTTCGTCGGAGATGTTCGGCAAGGTGCACGAGGTCCCCCAACGGGAGGAGACCCCGTTCTACCCCCGCAGCCCCTACGGGGTGGCCAAGGTCTACGGCCACTGGATCACCGTCAACTACCGGGAGAGCTACGACCTGCACGCGACGTCGGGAATCCTGTTCAACCACGAGTCGCCCCGCCGAGGCCTCGAGTTCGTGACCCGCAAGGTGACCAACGGGGTGGCCCGGATCAAGGCGGGTCTCGACGACCGGCTGGCGCTGGGCAACCTCGATGCCCAGCGCGACTGGGGATTCGCCGCCGACTACGTGCGGGCCATGTGGATGATGCTCCAACAGGATCAGCCCGACGACTACGTGGTGGCCTCCGGTGAGACCCACGCGGTCAAAGAGCTCGTGGAGCTGGCCTTCTCCGCCGTCGACCTCGACTGGGAGAAATACGTGGTCATCGACGAACGGTTCCTGCGGCCGGCCGAGGTCGACCTGCTGGTCGGGGACCCGTCGAAGGCGGAGAAGGTGCTCGGGTGGCACCGGGAGACCGACTTCCCGGCCCTGGTGTCGATGATGGTCGAGTCCGACCTGGCTGCCGTCAAGAGCCAGCAGACCTGACCGGTCGGTCGATGGGCGACAGGGTCGGTTGGGCGCCGCCGCCGGGGCACCGATGATGTTGGTCGGGAACATCCACGCCGATCCGCTCGGCCTGCTGATCGCCTTCGGCGGCGGCATGCTCTCCTTCCTCTCACCCTGTGTGCTGCCGCTGGTCCCGGGCTACCTCTCGATGGTGTCGGGGCTGTCGGCGGCCGAGTTGAACGCCCTCCGACCGCCCCCCGCCGCGGCGGCCGCCGGCGGATCGGGGGTCATGGCTCCGCTGGCCTCGGCGTCGGGCACGGCGATCTCGGCCGTCACGGTGGCCACCGCCCCGCCCCCGGCGCCCGCCGCTGCCGACCTCCGCAACGAACGGGGCCGGCTGCTCCGGGGGATACTCCTGTTCATCGCCGGCTTCACCGTGGTGTTCACCATCCTCGGGGCATCGGCATCGGCGTTGGGTCATGCCTTCCACACCCACCTGCCCGAGCTCACCCGGCTCTCGGGGATCCTCATCGTGGCCTTCGGGCTCATCCTGGTGGCCCTGGCCTCCGGGATCCGGTTGCCGGCGGCGGTGACCGGCGAGCGCCGCTTCCTGATCCGACCGTCACTGCTCGGGGCGTGGGCCCCGCCGGTAATGGGCGCCGCCTTCGCCTTCGCCTGGACCCCGTGCATCGGGCCGATCCTGGGCAGCGTGCTCACCCTGGCCGCCGGTACCGGGGGGACGACCACCGGCGGTATCGCCCTGTTGCTGGCCTATTCGCTGGGGCTCGGGGTGCCGTTCCTCCTCTTCGGGGTGGCGTTCGGGAGGATGACCGACCTGTTGGCCCGGTTCCGGAGCCAGCTCCGCCTGGTGGACCTGGTCGGCGGCGCCGTCCTCATCGCCTTCGGCATCCTGCTCGTCACCGGGAACGTCGACGTGATCTCCGTTCACATCTCCAATTGGCTTCACGACCTGCACCTCGGGCGGCTGGCGACCAGCTGAGCCACCCGGGCCCCGGCTCCGAGCGCCCGGTCGACCGGGCCAGGTCATTTCGGCGCTTCTCTCCCGCCTGGCCCGGGCGGGCTGTCCCCCGTAGCATGAACGGCGGTCATGGCCCCTGCCTCTTCCCCCCCTTCTGCACTGTCCCTGCGTGACGTGGTTGCGCTGTCCGGACGGTTTCCCCTGCTGGCCGGCGTCGATCTCGAGGTCGGGGTGGGGGAGACGGTGCTGATCGAGGGCCCGAACGGGGCGGGGAAGACGAGCCTCCTCCGGGTGGCCGCCGGCCTGGTCCCGGTGGCCTCGGGACAGGCGACGGTCCTGGGCCTCGACCCGGTCCGTCACCGCACCGAGGTGCGTCGCCGGGTCGGGATGCTGGCCCACGCCTCCCACCTCTACGAGGATCTCAACGTCAAAGAGAACGTCCGGTTCGCGGTGAAGGCGGCCGGTGCCGACGCCTCGCGGATCGGCGACGCCTGCGAGCGGCTCGGGCTGACCGGGCGACTGCTCCGGACCGGGGCGGCCAAGCTCTCGGCCGGTCAGCGCCGTCGGGTGGCGCTGGCGGTGCTGGTGGCCCGAGCCCCCGAGCTCTGGCTGCTCGACGAACCGCATGCCGGCCTCGATGCTTCGGCCCGGTCGCTCCTCAACGAGATCATCACCGAGGCCACCGCCAACGGGGCGACCGCCATCGTGGCTTCGCACGAGCCGGAGCTGGTGGCGTCGTTGGCCAACCGGTCGGTCACCCTCACCGGTGGCCGGGTCACCGGCGAACGCCGCATCGTCACCACCGTCCACCCGCCGGCGAGGATCGTCCATGTGGCGTGACACCTGGTTGATGGCGGGGAAGGACCTGCGCATCGAAGCCCGGTCGCGGGTGGCCCTCAGCCAGGTGGCACCGTTCGGGATCGTCGCCCTGGTGCTGTTCGCCTTCGCCCTGGGTCCCGACCGCGCCCCGATGGTCAAGGGGGCGCCGGGACTGTTCTGGGTGGCGATGCTCTTCTCCTCGGTCCTGGCCATCCAGCGGAGCGTGTCGGTGGAGTCGACCGACGGCGCCCGCGACGGGCTCCGTCTCTCGGGGTTGGACCCGGCCGGCCAGTTCCTGGGCAAGACCCTGTCGGTGGCCGCCCAGCTGGTGGTGCTCGAAGCGGTGCTGGGGGTGGGGGTGGTCCTGCTCTTCGGGGCCAGCATCCAGACCTTCTGGCTGATCGCCGTCTCCTGCCTGCTCGGGACCCTCGGGTTGGCGGCGGCCGGCACCCTCTACGGGGCGCTGTCCGCCGGCCTCCGGATCAAGGAGACCCTGCTGCCGTTCTTGTTGTTGCCGGTGGTGGCCCCGGTGCTGCTGGCCGGCACCCGGATGTGGCAGGCGGCCCTGTCCGGTGGGACACCGGCCAACGCCACCCCGTGGTTACAGCTGCTCGTCGCCTTCGACGCCGTCTATCTGGCCCTCGGGGTCGTCGTCTACGGGCCTATCCAGGAGACCGCGTGACCACCAACCCCATCCGGCAGTCCCCACGGGTCATCTGGACCACCCGGATCATCGGCGTCCTGGCCCTGGTCGGCACCGGGTTCACCGTCTGGCTCGGCCTGTGGGTCACGCCGCCCGACCAGACCCAGGGCGATCTGGTCCGGTTGGTGTACATCCATCCGGGGGTGGCCTGGGTGGCGCTCTACTTGGCGTTCGGCCTGGCCGCCGGGTGCAGCCTCCTGTACCTCTGGCCCCGGACCCGGTCCCGGTTCTGGGACCGGCTGGCGGCGGCATCGGTGGAGGTCGGCGTGGTGTTCAACGTGTGCACCCTGATCTCGGGATCGATCTGGGGCAAGCCGACCTGGGGGGTGTGGTGGGCGTGGGACGCCAGGCTGACCAGCACCGCGGTGCTGCTGGTGCTGTTCCTCGGCTACCTGGCCCTCCGCCGGGTGCCGGCGGAGCCGGAGGTCCGGGCCCGGCGCAGCGCGTTCGCCGCTCTGTTCGCGGCGGTGGATGTGCCGATCGTCCACTTCTCGGTGGTGTGGTGGAAGACGCTCCACCAGGGGGCCACCGTCCTCAACGCCAACCTGTCGCCCACCATCCACGGTTCGATGGCCTGGACACTGCTGCTCGGGTTCGTGGCCCTGACGCTCGGGTTCGTCTGGATGCTGCTGGTGCGGTACCGCATCGGGGCCATGGAGGACTACCTCGGCGCCGGCGAGCTCGACCTGGCCCTCCTCGAGCGACAGTCCGAGGGGATGCCGTCGCCATCGGTACCGCCGGCGGGCCTGACCTCCGAGGTGCTCGCCCCGGTCGGCGACCCGGGTGAGGCACCCGGTCCCCGAGCCCCGGCGGAGGTGACCCGATGAGGTACGTGGTCTCGGGCTACACGGTGGTCCTCGCCATCCTCTTCCTCTACGGCGTGCAGCTGGTGTGGCGCCGGCGCCGGCTCAACCGACTGGTCGCCGACGTCGAGCGGTCCCGGTCGGGGGACCGGCCGGAAGCGGGGACCCGATGACCACCACCCCGGTGGTGACCGGCCCACCGCCATCCGCCCGCGCCTCGACCACCCGGGCCGCCAGCCACCGGCTGCGGTACGCCACCGTGGGCGTGGTCCTCATCGGCGCCTTCGCCTTCCTGTTGGTCAAGGGGTTGAGCTCGGCCATCGACTTCTATCTCCCGGTCGACCAGGCCCTCCATCAGCGGTCCACCCTCGGCACCCAGACCTTCAACCTCGAGGGGTTGGTCGAGCCGGGCTCGATCCAGTCGACCACCCAGGGGGTGGACTTCACCCTGACCGCCGGGGGCGACTCCCTGCGGGTGGTCAACACCGGCAGCCCCCCGCAGCTGTTTCAGAAGAACATCCCGGTGATCGCCGTCGGCCACCTGTCGGGCGGCACCTTCCTGTCCAACCAGATCCTGGTCAAGCATTCGGCGAACTACATCGCCGCCAACCCCGGGCGGGTGACGGCCCCGAACGGGAGCAAGCGATGACCGGTCGGCGCGTCGGGTCCCGGACCGGATCGGGACGGTGAACGCCGCCTTCGGCGACACCGGAGTGCTGCTGGGATTCGCCGCCGCGGTGGTCGGCGTGCTGGTCCTGGCCATCGGTCTGGCCAAGGGCCGGGAATCCACCATCCGGGCCGGCCAGCTCTACGCGCCGCTGGTGCTGGTGGGCGGGCTGATCGCCGCGGTGGCCATGGAGCACGCCCTCGTCACCCACGATTTCTCCGTGGCCTTCGTGGCCGACAACAACAGCCGGGAGACCCCGCGGCTGTATTCGATCACCGGTCTGTGGTCGGCGCTGTCGGGTTCGATCCTGCTGTGGGGGCTGATCCTCGGCGGCTACGCCACCGCCATGGTCTGGCGGTTCCGGCGGCGGGCGGCCGAGCCGCTGGTGGCGTGGGCCACCCTGGTGGTCTACGGGGTGGCGGCGTTCTTCTTCGGCCTGATGCTGCATGTCACCAATCCGTTCCAGCACGTGGTCGGGAAGGTCCCGGTGGACGGGGCGGGGCCCAACTCCCTGCTGCAGGACAATCCACTGCAGGCCATCCACCCCCCGTTGCTGTACCTCGGCTTCGTCGGGTTCACCCTGCCCTTCGCCTTCGCCATCGGCTCGCTGGTCACCGGACGGCTCGACAGCGCCTGGCAGCGGGAGACCCGTCGCTGGACGCTGTTCGCCTGGACGTTCCTCACCGTCGGCATCGTCCTCGGCGCCCTGTGGTCGTATCAGGTGCTCGGCTGGGGCGGCTTCTGGGCGTGGGACCCGGTGGAGAACGCCTCGTTCCTGCCCTGGTTGGTGGGCACCGCCTATCTCCACTCGGTCATGGTCCAGGAACGGCGGGGCCTGCTCCGGATCTGGAACCTGGCCCTGGTGATCTCCACCTTCAGCCTGACCATCCTCGGCACCTTCCTCACCCGGTCCGGCGTGATCCAGTCGGTCCACGCCTTCTCCAACTCCACCATCGGTCCGCTGTTGCTCGGCTTCTTCGGCCTGACCCTGGTGACCGGCCTCGGGCTCATCGCCTGGCGCGGGGACAACCTGCGTTCGGTCGGGGGCATCGACTCAGCCATCAGCCGGGAGGGGGCGTTCTTGGCCAACAACCTGCTGTTCGTGGCCTTTGCCTTCGTGGTCCTGCTGGGGACGGTGTTCCCGCTCCTGTACGAGGCGCTCAACGGGGGCCGGCAGATCACGGTGGGGGCTCCGTACTTCAACCGGCTGGTCATCCCCATCGCGCTGGGCTTGCTGTTCCTGATGGCGGTGGCGCCCGCCCTTCCGTGGCGGAAGACGTCGGTCGAGGTCATGCGCGGGCGACTGGCGGTACCGGCGGTGCTGGCCGTGCTGGTGGTGGTGGCCTGCGTGGTGGGCGGGATCCGGGGGACCGAACCGCTGGCCGCCTTCGGCTTGGGCGCCTTCGCCGCGGCATCCGCAGGCCGAGCTCTGGCCCTGTCGGTGCGGTTGTCGTGGCGGGGCGCCCGCCTGTCGGGAGCGTCGCCGGCCCGATCGGTCCTGGCCGGCTGGCGGGGGTTCGTCGGGAGGGCCAACGGCGGGATGGTCGTGCACATCGGTGTGGTGGTCATCGCCATCGGATTGGCGGCGGCCACTTCCTTCGGGCACCGGACCGAGGTGGCCCTGTCGCCGGGCCAGTCGGCGTCGTTCGCCGGTCATACCATCCACTTCGTCGGCACCCGCTCGGTCAAGACCCCGTCCCGGTCGGCCTTCGAGGCGGTGCTGCGGGTGGACGGACAGGGCAATTACCTGCCGGCCATCACCCAGTTCGGGGCCGGAAGCCAAGACGTGGGCACCCCGGCCATCGATGCCGGTTGGCGGGACGACGTCTACCTGACCATCGATGCCACCTCGACGACCGGCTCGCGGTTGACCTTCGGGGTGGTCATCCAGCCGCTGGTGATGTGGTTGTGGGTAGGTGGTGCCCTGTTGGTGTTCGGCTCGATACTGTCGGCGGTTCCCGGCCGCCGGCGTCGCCCGACCGATCCGGTGTCGGCGGTGCCGGAGTCGGTGGCTTCGGATCACCAGTCCGCGCCGGCGCCGGCGCACCCGCCGTCGGTCGGTATGGGGGCCGGCATCGATCGTGACGGCGGGGCGGAGCCGTTGGCCGACCCCGAGCCGGTCCAGGTCGGGAACTAGCGGTGGGCAAGCATCGGGCCCGCTGGATCGGGATCACCGTGCTGGTCGTCGCCGCCGGGCTGATCGCGGTGCTCGCCGGCCGCCCGTCGGCCTCGGTGGCCGAGGTGCAGAGCCCGCTGGTCGGCCACCCGGCCCCCGCCATCGTCGGGACCACCCTGGACGGGGCCGGATTCTCGGTATCCCGCGCTTCCGGCCACTTCGTGGTGCTCAACTTCTTCGCCAGTTGGTGCGCGCCATGCCAACAGGAAGGGCCGGACCTGGTGACCTTCCAGTTCGAGCACCAGCAGGCCGGCGACGCCTCGATGGTGAGTGTGGTGTTCGGTGACACGCTGTCGGCGGCCCGGACCTACCAGAAGACCTTGGGGGCGACGTGGCCCACCCTGACCGACGGCAACGGGAAGCTGGCCCTGGCCTACGGGGTGAGTGACCGACCGACCACCTTCGTGATCGCCCCTGATGGTCGGGTGGTGGCCTACATCGTCGGGGCGGTGACCGCCAAGGGCCTCGACCGGGTGATAGCCGCGGCCAAGGCGACCGAGGCGTGAGCACCGGGCCTCGGCGGTTCCGCTTCCCGCTGTGGATCGTCCTCGGCGGAGTGCTGGTGGTGGCCCTGGTGATCGGCAGCGGTGTGCTCAACTCGGCGCCGGTGACGCCGGCCCAGCGGGCGGTGGCCATCGAGACCCGGATCAAGTGCCCGAGTTGCGAGGATCTGTCGGTCGCCAACTCCAGTGCCCAGACGGCGGTGATTGTCCGGGGCACCGTGGGCCAACTGATCGGCGAGGGGAAGTCGGATCAGCAGATCGAGGCCTATCTGGTCTCCCGGTACGGGTCGGCCATCGTGCTGGTGCCGCCGGCCAGTGGATGGTCGCTGTTGGTGTGGGTGCTCCCACTGGGCGGCGGGGCGGTGGCCCTGGCCGTGTTGACCGTCGTCCTGGTCCGGAAACGTCGGAACGGAGTGGTGGACCCGACGGAGGCGGCCAGGCTCGAGACCGAGCTCGACGCCGGTGCATCGTCTGACCAGCTCGACACCCGACGGCAGTTCCTCGAGCAGTCGTTGGCCGATGCGTTCGCCGAGCACCGGGCCGGGGATCTCTCCGACCACGACTACCAGACCCTGCGCCGACGGGACACCGCCCGGTTGGCGGCCCTCGACATCCGGATGGTCGAAGCCGACGATCTCGCCGCGGCCGGAGCCGATGGGTCGGTGGCGACCGCGGTTGCCGCGGACGTGGACGAGGGCGACCAGGGCGCCGGGGTCCGGCCGGTGGATACGCCGGGATCCACGCCGACGGCGGTTCCGGTTCCGGCTCCGAGGAGAAGCCGCCGTCAGCGGTTGCTGATCAGCGGCGCGGTGGCCTCGTTCGCAGCCGCCCTGGTGTTGGTGGTGGCGTTGTTCGCCGCCAACCGCCTTCCGGGCCAGACCCCGACCGGCAACCCCACCCTCAGCCAGCAGGCCCAGGTCCAACAGTCATTGGATCAGGCCGCCACTCTCGAAAACGAAGGCCAGCCGGGGGCGGCGGCCCAGCTCTACCAAAAGGTGCTCGGCCAAGATCCACAGAATGAGGTGGCGGTCGCCCAGCTGGGGTGGCTCGAGTACCAGACCGGTGCCCAGGGGAATAGCCCGTCGCTGATCGCCGATGCCCGGGCCAAGCTGGAGCAGGCGGTGAAGCTGAATCCGACCGACTACGCCGCCCGGTTGTACCTCGGGACGGTGTTCCTCGACCAGGACCACGATGCTTCCGGGGCGGTGGCCCAGTACCAGGCCTTCCTGGCCGCCAACCCCCCTGCCTCCCTGTTGCAGCAGGCGGCCTCGCTGCTGCGCCAGGCCTACACCCAGGCCGGGATGCCCGTGCCTTCCTCCGTCCCGGCGGCCTGAGGGTCCCGCCTCTCAGGGGACCAGTACGACCTTGCCGGACAGGGTCCGGTCGATGAGGCCGGACATGACCGCGGCGGCTTCCTCGAGCCGGTGCTCGGTCGGAACGGTGGGATGGAGCCGGCCGTCGCCGATCATCGCCACCAGCTCGGCGAGCAGCTCCCGGTTTCCCGTCGGATCACGAAATGTCCAGGCGCCCCAGTCGACGCCCACCACCGTGCGGTTGTTCAGCAACACCTGATTGAGTGGCACCGAGGCGATGGGGCCGGACGCGAATCCGATCACGCAGAAGCGCCCGAACGGCCCGGTGGCCCGAAGGGCCGGCTCGCTGTGGCGACCTCCGACCGGGTCGATGACGACGTCCACGCCGCCACCGGACAGCTCCCGGGCCCGGACCTTGAGATCTTCGTCCTCATAGGAGATGGTGGCTTCGGCGCCCATGGCCAACGCCTTGTCGAGTTTCTCCTTGGTCGACGCCGCCGCGATCACCCGTGCGCCGAGGGCCCGAGCCAGGTCGATGGCGGCCAGTCCCACCCCGCCGCCGGCTCCCAGCACCAGGACCCATTCACCGGGATGGACCGACGTCCGGCGGGTGAGGGTGAACAGAATCGTCCCGTAACTCTGGATGAGGGTGGCGGCTTGCCCGAACCCCAGGCCGTCAGGCATGGCCACCAGCGACAGTTCCGGCACCACCACCTGCTCGGCGAATCCACCGATGCCGGTGTAGGCGATGACCCGGTCGCCCACCGCCACCCCGGTAACGCCGTCCCCGATGGCCGAGACCTCCCCGGCGATCTCCCCGCCCGGGTAGAAGGGCACCGGCGGCTTGATCTGGTACTGACCCTGGCAGAGCAGCCCGTCGACAAAGTTGACCCCGGCGGCCCGCACCCCCACGACGACTTGACCCGCAGCCGGGACCGGTCGCTCACGTTCTTCGACGACCAGGTCGGAGAGCGGGCCCAATTGCTTGCAGACGACGGTTCGCATGGGCGAGAACCTATCGGCGGGTGCTCTTACTTCTCCAACCTGGCCACGAGGGCTCTGGGCGCCCGCCGCCGCCAGGCCTCGGCCAACAGTTCGGTGAGCAGTGCACGGTCGACATGGTTCAGATCGACCCGGACGCCACTCAGGCGCTTGCCCCACCACAGCTCCTCACAGCCGGACGGGCAGGCGGCGACGGCCATCGCCGTCCCGTCCTCGTCGACCATCAGGTGGAGATGGGTGGCGTCCGGCACGGTGGCGAAGATCTTCTGGTTGACCCGGAACGAAGACATGTCGTGGTGCGGCTCTTCGGTCGCCTCGGGGAGTGACAGCGCCATCCGCCGGGCCGCAGCCATGCTGACCATCCCCGAACGCTACAAGCCGGAGGGCAGGCCCAGTTCAACTCCGGAGGTCCCGGAGCCCCGCCACCACGCCGGCAAAGGCGTCGGCGAAGGCGTCGATGTCGGCGTCGACGGTCGACCACCCGACCGACAATCGGAGCGAGCGTTCGGCATCGACCCCCATGGCCTCCAGCACCGGTGACGGTTCCAACGACTCCGATGAGCAGGACGACCCCGAGTGGGCGGCGATGCCGGCCTGGTCGAGGCCGAGGAGCACCGGTTCGGCTTCGACGCCATCGATCCCGACGCAGACGATGTGGGGCAGGCGGTGCCCGGGATCCCCGAACACGGTGACTCCTTTGACATCGCCGGCCACCGCCAGCAGGCGCCCGGTGTGGCGGCGCTCCTCGGTCGCCTCCTGTTCGATGTGTCCGGGCGCCGACAGCGCGTCGGCCACCGCGCCGAACCCGATGGCCGCCGGGACGTTCTCGAACCCGGCCCGCCGGGCCCGTTCCTGCTCACCGCCGACCAGGAACGGTTCGACCCGCAGGCCCCGTCGAACGAT
>DASZNG010000225.1:0-31098 GCA_035551535.1 Acidimicrobiales bacterium | reverse complement strand
ACCCCAGCCATGAACAATGAAGTTGGAAGTCTGGCGTTTGCCCTGAGCGATATCAATAACGCCAAGAAAGACTCGCCTCCGCTATCGGTCTTGGTGGGGCCCCCTGGAGACCGTAGCGACAAGGTCTTCGTTCGCTCCATGCGCATCTTCGAGCAATTGAATGCGGACGTGATTGAGGACTCCCAGGACTCTCTGCGTTCATGGGGAGAACGCATCCTCGATAAAGCGTTCTAGGGCACTACCACCTAGGCAGCCCACTCCTTCCGCCAGAGGGCCGGTGTGCTTATGGTTGGGTACGCCCCTCCGACACCATCGAACACCGACTGCTCCGGCCCAACTTGGGCCACATCCTCGAAACGTTGTCAAACATCGTCGGCCTTCTCGAGTTCCAGTCCAGCCGCTTCTGCCTCACCGTTGACGACCGGCATGGCCCGGGTGATCCGAGTCTCCTCCTCGGCGAACAGGTCGGCTGCTATCCGGTCGTCGCAGTAGAGGCGCAGCAGCTTTCGGCGTTGCCCCGCGAGTTGGTCCATGGCGTGAAGCGATCGGCGAGCTGGCCCTCCGCCGGCCTTGGGGCCGGTTCCCAGGCCGGCTTAAGTTGCTAATCCGGGCCGAGACCTTCCGGTCCGGCGACCGTCCGGCCTCCCGCCATTGGGGTGTCGTACACTTGCGAAGCGACGTCACTCCGGCCCGCCTGCGGCGATGGGAAATGCCATGTTCGAGCGTTGGGAACCCGCCGAGGGGACCGTCGACCAGAGACAGAAGGGGAACAGCCAGTCCAACCTGTCTGCCAACCTCCACTTCCTGGTCGAGGTGCGCCCGACCGACGGCGAGCCGTTCCGGGTGGAGCTCGGGATGCCCGGCCTCACCGGGGACTTCATCCCGCCGACGGTCGGCCAGGTGGTGAATATGGAGGTGGACGTGAAGAAGCAGAAGGCGAAGTTCGACACCTCCGACCCTGGCGTCAGCGCCAAGGCGCAGCGCAAGGCCGCCAAGGACCGCTTCGCCGACGAACTCGAGACCCCTGAACCGGACCAAGGCGCGATCTAATCCCGACCCGTTCTTCGGTGGCAGAGTCATGTTTGAGCAGGACGGCTGCGACCACCAGGTAGCTCCTGGACATTCCGTGGGACCGGAGAGCTGAGGGGCGCCCCCGTGCCATTTTGTGACTTGGCCGACAACAACCAGAATCACACAGCCCGGCCAAGCCTTGACCAGTCCCTCTCTACAACAACTGGACGTGGATTTGCAGTACAAGTCCCCCTTCCGACACCAATCCGGCGGCACGCCCGGTGGACCTGGCCATCAGTGGAGCAGGACATTTCACCGACTCCCTCCAGCCTCATGGCTGGCCAGGGTATCGTGAGCTTGCATCCCACGACCGATGAGATCTCGCCGCCGGACAGGTCAATCACTCTGACCGACTGCCACCACCCGAAGGAGCCGCCATGTCGCGCGTCCGTGTCCACAACTTCTCGATCTCGCTCGACGGGTTCGGCACCGGCGAGGGGCAGGCGTTCGAGGCGCCGTTCGGCCACGCCGGGCATCGGCTCCATGAGTGGATGTTCGCCACTCAGTTCGGCCGCCACGAAGTCCTCGGCGAGTCTGGCGGCACCTCGGGTGTCGATAACGTCATGGCCCAGCGCTACGGACCCGGGATCGGGGCGGAGATCATGGGGGCAGGTAAGTTCGGCCCTCCGGGCTGGCAGGACGACCCCGAGTGGCGCGGGTGGTGGGGCGACAACCCGCCGTTCCACACGCCGACGTACGTCCTGACCCACCGTCCGCACCCATCGTTGGAGATGGAGGGGGGTACGACGTTCCACTTCCTCGATGCCGCGCCAGCGGATGCACTCGAGGTGGCGCGGGACGCAGCCGCCGGTCAGGACGTCCGCATCGGCGGAGGACCGACCATGATTCGCGCGTTCATCGCCGCCGGTCTCGTCGACCACCTGCACGTCGTGCAGGTACCGATCCTGCTCGGCCGCGGTGTCCGGCTGTGGGACGGCCTAGAGGGGTTGGAGCGGCAGTACGACGTGGAGGCAGTCTCGACGCCCAGCGGCGTCACCCACTTCACGTTCACCCGATGAGGGCCTCATGGCGGCACGTCTCTAGCACCGACTCCTTCAAGCCAACCTCCGCGGTGGCCGAACCCCTTCCGGCTGTCCAATGAGCTGATCGACCCTGGTGGCGTGCCTAGTCACGGGACCTCCCGGACGGGACGTCTCGATCGGCGGCCGGTTTTGTGTCTCCCGTCGCAGGCCGGTAGCCTTTTCGGTCATCGTGTCCCACACCCGGTGTGATCCCCTCGCGGGGTCCGACACTGGAGCGTGGAGCCCCCGGCGGCTCCGATCGACCCTGCTCCTCCCCGCAGCCATGGCGCTGCTGCTCTCCGCCGTCCCGGCGGTGGTCGGGGTGACGGCGGCTCCGGCGGGTGCCGACCAGGTCTCCGACCTGCAGGCCCAGGCCGCTCAGATCGCCCAGACGCTGGTCCGCGAGCAACTCCAGGTTGGCAGCTTCCAGCAGCAGTACTCGGTGGCCGCCGCCCAGGTGGTCAAGGACGCCGCCGCGGTCGAGCAGACCCAGCAGCAGATGAACGCCGACCAGCAACGGATCGACCTCGACACCGGTCGGGTCCGCACCCAGGCGCTGCGCGACTATATGGGCGCCGGATCGGTCACCCCGGGGTTCGCACAGAAGTTCTTCACCGGTGGGGGCGGCGCCGATCTGGCCCGGAGCGAGTACGAAGCAATCGCCTCCGGAAACGTGACCACCGCGATCGACGAACTCCACACCTCGCGCCAGCAGCTCCAGCAACATGACGCCGTGCTCCAGCAGCAGCAGTCGGCCGACCAGGCGGAGCAGGTGAAGCAGGCCCGGTACCTCAACCAGGCCACCACAACCCAGTCCCAACTGGCCTCCGAGCAGGCCCAGGTAACGGGCCAGCTGGCCTCGGCGGTGGCTCAGCAGCAGGCAGCTCAGGCCGCCGCGGCGGAGGCGGCGGTCAAGGCCTCAGAGGCCCAGGCGGCCCAGCGGGCCCAGGCCGCCCAGAAGTCATCCCCGGCCACCGGGGGCACCGCCCCGACCGGCACCCAGGCGGCCGCGCCCAGCAGCATCTCCGCCACCGCCCCGGCCGGCGGTGGCGCGACATCGGACCCGCCGCTCCCGCCCTTCCTCCAGTGCGTTGTCCAGGCTGAGTCGGGCGGAAACTACGCGGCCGTGTCACCTGACGGCCAGTACATGGGCGCCTTCCAGTTCAGCCAGTCGACCTGGGACCTGGCCGCGCAAGACGCCGGGCTGCCGGGCCTGGTCGGGGTGCCGCCCAACACGGCCTCCAAGGCCGACCAGGACACCCTGGCCGTCACGCTTTACGATCTCGATGGTGAGCAGCCCTGGTACGACCCGTGCCGGTCGACCTGACTTCCAGAGCCAGGCCCGCGCGGTTCCGGCCACGAGCGCTCAACCGATCCGGGAGGGTGACCGGTGCCAGGACCTTCAGGGTGTAAACGCCCAAGCCGTGCCGGCCAGCAGATGACTGCGATCATTCGGGAGTTCTCGGCTTCCGGCAAGACCGTCGGGGACGTGGACCCTTCACAGCCAGATCCCAACGATCCGCTATATGTGAGCAAGGCCGAAATCCCCATCGATGGCTCCAGTCCGATCGAGGCGGTGTTCATGAATCGCGTGCCGGAAACGAAGGTACCAAGCCTCCAACTCGGCTCCCACCTGAACGTCGCGGTCAACCCGGCTAACCCGAGCCACGAGGTTACGATCGATTGGGCCAACTCGCCGATCGCGGGCTGAGCCGTCTGGCGAGGCAGTCCCCAGGTGACGGCCATCACAGGGGGCTGGTTGGGGCATCTCGAGCCAGTCTTCGTTCCAAGTCGGCACTTCAGACCGTCAGCCCTACCTTGCGGCATTCGGACGACGTGGCGACGGATAAAAGTTAGGCTCAACAAGGCACCAGTTCAATCCTTCGGAGCCGAGCGTCGCTCCCCGGAACAATTGCAAGTCCGGGCCACGATCCCGGGACCTGGTTTTATCCAGATCGTCAGGGAGCCGATGGCTTTGGTAACGGATCTCGACGTGGCGGATCGACAAGTCAGGCAAGGGAGAACGAATGCGCGAGGTTCACAAGGAACTGGCACCGTATTGGTTGGGTGGACTCATCGAGGTGGCCAGCGTGGACGGCGGGCCCTCTGATGAACAGCTCCGGATCATCCAGGGCCTCCTCCGGGGCTACTTCGGGATCGAGTCGACCCTTGACCTGATCCCGCTGCCGGCCACGGCACTCAGTGAGATCATCGTCGACCCCGGCTCCCGACTTCGGCTGGTGCAGACGATGATCGTGCTCCAGTTCGCCCGCCACCCGGCCAGCGAAGCACTGGCGGCGGCGGTCGAGGAGTATGCCGCCGCCCTCGGAGTGGATGAACCCATGATGGTTGTCGCCCGGGACGCCGCCCAGCATTCCCGCGAACTCCTGATGGCCGACTGGGCCCGGTTTGCCCACTCGACGCCGACCGAGCCACAGCTGCTGGTGGAGTCCGAGAACGAGTTCTCCGCCCGGATCGAGGCGTTGCGGCACTGCCCGGCCGGAAGTCTCGGTCGGGCCTTCATCGACTTCTATGACCACTGGGGACTCGAACTGCCGTCGAGCTCCGCGGAGCATTCGGTGTCGCTGGTCACCCACGACTTCTCCCACGTGCTCAGCGGGTACCGACCCAATGATGCGGTGGACGAGGTGGCGCTCTCCGCCATGTTGGTCAGCACGACCGATGGCAGCGACCATTTCAGTGCCCTGACCGCGTCCATGGCCCTCTACGAGGTGGACCTTTTCGAGATCCTGGAGATTGCCGGAACCAAAGGGGTGCTGGACCGGCTGGGTGCCCCAGCCGTCTTCGCCGACGCCATGCGCCGGGGGGCATTGTGCACGGCCGATATCGCCACCGTCGACCACCTGGCGCTGGCCGGGCGGCCGCTGGAAGAAGTCCGATCCCTCCTGGGGATCACACCGCGGGCGGCGTAATTTCTGCCATCCGGGCGGGCGCTCACTGCGCTGTCCATGCCCAAATCGATGGCCCTGCCGTTTCCAACCGAACGTCCTATGCTTTGCCAGCGGAAAGGAGCCGTGATGGGTGAGATTCTGGTGGTCGGCGGAGGGGTCGTGGGGTTGGGGCTCGGAATGATGCTGGCTCGCGATGACCATGCCGTGACCGTCCTCGAGCGGGATGGTCAAACTCCCCCTGGTGATGCCGGCGAAGCCTGGGAGCGATGGGATCGCAAAGGGGTCAACCAGTTCCGGCTGCCCCATCTCTTTCTCTGTCGCTACCGCCAGATCCTTGAAACCGAACTACCGGAGGTTGCCACCGCCTTGGAGCGCGACGGTGCCGTGCGGTTGAATCCGGTCGCCGATGCCCCCGATTTCCTGACCGGAGGGCCCCGGGCCGGGGACGAGCGCTTCGAGATGCTGTCCGGCCGTCGGGCCGTCGTTGAGAGGTCGGTTGCCTCGGTCGCCGAAGACACCGCGGGCCTCACCATCCGGCGGGGAGTGGAAGTTGGCGATCTGATTACCGGTTCCGAGGCGATGAGTGGCGTGCCCCACGTCAATGGGGTCCGCACCTCGACGGGGGAGGAACTAGACGCTGACTTGGTTGTCGACTGCAGTGGCCGTCGGTCGGCCCTGCCGGCCTGGCTGGAGGCAACTGGGGCACGTCGACCCAACGACGAGGTGGAGGACAGCGGATTCATCTACCTCGGACGTCACTTCCGGTCCCGCGATGGCCAGTTGCCGGTGTTGGGACCTGCACTGCAGTCCTACGGCTCCATCTCCGTGCTCACGCTCCCGGCCGACAATGGCACCTGGTCGGTCACCCTCATCGCCCGATCGGGAGATCGGGCACTTCTGGCCCTCAAGGATGTCCAGCGGTGGGAGAGCGTGGTGCGATCGCTCCCCACTGTCGCGCACTGGCTGGACGGGGATCCGATCGAGGATCGGATCGTCGTCATCACGAAGATCGAGGACCGGCACCGGGATCTCATGGTGGACGGCATGCCGGTCGCCACCGGGATTCTGGCCGTCGGTGACGCCTGGGCCTGCACCAATCCGTCCGTCGGACGGGGTGCCTCCATCGGGATGCTCCATGCCCAGGCTCTGCGGGACACGCTTCGACAGGTAGGTCCCGACCGTCCGGTAGAGCTCTCTGAAGCCTTCGCCACGGCAACCGCCACCACCGTCGAACCCTGGTACCAGTCCACGCTGTCCTTCGATCGGCACCGCCTGGCCGAGATGTCGGCCATGGCCGACGGGGACATCTACCAACCCGATGATCCGGCGTTCGAGATGACCGGAGCCCTGGCGGTGGCCAGCCTGCGTGACCCCGACGTCTTCCGGGCCTTTCTTGACGTCGTCGGTGTCCTTGCCCTCCCCGAAGACATCTTCGCCCGTCCGGGAATCTTCGACAAGGTCATCGAGCTCGGAGCTGACTGGCGAAACGAAGAGGCGATCGGACCGAACCGGGAACAGCTGATGGCCTTGGCGGGCGCTTGATCCCAATGAGAAGCCGGAGAATGTCACGTGCGTGCTGATAGCAGTGGGGTTGGAATCAATTACGAGGTCACCGGTGAGGGCCGGCCGGTGGTGCTCCTCCATGGCTTTCCGGATTCCGGGCGACTGTGGCGTCATCAGGTTGGCTCCCTCGCCGATGCCGGCTTCAAGGTGATCGTCCCGGACATGAGGGGCTACGGTGCCTCCGACAAGCCGACCGAGATCGAGGCTTACAACATCCTCTATTTGGTCGCCGATATTGGTGCCGTTCTCGACGATGCCGGCCTGGAGGCTGCCCACGTGGTCGGCCACAACTGGGGAGCGGCGGTGGCTTGGGCACTGGCGGCGCTAGCTCCTGAACGGGTTGACCACCTCGCCGCCCTTTCGGTAGGCCACCCCTCCACCTTCCGAGCGGGAGGCTTCGACCAGTACGAGAAGTCGTGGTACATGCTGCTCTTCCAGTTCGAGGAGATCGCTGAGCAGTGGCTCTCCAATGATGACTGGTCCAATTTCCGCGCGTGGGGCGGACATCCCGACGCCGATGCGGTCATCGCCGAATTGGAGGCGAACGCTTCGCTCACCCCTGGCCTCAACTGGTACCGGGCGAACATCCCGCCCGAGTCCTATGTGGCACCCCCACTGGAGCTCCCCCCGATCCAGGCTCCGACCCTGGGGGTTTGGAGTAGCGGCGACATGGCGTTGACCGAGGGCCAAATGACCCGTTCCGCCGAGCAGGTCGCCGGTGCCTGGCGGTACGAACGGCTGGACGGTCCGGGCCATTGGATGCAGCTGGAGGCACCCGACGAGGTCAACCGATTGCTCGGGGATTTCCTCCCCCACTAGGACGATCGCGGGGGAGTCGACCACCATCGGCGAGGTGGCGCCAGGCATCTGGGCCGTCACCAGGAAGCCGCCAGTACCCCCTCGTCGATTGGGACGCGAAGCCCCCGGCGTGGCACCATCGGTCCATGCGGGTACATCGCAGCTTCGCGTTTGTCGATGTCTCAGGCTTCACGGCCATGACCGAGACCCAGGGCGACGAACACGCGGTCGACGTCCTCAGCGCCTTCCGGGCCCTGTTGCGGGACATCTGTTCCCGGCGTGGCGTACGGATCGCCAAATGGCTGGGGGATGGCGCCATGTTGGTCGGCGTCGATACCGCGCCGCTCCTCGCCACCATCCTCGAACTCCACTACGTGGTGTGCGAGGTCTCGGGCCCGATTCAGAAAGTGTCGATTCGGTCGGGCATCACCTCGGGCGACGTGATCCTGATGGAAGGTGACGACTACATCGGGCACTGCGTGAATGTCGCCGCCCGTCTCTGTGATCTGGCCCAAGGCGGCGAAGCCCTGGCGGCTCCCTCGGTCATGGACGATCTCCCGCGGTGGGGGGTGGTCCTCGGGCTGAGGGACATCGCCCTCCACGGGGTGGAACGGCCCATCCCCGCTACCAGCATCGGCATGCCGGCCCTGGAGGTCGATCGGGTGCTGGATCCCATCTGCGGCCTTCCCCTGTCGGAGGCGACCGCGGAGGAGACGGCCCGGGACCCACGAGGATTCGTGGTCGCCTTCTGTTCGCCGGGGTGCCTCGACACCTGGCAGCGGCGGCCAATCAGTCCCCGGGCGGCGCTGGAGGGCAGCCGCCCCGCGGGTTAGACCAGCAAGCCCTGCCGTCGTCGAGCGAAGAGACTGGCGGAACCAGCCAGGTCGACCTGCACCTGTCGCTGGGTCTCGAGGAGATCGTCGGCCCAGAGCATCTGGAGCGTGGTGCGCAATCGATCGGCCCGGTGACGGTCGCGTGCGTCATCAAACGCCTCCTGCAGGACCGAATGGAGCACGTCGTCGTGGGTGGGCGGCAGTGCCAGCGAGTCACGCCGGCTGGTCAGCAGCTCCGCAAATTCCTCATACCACCGATGGCTGGCGGCGTAGGAGTCTCGCAGCACCGCCCCGGCCACCGCCACCGACTCGAGCTCGGGGAGCCCCGGGTCCGGGTGCAACGCCGGCAAGGTCGAGAGTGTGTACGCCGCCATGCGAATTCGGTTCGAACCGGTGAAGAGATTGGCGACCGTGTCGACCGGGACCACCTTGGCCCCTCGTTCGACCAGGAACTCACGAAAGGCGTCGTCCAGCCGGAAGTAGGCGCGGTGGGATGCCCGCTGGGCCGGCCGGGTGTCGACTTCCTGGGTCGATGTGGTCAAACGGGCCACTGCGTCGGCCAAATACGCAGAACTTTGGACGAAGGCGTCGGAGAGGGCACGACCGAGTGCGGCGGTGGCTCCCCGGGGCCAGAACAGCAGTCCGACCACGATGCTCACCGCACAACCGATCGCCACGTCCTCGATCCTGGTCAGGCCGACCTTCCAGCCGGTGGGGACGATGATATTGAACAAGATCACCACCACCAGGGTGAATCCCGCTTGCCCGGCGGCAAACGAGATCATGGAAGGGGCGGCGCCTGACACCAGCACGGACAGGGGAAGCAGTGCCCACAGGAGCACCGGATTGCCGCCGACTCCGATCATGATGGCCGCACCCACCAGGAACCCCACCGCGGTTCCCCCAACGGCGCGAAGGGCAGTTGCCCCGGTGCCGAGGGCGTTGGAGCGCAGGACGGACAGCGTTCCGAGGACCACCCAGAAGCCGTGTTCGACTGCGGTCACCTCCGCCACACCCACGGCCAGGCCCAGGCCCACCGCACCACGGAGGGCGTTGCGAAACCAGACCGAGTGGAAGGAAAGATGCGAGGCGAGGCGGCGGCTGACCTGGCGGGAGGGCGCTTCGTCGGGTGGGCCCAACCGGCGATCGCCGGGCTCCTGGGCACCGGCCAGCTCCAGCGTGGCATCGGCGACCAGCTCCGTCACGATGCCGAGGGCTCTGGCCTGAAAACTCGGGTCCAACGAGTAGGCGATCCCCCGACGTTTCCCTTCCTCCTCGGCGTCGGGCCCCTTCCCGTCGGCCGACGTCTCCGGATCACCATCTGGGTCGAGCAACATCATGACGTCGGCGTCAATTTCACTGGAAATCAGCTGACCCAACCGGGCGTTGGCGGCTCGGAGCTGTTCCACCAGTGCGGGATCGTCAACCGGGTGCCCGTTCCGATCGCAGACGAGGGTCGCGCTCAAGCGCAGTGTCTCTGCCACCGTCTCGACCACCGTCCGGACCGAAGACAGATCGACGGACGCGCTCCGGTCCTCCGCCAGGACGGCGTTGTTGGCGACCCATTCGACCCGGCCCACCAGCTTGGACAACGCCACGGCTCCGGCCGCCGACCCGGTCGGCGGGTAGGGGGTCGCCGCGAACTGGTCCCGGAGGGACGCCAACTCCCGCTTGACCTCGGCACCGGGCTCCGGGCTCGGCACCCCGTCGACCAGATTCATGGCCAGCCGCCCGACCGCCGAGGCGGTGGCGGCGACCCGACGGCGGAGATCGTCGTGCCAGGGAGTGGGCCAGACCAGCATGCAGGCGGGAATGGCCGCGGCCGCCGCCAACACCCACCCGAGGAGGCGAGGGCCGACCGCCGACACCGGCTGGGCAACGGCCACCGGCAGGACAAAGGTGAGCAGGGCAGCCGTTGAGGCAGTGGCGGCCTGTGGCGAGACGATCCCGCTGAAGAGGACGCAGAACCCGACCACCGCCATCACCACTACCGCGGCAATCTTGTGGGTCGAGACAACCGTGCCGAGGGCGATGAAACCACTCCCAAACACGAAGAGTCCGATGTAGGACATCAATCGGGTCCGGGGCCGGCCGGGGAAGTCCACCAACAGCAGCAACGCAAAGGATCCGAATGCGCCGAAGAGATCGGTCTGAGAGTTGGAGAACAAGACATGGGTAAGGCCGAATACACCGGGCATCACCACCGCCGCCCGGACCGACCGCTTGACCGCCAGGAGGTCGGGGTCCTTTTTCTTCATCCATAGGGTCAGGCTTGACCAGGAAAGGTGGACCCATCGACGGGCGGTGGTGGGCTCACTCATCGGGCCAACGGAACCAATTCGCGTGACGCCGGCGGCGGGCCGCCAGCCCGGATTCCATGCATCAACCGGTCGAGGATTCCCCGGGGGCAAACCACCGAATCATCATGCCCCGATCGGCGCGACCGGACCCAGATCCCGCTGATCAAGGAAATTGACGGTTCTGACGGGACCGCCGAACTCCGGTCGGTGGCGACCGTCGGGCCCCCTCGTCCGGGACCGCGTTCTGCTAGACACCTGAGGATGACCGCCCAACCCCGGCCCCGACGGGCGATGGTGACCGGGGCCACCCGCGGGATCGGCAAGGCCACCGCACTGGCCTTGGCGGCAGAGGGTTGGGACGTCGCCATCACTGGTCGAACCCGGCTGGCGGGGGAGGGGCGCGACGACTCGGATACCGGAGAAGGCCGGGCGCTCCCCGGGAGCCTCCAGGAGACGGCGGCGCAGGTCCGGGACGCCGGCGGAAAGGCGTTGGAGCTGGCGGCGGATCTTCATGACCTCGCCGCCCTCCGGAGTGCCGTCGGCCAGGTCACCGGCGAATGGGGCGGATTGGACCTGTTGGTCAACAATGCAGTGGACACCGGCCCCGGGAGCATGGTCGGGATTCTCGAGATCACCGTGGAGCAGATGGAGGCGAAGCTGTCGGCCAACGTGGTCGCCCAGCTGTTCCTGGTCCAGCAGGTGTTGCCGGGAATGCTGGAACGCGGCGGAGGGATCATTATCGATGTGACGTCCCACGTGGCCACCGCCGACCCGCCCGGCCCGGTCGGCAGCGGGGGCTGGGGCCTGGCCTATGCGGCATCCAAAGCCGCCTTCCACCGAATCGCCCCGTTGCTGGCGGTGGAGTTCGGCCGGCAGGGGATCCGGGCCTACAACGTCGACCCCGGGTACGTCGAGACCGAGCGCCAGCTTGTCAATGCCACCGCACTAGGCCTGGTCGGCCACTATTCGGGAGCGCCTCCCTCCGTCCCGGCCGCCGCCATTGCCTGGCTGGCGGAGGCGCCGGCGGAGATCGAGAACGGTCAGACGATTCGGGCCCAGAAGCTGGCCTTGACCCACCAGCTCCACCCCGACTGGCGGGCATCGGGGTGACGGGGTTCGTCCAAGGGCCGGCAGCCGGCCCGGGGCGGTCGCCCGGCTGACCGGCGGCTCCTCTGGAGGACCATCGGGGCGGGCGTGGAGGAGTGGACTCCGGGTACTTTGGAAGCATGGATCACGTTCACCTCGGTGCCACCGGCCTCCTCGTCTCGAAATTGTGCCTCGGGACCATGACCATGGGGTTGCAGAGCGATGAGGCCACCTCGGTCTCGGTTCTGGATCGGGCGGCGGAGGGAGGAATCACCTTCATCGACACGGCCGACGTCTACCCCCTGGGCGGCGGGCTCCCGACCGTCGGGCGAACGGAGGAGATCGTCGGACGGTGGTTACAGGGCAAACGGGACGACTTCGTCCTGGCCACGAAATGCGCCGGGCGCACCGGCCCGGCGGCGTGGCAGCAGGGCAATTCCCGGAAACACATCCTGGAGGCGGTCGAAGACTCCCTGCGCCGGCTGGCCACCGACTACATCGACCTGTACCAGCTCCACAGCCCTGATCCCGGAACGCCAATCGACGAGACCCTGAGTGCCCTCGACGACCTGGTCCGTTCGGGCAAGGTGCGCTATGTCGGCTGCTCCAACTTCCTCGCTTACAAGGTGGCTCAGGCTTTGGGCCGGAGCCAGGCGGGCGCGCTGGTGCGGTTCGACTCGGTCCAGCCCCGCTACAACCTGTTGTTCCGTCAGATCGAGCGGGAGCTCCTGCCGCTGTGTGCCGAAGAGGGCCTGGGGGTCATTCCCTTCAATCCGATCGCCGGCGGGCTGCTGTCGGGGAAGCACAGCCCGTCGTCACCGCCGGAGGACGGCACCCGCTTCACCATCGGCAATGCCGGGGCCATGTATAAGCAGCGCTACTGGCACGATCGCGAATTCGCCACGGTGGAGGAGCTCCGCAAGATTGCCGAGCGGGAGGGTGTCTCCCTGGTGACCCTCTCGGTGGCATGGGTGCTGGCCAACCCTGCGGTCACCGCGCCGATCATCGGAGCCAGCCGTCCCGAGCAGTTGGACGACAGTCTGGCCGCGGCCGAATTCGTGATGTCGGGCGAGCTGAAAGCAGAGCTGGACGAGATCACCCGCGACTACCGGATGGGTGACGCGGCCCGATGAACTACCCGGCATCACCATGCTAAGGAGGAAGATGTCATGGTTTCCGTCCCTGACTCGCACCGCGACCTGCTCGAGGCGCAGGTAGCCACTCTGGCCACCGTCGGTCGCGACGGACGCCCCCAGTTGTCGGAAGTTTGGTTTCTCGCCGAGGACGACAGGGTGCGGATCTCGTTGAACACATCTCGCCAGAAAACGAAGAACCTCCGGCGCGATCCGATCTGCACCCTCCTGATTCTCGACCTGGCCAAGCCCCACCGCTATCTCGAGATCCGGGCCGACGCCGTCGTCGAGGCGGACGACGACTACCAGTTCGCTGACCGGGTGGGCGCCAAGTACAACTCCGACCTGAGGGAGCACGACCAGGCCGGTGTGTCCAGGGTGGTGGTCACCTTGGTTCCGGTCAAGATCAACGCCGTGGATATGAGCGCTTAGAAAAACACTCCCGCAGGACTTCGCCTGGCGGTAACCGGCATCGGGTGGCGGTCAGTAACCGGGGAACACCCGGCGGAGTTCGGCGAGGGCGGACTCAGGATCGGGGATGGGAGGGGAGTGGTCGGGGTCCAGCCGGCCGCTGACCAGCCGGACGAACGCCTCCGTCGGCATCTCGAGGTCGGGGGTCGCCGCCGGCAGCGTCGGCGTGAGGGCCACCGCGTCGGGCTGCAACGAGATCTCCAGGTGGCGAGTCGGGTCGGTGGTGCGGATGCTGATGGTCCGCTCGGCGCCGGTGGGCTTGCCGGCGAACCCGGCGATCATGGCCATGGTGCTGACCACCACCCCGGCGGCATTGGCGGGCAGGGTTGCCGTTCTATCCAGGGCGACGGCGATGTCCCAGGTGTGGAGCACATGCTCGGCAACCCGGAGGCCGAGGAAGGTGCTGGCGTCCAGGTCCATCGGTCCAATGGAAAACCGGCGGCTCCGGTCGTCGGCGGTGAGGGAGCCCAAACGCTCCACCAGGCCCCGATCGGCATCCAGGGCGTCGGCCGCCTGTTGGTCCGGGTCCTTGGCGTTCCATTCGTCCCAGATGGCCTGGGTCTCCGTCTCCTTGTCGTCCAGAGTCAGCCGGGTGATCACCGCACCTGATCCAATGTGGGAGAGGACATCGGAGATCTTCCACTCGGTGGGGTAGGCCGGCTGGCGCAGTTGATCGGGGGCGAGGGACCCGACCAGAGCGGCCAGTTGTTGGACCGAGGCGCTCAGCACCTCGACCAGGGTGTCCAGGACATCCTCCTGGCTGGGGGTGGCCTCAGTGCTGTTGCCGGGTGTCATCGTGGACGTCCTTCCCTTCTCGGAATCTGTCTGGCGCTGTTTGTCCGTCTGATCGACGGTCTACCTGTCTGGTGGTGTTTGTCCGTCTGATCGACGGTCTACCAGAGCGGCGACCAGGCGCTGGTCCGCAGCAGCTTGCTCTCCCACTGGTCGCGCAATTCCAGTCCCTTGGCCATGTAGGAGCCCGGCCAGGTAGAGGGGTCATACTGCTCGACGCTCATGAGCAGGTGGCCCAGGGTCGAGAAATTCATGATCTTCTGCATCAGGATCGCCTCCGGCCGGGTCCCCGAGCCGTGGGCCACCTGGAAACAGGCCTGGATGTCCAGGAGCTTCTTGTCCGGCGGCGTCTTGCGCATGTACTGCCAGTATTCGTGGTCCCACAGCTCGATGTAGTCATCGAGGGGGGCATCCGGCCACCCGGTGTCCTGCATGTACACCGAGAGGTCGTGCTCCCGACCGTCGACCGGAATCTCACCCAGCTCGATCTCCTGCATCGCCGACCAGTACACCGGGGTGATCAGCTTCCCCTCGACCCCGTAGCGGCAGGCGTCGAGCCGAGCAGTCAGATCCTGGAGATCCCCGACCAGCATCCGTTGGGCCAAGGTCTCCCATGCCGCGCCGTCCGCGATGGCGGTGATGGTGACCACCTGATAGGCCGGGCCGCTGCCCATCGCGTGGTTGAGGTACCACAACAGGCGGGCATCCCGGCTCTTGGCCAAAGCGCTCATCCACCCGTCCCGCATGGCTTCCTCGAATGTCGAAGCCTGCCGCCCGATCACCTGATGGGTTTCATGCATGAAGAGCATCGGTCAACTCACTTTCTCGGCGGGGGAGCCGGAGACGGCTCCGCCGGGCCCGGTCCGGGGGCCCGGCCGTCGCCGCCAGCCCGCCGAATGGCCGGCGCCCCGTCGAGAAGCCCCCGAAGGGCCTGGCGATCGAGCTTGCCGAGGGCGCTGAACGGCAACTCGGGGGCGAAGACCAGATAGTCCGGCACCTTGTAACCGGCGAGGCGCGACCCGCAATGGTCGATCAGTGATGCCTCGGACATCGGCTCGGCCGCCACTACCACCGCCCCGACCCGCTCGCCGAGGTCGGTGTCGGGGACCCCGACCACCCCGACGTCGATGACACCGGGGTGGGCCCGAACCACTTCTTCGACTTCGACCGGGCCGAACTTCTCCCCGCCCCGATTGATGGTGTCGGACAGCCGGCCGGAGACGAACAGGTAGCCGTCGTCGTCCTGCCAGCCGGAGTCGCCGGTGTGCAGCCATTCCGCCGTTGTGTTCTGGGTGGCCCGGACCAGGAACTCCCCGACACCGCCGGGGGCCACCGGAGCTTCGGTGACCGGATCGACGATCCGCATCTCCACGCCGGGAAACGGGCGTCCCACCGAACCCAGCCGGCCGCCGTCACGATGATCGGCCGGGGTCAGGGCGGCGTAGGCCCCGAGCGTCTCGGTCTGACCGAAGGTATTGGTGAAGTCCACATCCGGGAAGGCGGCCAGGGCCCGGCGGACCAGGTCGACCGGCGCCGCCGCGGCTCCGTAGCTCAATGCCTTCAGGGAGCTCAGGTCGGTGGTGGTGAACCGGGGGTGGTCGAGGATGCGGCGGAGCATGGCGGGCACCACGAAGGTCTGCGCCACCCGGTAGCGCTCGACCAGCGCCAGCCACTCCCCGGCATCGAACTTCGGCAGCAGGACGGTCTGCTTGCCCGAGTGCAACGAGATGAGCAGACCGAGGGTGCCGCCGATGTGGAAGATGGGCGCCGACATCATGTCGACCTGCTGGGGGACGCCGGGGTCGATGGGTTTGGCGTAGTAGGCCAACCGGTCGGTCACCACCTCGTGGCTGATGAAGATGGGCTTTGGCAGCCCGGTGGTCCCGCTGGTGAACAGCACCAGGGCGGTGTCGGGGCCATCTCCCACCGCCGGGGAAGCGCCAGGATCGGCCGCCGCCAGTATCTCGTCCTCGCCCAGTACCGGCCCGTCGATGGCCGGGCCGAGGTTGGCGGCGTACCGGGAGCCGGCCACCCCGACCCGGGCCCCGACCAGATCGACCAGCTGGGTGAGCTCGCCGGACGTCAGGTAGGTGTTCATCTGGGCACTGGCCGCCCCCAATCGTGCCGCCGCGTAGATGGTGGCAACCGACAGCGCACTCCCGAGATCGACCAGGGCCACCCGGTCACCGGGGCCGACCCCGCGGGCGGCGAGGGCGGAGGTGACCTTGCCGATGAGGGCCTCGAGTTGGCGGTAGGTGATCGGGGTCCCGTCGACCACGATCGCCACCCGGTCGGGGACACCCTCGAGCGAGACGTCGGTGGCATGGCCGATGTTCACCGACGGCCTCCGTGGCCCGGAGGGCCCGGCGGCGCCGTCCTGGCGATCGGCGGGCCGTTCATTGGAGCGGGGACCACACCGCGGTCCGCAGCAGCTTGCTCCGCCACTGGTCCCGCAGCTCCAGGGCGTCATGCATCCAAGAACCGGGACCGGTGATCTCCGGCGGGATGTCATTGGTGAGCAGCCGGATCAGCGGAGGAAGGCTCGAGAGCTTCTGCATCAAGGTCACCTCGGGATACCTCCCGGCTCCCGGCATCGACTGCAGGGCGAGCTCGATGTGCATCTGCATCTGGGAGCCCTCGGCCCCGAGGGTCCGCTTGTAGATATCGCCGGAAGCCTGGATGTAGTCATGGATCCTTCCCGGAAACGGCCACATGGTGTCTTCCATGTACATGGTCGGCTCATGGTCGACCGGGTCGGTCGGGATCTCCGCCAGCGGGCCGACCGTCGGCGACCAGACCAGTGGGGTCATGATCCGGGCCCGGGATTCGTGCTGCAGACCGTCGCGGTGCCGGGCCCATGACTGGAGGTCGCCACTGGCCACCCGCGCCGCCGTCCGTGCCCACGCCGCGCCGTCCTCTACGGCTGTCACCGTCACCACCCGGTAGGCCAGGCCGCTCCCGTGTGCCAGGTCGAAATACCAGAGCAGCCGGGCGTCGATTCCCTTGGCCAACATCGGCATCCAGCCGTCACGGTAGGCCTCCTCGAAGCCGGCCGCGTGCTTTCCCACCACCTTGTGGACTTCGTGGACGAAGAGCACCGCCCCCCTCTCGATCGCACATCCCCCTGCGCTGACTCGTCGGGGCGGAACCCGGGACCTGGCGAGCCGTCAGGGTGAGCGCATGGTAATTCTCGTCGCCGCGAGGGTCAAAGCAACTTGGGTCGGGACTCGATCCGGGGTGTTTCCCGGCGAGCGGTACCGGGTAGTTCTCGGGTTGCGACAGGGAGGTGGCTTATGGGCGTCGTTCCCGAGGGAGCCGGTGATGATCGGGGAGTCCGATGACTCCCGCCACCGAGACCGAAGCCCGGCAGGTGGCGGAGGCGGCCCGGGAGCAGGAGTGGACCCGGCCGAGCTTCGGCAAAGGCCTGTTCCTCGGATCGTTCGATCTTGACCTGATCCACCCCCACCCGCAGCCGACCGAGGAAGAACGGCGGAAGGGCGATGCCTTCCTGGCCAAACTCGATGCGTTCCTCCGAGCCGAGGTCGACCCGATGGTCATCGAGTTGGACGCCCGGGTGCCCGATCACATCATCAAAGGGCTGTCCGAACTCGGCGCGCTGGGGATGAAGATCGACGAGAAGTACGGAGGCCTCGGGCTGTCCCACGTCTATTACAACCGGGCGCTGTCTCTGGTCGGCTCGGCCCACGCGTCGTTGAGCTCCCTGCTGAGCGCGCATCAGTCCATCGGGGTCCCCGAGCCGCTGAAGCTGTTCGGAACCGAAGACCAGAAGCAGCGCTTTCTGCCCCGGGTGGCCAGCAACGAAATCAGCGCGTTCCTCCTCACCGAGCCCGACGTCGGCAGCGACCCGGCCCGGATGGGGGCCACCGCCGAGCCCACCGACGACGGCTCGGCCTACCTCCTGAATGGCACCAAGCTGTGGACGACCAACGGGGTGATCGCCGACCTCCTGGTGGTAATGGCGGTGGTGCCGAAGGCCGAGGGTCGGCGGGGGGGCATCACCGCCTTCGTCGTCGAGGCCCACAGCCCGGGAATCAGCGTGCTCCACCGCAATGAATTCATGGGCTTGCGGGGCATCGAGAACGGCGTCACCCGGTTCGAGGACGTGCGGGTCCCGGCCGAGAACGTGGTCGGCAAAGTCGGCCACGGATTGAAGGTGGCGTTGACCACCCTGAACACCGGTCGGCTCTCGCTCCCGGCCATCTGCTCGTCATCGGCCAAGGTGTCCCTGAAGATCGCCCGCACCTGGTCCAACGAGCGCGTCCAGTGGGGAATGCCCATCGGGAAGCACGAGGCCGTCGCCCACAAGCTCGCCTTCATCGCCGGGCTCACCTTCGCCATGGATGCCGTCGTCGAGCTGTCCAGCTCGCTGGCCGATCAGGAGCGGAACGACATCCGCATCGAGGCGGCGCTGGCCAAGTTGTACTGCTCGGAAATGTCCTGGCTGGTAGCCGACGAGATGGTCCAGATCCGGGGCGGGCGGGGTTACGAGACGGCCAAGTCGTTGTGGGCCCGGGGGGAACCGGCCATCCCCGCCGAGCAGATCCTCCGGGACCTGCGGATCACCCGGATCTTCGAGGGTTCCAGCGAGATCATGAAGCTGATGATCGCCCGGGAGGCGGTGGACCAGCACCTGTCGGTAGCCGGCGATCTCATCGATCCCGACAAGGGACTACCGGAGAAGGCGAAGACCGCCACCCGGGCTGCCCGGTTCTACGCCACCTGGCTCCCACAGCTGGCCACCGGCCCCGGCCAACGTCCGGGTAGCTACGCGGAGTTCGGCGAGTCGCTGGCACCCCACCTCCGGTTCGTCGAACGCTCGAGCCGGAAGCTGGCCCGGTCCACCTTCTATGCCATGTCGAGGTGGCAGGGGCGCCTCGAGCGCAAACAGGGGTTCCTGGGGCGGATCGTCGACATCGGCGCCGAGCTCTATGCCATGAGCGCTGCCTGTGTGCGGGCGAAGATGCTGGTCGATGCCGGGGACGCCGAGCGCAACGAGGCCGTCGAACTCGCCGCTCATTTCTGTCGGGGCGCCCAGCGCCGAGTCGAGGGTCACTTCCACGACCTGTGGCACAACGACGACGATGCGAACTACCAGGCGGCCCAGCAGGTGCTGGCCGGAGACTACGTCTGGTGTGAGGCCGGTGTGCTCGATCCCTCCCTGTTGATGCCCAATGCCCGGCAGCCGGTCGAGGTCGACAACCGGTAGGCAACGCTGCCGGCGGGTCGATGAGTGAGTGGCCACCGGTAATGGCGGCCTCCGGCGCGGAGAAATAACCCGAGCCCCGTTACTGTTGCCCTAAGCGGGCGCGGAGTTGGTTCGCGTCGTTCCGAATCGTGGTTTGAAAGGTCAATGCGCATGGCTGTTCCCCTCTCCATCCTGGATCTGGCCATCATCGGCAAGGGGGAGACGGCGGGGGACAGCCTGCAGGGGAGTGTGGCGCTGGCCCGGCGGGCGGAGAAGCTGGGGTACCGGCGGGTCTGGTACGCCGAGCATCACAACAATTCGGCCATCGCCTCCTCCGCCACCAGCGTGCTGATTGCCCATATCGCCGCGCAGACGTCGACCATCCGGCTCGGCGCGGGAGGCATCATGCTTCCCAATCACTCTCCACTGGTGATCGCCGAACAGTTCGGCACCCTCGAGACCTTGCACCCGGGACGCATCGATCTGGGTCTGGGACGGGCCCCGGGTACCGATCAGAACACCATGCGGGCCATGCGCCACGATGGGAGTGAATCGGACCGGTTTCCCCAGGACGTCCTCGAGCTCCAGGGATACGTCTCCGGCCACACTCGGATTCCCGGTGTCGAAGCCACCCCGGGAAAAGGCACCAACGTGCCGCTGTACATCCTCGGCTCCTCCCTGTTCGGGGCCACCCTGGCCGCCGCCCTCGGACTGCCCTACTCCTTCGCGTCGCATTTCGCCCCGAACGCGCTCCAGAGTGCGGTGGCGGTGTACCGCCGCGAGTTCCAGCCCTCGGAGCAGCTCGACCGGCCGTACGTCATCGCCGGGGTCAACGCCATCGTGGCCGAATCCGACGAGGACGCCCAAGCCCAATTCCGGGTCTCCCGACGCCAACGGGTGGCTCGCCTCCTCGGTCCCCATCGCCACTACACCGACGAGGAGGCGGATGCCATCCTCGAGTCTCCGCAGGGTCAGCAACTCGCCCAGATGATGCGGTACTCGGCGGTGGGAACCCCTCCGACCGTCCGGTCCTATCTGGATGAGTTCGCCCTGCTTGCCGAGGCCGATGAGCTCATCGTCGCCCACCTGGCATCATCGGTCGACGCCCGGTTGCGCTCGGTCGACTTGCTGGCCGACGTCAGCGTGCCGGTGCCGGCTTGAACCGTTGAGGAATCAGTGGAGGCGGACCCGGGGGTCGAGCACCGCGTAGAACACGTCCACCACGATGTTGGCCACCACCACCGAGGCGGAGGCCACGATCACGATCCCGATGATGACCGGCAGGTCCTGGTCCCTGATGGCATTGACGGCGGTATACCCGAGGCCGGGCATCCCGAATACCGTCTCGGTGATCACCGCGCCGCCGGCCAGCACCCCCAGGTCGATGCCGAACTGGCTGATCACCGGGGTGAGGGCGGAGCGGAGGGCGTGCCGGTAGATGACCCGGTTCTCCGACAGTCCCTTGGAACGGGCGGTACGGACATAGTCCTCGTTCAGCACGTCGAGCATCGAGCCGCGGGTGAGCCGGGTGTAGGCGGCCGCCGACACCAGGGCCAGGGTGATCCACGGCAGTACCAGGCCCTCGAACCACTTCAACGGGTTGGCGGTCAGGTAGGTGTACCCGGCCCCCGGGAACAGGTGAATGCCGTGGAGGGCGAACTGGTAATAGAAGACGTAGAGCAACAGCAGGCCGAGCACGAACGATGGCATCGAGTAGAAGAACAGCGCCAGTACGGTGACGATCCGGTCCCAGATGGATCGGCTGCGCACCGCCGAGAGCACCCCGGAGAGGACTCCGATGACGAGCCAGAGGACGGCGGCGCCGAGGGCCAGCGACAGGGTGATCGGATAGGCCTCCTTGAGGACGGTGGTGACCGCCTGTCCGTGGTAGTAGGAGTAGCCGAGGTTGCCGTGGAGCAGGCCGTCGAGGAAGTGCCAGTACTGGGTGGTCAGGGGTCGGTCGAGCAGCAGCCGGTGGGAGATCAACGCCACCGTCTTGGGGGTCGCCTCCCGGCCGGCCAGGGTTTGGGCCACGTCGGCACGCCCGGGGCCCACGAAGAAGATGAGGAAGACCACGATGGTGACCACGAACATCACGAACGCTCCGAGCAGCACACGTCGGATGAGAAAACGGACCACAGAGGCTCCTATTTGTAGAGTTGCTCGGCTCGGGGATCGAGGGCGTCGCGCAGGCCGTCACCGAAGATGTTGAACGCCACCGTGGTGATCAGCAGGGCGAGGCTGGGGAACAGCAGGTACCACCAGGCCTGCTGGTAGATCTGCTGGGCCCCGGAGATCATCGTCCCCCAGTCGGCCGTCGGCGGGGGGACCCCGACACCCAGATATGACAGCGAGGCCTCGATCACGATGGTCACCGGGATCAGCAGGGTGGCGTAGACGATGATCGGGGCGACGATGTTGGGCAGGATGTCGATGAACATGATCCGCCAGGGGCCGGCGCCCAACGCCCGGGCCGCCTCGATGTACTCCTTCTCCCGCAGCGACAGCACCTGGCCGCGGACCACCCGGGCGACGGCCGCCCAACCGAAGATGGCGATGACCACGATGACGATGGTCAGGCTCGGGTGGCTGATCGACACCAGCGAGATGGCGAACAGCAAGAACGGGATCGACAGCACGATGTCGATGATCCGGGCGATCACCGTATCGACGACTTTGCCGAAGTAGCCGGCCGCCAGCCCGAGCACGGTGCCGAGGACGACTTCGGCCGCGGTGGCGACCACCCCCACGATCAACGAGATCCGGGCGCCGTAGGCGATGCGGACCAGGATGTCCCGCCCCTGGTCGTCGGTGCCCAGGAGGAACTGGTGGTTGGGTCCCACCGGAAGCCCGTCGGGGGTCAACCCGGTGTCGCGGAACTGCTGGTAGACCCCGTGCCCGGTGAGCGAGGCGATCACCGGGGCGAAGATCGCCACCAGGATGATCACCACCACGACGGCCAGGGCGATCAGCGACGCCCGGTCTCGACGAAGTCGCTCGTACGCCAGCCGCCACGGACTGCGACCCTCGATGACGCTGGCTGCCGCCCCTTCCGGTGGGGGAACCCCGGACGCCACCAGGGCATCCTCGATGGCGACGCTGTCGCTGGGGCTCATCGACACGACCCGGTCCCTCCCGTCATGTGGCCGGCGCTCCGTCGCCGGCGATGACCGCCGGCCGGGACTCCATGACCTCTCCCGTCGCCACCGGGAAGTGACAGGCGGTGACGTGGGCCGGCGGGTCGCCGAGGACCGGGACGAGGGCCGGATCGTCGATGGAACACTTGGCCTGGGCCTTCGGGCATCGGGGGTGGAAGCGGCAACCCGATGGGGGATTAATCGGCGAGGGCACGTCGCCGCTCAGGATGACCTGATGGCTGTCCACCTTCTGATGGGGATCCGGCATCGGCACCGCCGACAGCAGGGCATTCGAGTAGGGGTGACGGGGCACCTGGTAGACGTCCTCCACCGGGGCCAACTCGACGATCTTTCCGAGGTACATCACCGCCACCCGGTCGCTCACGTGACGGACCACCGACAGGTCGTGGGCGATGAAGATGTAGGTCAAGTTGAACTCGGACTGGAGGTCGGCCAGCAGGTTGAGGATCTGGGCTTGGATCGACACGTCGAGAGCGGAGACGGGTTCGTCGCAGATGATGAGTTTCGGCCGCAGGGCCAGCGCCCGGGCCACGCCGATCCGCTGGCGCTGGCCGCCGGAGAACTCGGCCGGAAACCGGTTGAAGTGCTCCGGCTTCAATCCCACCAGCTCCATCACCTCTTGGACCCGCTTCTTCCGATCGGCACCGTCGGCGATGCCGTGGAGGGCGAACGGGTCTCCGATGATCGAGCCCACCCGCCGGCGAGGGTTGAGCGACCCGTACGGATCCTGGAAGATGATCTGCATCTCCCGGCGAAGGGGTCGCATCTGCCGGGCCGACAGGTGGCTGATGTCCCGTCCGTCGAACTCGACGTGGCCCTCGGTGAGGTCGACCAGCCGGGCGATGCTCCGAGCCAGCGTCGACTTCCCACATCCCGTCTCGCCGACCAGACCGAGGGTCTCGCCCCGAAAGACCTCCAGGTCGACGCCGTCCACTGCGTGCACCTGTTCGTGGCTCCGCCGGACGGCAGAGGTGGACTGCACCGGGAAGTACTTCTTGAGCCCTTCGACCCTGACCAGCACGTCGCCGTCGACGGCCGAGCCCGCCTTGCCCGGCGCCCCGACGGTCATCGCCACCTCATGGCCGGCTCGGGGTGGGCAACTGCTCGCCCACCACCTTGACCCGCAAGGCGTTCCGCTCTACCAGGTCGACGGTGAGCCAGCAGGCCGAGGTGTGGGTCGGGTTGCCCCCGACCGCGAACAGGGGTGGCTCCTCTACCCGGCAGCGATCCATGACGTAGGGGCAGCGGGGATGGAACGGGCAGCCTCCGGGCAGATTGATCAGGCTGGGGGGCTGGCCGGGGATGGGGTGCAGGCGCTCCCGCACCCCTCCGTAGGCCGGAAGGGATTGGAGCAAACCCTCGGTGTAGGGATGGTGACTGGCCCCGAAGATCTCGTAGCGGTCGGCCTTCTCCATCGCCGCCCCGGCGTACATGACGACGACATCGTCGGCCATCTCGGCCACCACCCCGAGGTCGTGGGTGATGAGGATGATGGCCGTCCCGAACTCCGCCTGGAGCCGACGCATGACCTGGAGCACCTGAGCCTGCACGGTGACATCCAACGCGGTGGTCGGCTCGTCGGCGATCAGCAGCTTGGGGTTGAGCGACATGGCCATGGCGATCATCGCCCGCTGGCGCATGCCCCCGGAGAACTGGTGGGGGAAGTCGTCGACCCGACGGTCCGGCTGGGGGATGCCCACCAGGCCGAGGAGCTCGATCGCCCGCGCCCTGGCCTGGGCCTTGGAGATGTCCTTGTGGTTGTTCCGGATCATCTCCACGATCTGCCAGCCCACCCGGTACAACGGATGGAGACTGGACAGCGGGTCCTGGAAGATCATGCCGACCTCCTCGCCCCGCACCGAGCGCAGCGCCTTCTGGTCCATGGCCAGCAGGTCGTGGCCCTCGAACATGGCCTGGCCGCGGATACGGGCACCCCGGGTCAGGCCCATGATGGTCTGGGTGGCCACGCTCTTCCCCGACCCCGACTCGCCCACGATGCCGAGTGTCTTTCCCGCGTCCACCCCGAAGGACAGCCCCCGGACCGCCTGCACCACGCCGTCCGGTGTCGGAAAGGAGACGTGGAGATCGCTCACTTCCAGTAACGCCAACCCCCCTCCTTCCCGGTGTGCCGGCTGACGCAGCCGCACCCCCGACCGGTTTCCCGAAAACCAATTCGGGCAGCCGGATCAGGTGCGACGAGCGACCTGGTTGCTATTCACCTACTTGCTGAGCCAGACGTTGGTCGGGTCGCTCTGCTCGTAGACGGCCATGTAGATGGCGTTGTGGACCTGTGAGCCGTGGATCTCCGGCTGGTTGGGGGCCGTGATCGGAAAGATCGCCGCGTCCTTCATGGTCTCGATGTCCGCCTGGTGCCACAGGGTTCCGGCCGCGGCTTCGGTCGGGGCCTTGAGGGCGGCATCGATGATCGGGTTGAGGGTGGGGTCGTTGAACAGCCCGAAATTGGACGACGTCGGGGGGAGGACCCGGCCGTCGAACAGCGGCGGGAAGAACGAGGCGGCGGCGTTGCCGTACCAGTCCGGCGACCACCCGGCCAGGGAGACGTCCCAGACCCCGGTCTGGGCCGTGTTCGGCTTCTCCAGGTACTTGGTGTAGAAGTCGGCGTTGGGCACCCCCACCCCGGTCACGGTGACCCCGATCTTGGCCAGGTCAGCCTGGACGGTCTGGAAGATGCTCGCGCTGAGCGCGGAGGCCGGCCGGTAGAGGAACTTGAGGGTGAGGCCGGTCGGGTACCCGGCCGAGGCCAGCAGCTGCTTGGCCTTGGTCGGGTTGTAGGAGTACTGGCTGTAGCTCGGGGCCGACCCGGTGATGCCCGGAGGGAGGATCTGGGTCAGCGGCGGGGAAACCTGCGGCCCCCCGGCATCCTGGACCAGGTGGGTGCGGTCGAGGCCGTACTCCAGCGCCTGCCGCACCGCCAGCTTGCTCAAGGCACCACCGTTGTTGGGCGACTGGGTGTTGAAGATCACGTAGGGGTTCGTGGAGAACTCCGACTCCAGGCTGAACCTCGGGTCGTTGGAGGCCAGCAGGCCCGGGATGTCGTTGGGCGGCACGTAGCTGTCCCACTCCATGTCCGCCTGAGCGGAATTGGTGAGGATCTGCTGTTGGATCGACGCCTGGGTCCCGGTCTCGTTCACGTCGATCTGATTGACGTACGCCTTCCGGATCGGGTCGGAGCTCGAGTTCCACGCCGGGTTGCGGACGAAATCGATCGTCTTGCCCGGGTCGTAGCTCTGCACCTCGTAGGGGCCGTCGGCCACGGTGTGCTGGGCCAGATCATTGCTGCCCGGGAGGTAGTTGAGGTCTTCCACCGGTGCCGGGTCGAAGGCGTTGAGGCCCAAGATATTGGTGAAGTACGACGTCGGCTGGGTCAGCTGGAAGACGACGGTCTGGGGGTTGTTGGGGTCGACGCTGACACCGGAGATGTTGTTGGCGTCGATGTAGGCCTTTTGGGCCACCGGGTCGGTGGCCGACACGTTCATGAACCCGTTGCAGAACGCGGTGTACCCGGTGATCAGCGCGTCGAAGTCGGGCTGGCCGCCGAACGGCTGGGTCGGGTTGCAGGTCCGCTTCACCCCGAGCACCGCGTCGGCCGCGGTCACCTGGCGTGGGGGGCTGGTGTTCCACATGGCGCCGTTTCGGATGGTGATCGAATAGGTCAGCCCGCCGTTGGACACGGTGGGAAGCGCGGTGGCCAGGTCAGGCGCCGGAGTGGTGGTCTGCCCCTGGACGGCCGGGTAGGTGTAGAGGCTTCGGCTCCACATCCGGAGGCCCAGGTAACCGACCGCGTAGTAACTGACGTTGGGATCCATGAAGTCGACGTCCCCGGTACCGAGCATGGTCAGGGTGCCGCCACGCACCGGGGTCCCCGAGGAGTTGGCCGCGTAGCGCTGGTTCGGAAGCGCCCCGCCGGCCGTGGTCGTCGCCGTGGTCGACGGAGTCGAACTGCTGCAGGCGGCGGCCAACAGGCCCAAGCAGGTCGCCACCGCCACCAAGGTCATCCTGCGCTTCGAACGTCCCATGGAAGGAACCCCTCTCGTTCGGTGACCGCCACCGGGGTGCCGGCCAGCATTGTGGATGCTTCAGCCAGTTTCTGGCGTGCAGAATCCACATGCCCCGTCCGGCCGGAATGGGACCGGCCGGGTCGGGTGAGAGCGACGACCATGACGATCACTGGGTCGGATTGCCCCCGCTGCTGCAGTCGTGGATTGGTGCACTGAAATCGAACCTAGCAGCCCTCGTCACGTAAATGTCATGCGAAAGTTACACAGCTGTTACGTGGTTGTGAATTGTCCACACGGCTCTACTACCCGACCGCGCGCCGCCGAAACCCTGGCCAACGCCGACATCCGCAGGGGATGAAGACCGGACCGATCAGTGATCGTCGTCGAACCCGGGCGGCGGCCCCTCCTGGGGTCCGAGGGTCGGCTCGAAGGCCAGCGCGTAGTGATCAAACCGTGGCTTCCAGAGCCCGTCGGCATGCTCTCCGCCCAGGTGGGCCAGACAGGTTTCCCAGCCGGCGGCGTTGCGGGCGGCGGTGCCGGCCGGGAGTTCGTCGCGCAGGAGCAGGTGGGTGGTGCCACCCGGGCGGGGAGTGAGGACGAAGCGGAGGGTGTCCTCCCCCCAGGTATAGGCCAACAGATGCGGCTCCTCGAGCTCGAGCACGGTGCCGGTGAACGAGGGGGCCTGGTTCTCCCGGAAGACGAAGGTGAGGGTGGCGCCGACCTTCCACTCATCGGTGATGATGTCGGTCGGGAACCACCGCTTGAGCTCGTCGCGATCGGTGAGCGATCGCCAGATCTCCTCCGGCGGGGAGGGGAAGACGCGTTCGAACCGGATGGCGGGTTGCGCTCCGTTGGTGTCGAGGCTGGCGTCGGTCATGGCCGCTCCTTGGATCGTGTTGGTTTCTGGGCAAGATGGCGTTCGAGCCGGTCGAGGCTCTCGCTCCACAACCCGCGGTAGGAAGCGAGCCAGGCGTCGAGCTCGATCAGTGGTTCGGGTCGGATCCGGTAGAGCCGGCGTTGGGCGTCGACCCGGACGTTGACCAGACCGGAATCGCGGAGGACCCGGAGGTGCTTGGACACCGCCGGTTGGCTGAGGTGCACGCCGTCGACCAACTCGCCCACCGACCGCTCGCCGTCGCGGAGCAGATCGAGGATGTGCCGGCGGCTGGGTTCGGCCAGCACCTCGATGGCAGCGTCCGGCGGCATCACCCGATTATGCCTTTAGCTGTATATATCTGTCAAGGCATATGTAGGCCGGGGGACCCACGACGATTCGGGCGGTGGACCTAGACCGAGCGCGGCCCGGGCGCATGGCGGAACCGGAACGGCTCGCTGTCGCGGCCGGGGACCACATACCAACATTCACCGGTGCGGCCGGCGGCGATGATCGAGAAGAAGGCATCGACGACCTCGCTCACCTCCAGGATCGGGAAGTGGGTCTCCTCGAGGTACGAACGGATCCCCTCGATGATGTAGGTGTCGGCAAACGAGGGGCAGAGGGCGTTGATGGCAATGCCCTGGGACTCGTATTCGGCCGCCAGCGACCGGACCAGTCCGACCACGGCGTGCTTGTTGGCCACGTAGATCGGATCCAGGGGCGGGGTCACGATCCCGGCCATGCTGGCCGTGGCGACGATCTGGCCCCCGCCCCCGGCCAGCAGCGCCGGCAGGGCGGCGTGGATACCGAAGACGACGCCGTCCAGATTGATGGCCATGGCCCGCCGATACAACGCGACGTCGAAGTCGTCGCCGACCCCGCATCCGGTGGTCACCCCGGCGTTCAGGTGGACGAGATCGAGACGGCCGTAGGTCGACACCGCGGTGCCGACGGCCGCGGCCAGGTCGTCCGGCTCCCGTACATCGCAGCGGACGAAGGTCGCACCCAGGTCGGCGGCGACCTCGTTGCCGACCGCTTCATCGATATCGGCCAGGACGACGCTGACCCCGGAGGTTCGCAACCGCCGGGCGACGGCGGCGCCGATGCCGTTGCTACCCCCGGTGACGAGGGCGACGCCGTTCTTCAGCTGTTCGATTCCCATCGGCTCAGATCGACGGGGCGTTCAGCCGAACAGGTGGACGACGTCGATGATCACCAACGCGAGGACCATGCCGCCGACCGCTGCGTAGATGGCGGAGAACATCCATCGTTGATGGTGGTTGGCCAACCAGAAGCGACGGACACCGAGATAGTCGAAGACCAGGGCGACCAGGCCCACCGGAATGCCGATGGCGGGGCCCACGCTGCTGGCCAGCCCGATGGCGGGCAGCACGATCGGGAGCACGATGTAGCTCAACAGGCAACGCAGGGCCGACAGGAAGATCGAGGCGCTGAAGATGCGGTGGGTCTCCGATTCGCGGATGGCCGGCTGTTGGTCGGGTATCCGGAGCAGATGACGCATGGCGGCGTCTGGGCCCGAGCGCGGCGCCGGCGACAGCCGGGACGTGGCGATGGCGGTCTGCTCCATGCGCACCATGGTACGCGCTCGACCTCGCCGGTCACCAACCGGGCGACCCCAATTCGGGGGAACCGGCCGGTAGCGTGCCGCGGATGCGAGAATGCCGGTGAACGGGACGGGCAACCGCCGGCCTTCCCCCGTCGGCACCGGCGACGACCAGCGGCTGAAGCCGTGGACGGGCTGGCCCACCGCGCCGGGGTGGCCGCTGCTCCCACTCCGGCTCTTCCTCGGAGTCACCTTCACCTACGCCGGCCTCCAGAAGCTGGCCAATCCGGCGTTCCTCACCGGTTCCGGCCCCACCTCGATCCGGGCCCAGATGGCCGGGGCCATGCGCAACAGCCCGATCCACGGCGTTCTGGCCGGGTTGATCCACATCTCCACCGCGGTGGGGGTGGTGATCGCGGTCGGGGAGTTGGCCGTCGGATTGGGCACCCTGGTCGGCCTCTGGTCGCGGGTGGCGGCGGCCGGAGGGATGGCCATCTCCTTCGGGCTGTTCTTCACCGTCAGCTTCCATTCCTCCCCGTATTTCACCGGCTCCGACATCGTCTTCTTCTTCGCCTGGACGCCGTTGCTGCTGGCCGGGGCCGGCGGTGCCCCCGCCCTCGACACCTGGTTCCTCACCCGGACCGCGCCGGCCGATCGGGGATCGGGTGCGGCCCTGTCCCGTCGCCAGCTGGTGTCCGAAGGCGCGGCCGCCGGGGTGGTGGCCGCCCTGGCCATCGTGGCCGGGGGAGTGACCGCCGTTGTCGGGCGCCTGATCGGGGGCTCCGACTCCTCGCCGGCCGCGGTCGCCTTCGGGTCGGGATCGACGACGACGGCCACCACACCGCCCTCCACCACCGCGCCCGTCGCCACCTCGACCCCGACCACCGCCGCGCCCGCCTCGATCCCCCCGGGCAAGAGGCTGGGATCGGCTTCGGTGGTCCCGATCGGGGGATCCGCCACCTTCAGTGATCCGGCCACCGGGGATCCCGGGCTGGTCATCCAGGGCACCGCCGGCCGGTTCGTGGCCTTCGACGCGGTGTGCCCCCACGCCGGGTGCACGGTTGCCTACCAGCGAGGGGCCAAGATCATCGCCTGTCCCTGTCACGGGTCCGAATTCAATGCGCAGACCGGAGCCGTCGAGACCGGCCCGGCCAGCCAGAACCTGCAGCCCATCCGGGTACAGCTGGGAAGCGACGGCAACCTGTATGTGGACGGTTGAGGGCTCCCGGCGGTGAGCCGCCGACGCCATTCCCCACCGCCGGCCGGGGACGTCGACTACTATCCACCCGGGTCCGTGACGGATCTCATCCCGAGTACATGACCTCTCTCCTGACCGAGCCGAAGACCGGACCGCCGCCGGAGCCAGCCGAGGCCGTCGATCGGATCGACTGGGTCTCCTCGATCCCGTTCCTGGCGGTACATGTCGCCCCGTTGGCCGCTGTCTTCGTGACCGTGACCTGGAAGGACTGGGTCCTCTGCGCCGTGCTCTACGTCGTGCGGATGTTCTGCATCACCGCCGGGTACCACCGCTATTTCTCGCACCGCAGCTTCAAGATGAACCGGTTCTTCCAGGTGGTCATGGCGTTCGGCGGAACCACCGCCATCCAGAAGGGTCCGTTGTGGTGGGCCAGCCATCACCGGGTCCATCATCGCTACACCGACCTCGACGACGATGTGCACTCTCCCCGCGATGGATTCTGGTGGAGCCATGTCGGGTGGATCCTCTCGACCAAATACAAGGACGCCGACCTTTCGAACATCAAGGACTTCGCCGCCTTTCCCGAACTCCGTTTCGTGGAGCGGACCCAGTGGATCAGCCCCTGGCTCCTGGCCGTCGCCTGCCTGTTGATCGGCGGCTGGGGCGGATTGCTGATCGGCTTCTTCCTCTCGACCGTGCTCCTGTGGCACGGGACCTTCCTGGTGAACTCGATGGCCCACCTGGTCGGCCGGCGTCGGTACGCCACCCCCGATACCAGCCGCAATTCGCTGATCGTGGCCCTGGTCACCGGGGGTGAGGGTTGGCACAACAACCATCACTACCTCCCCGCCTCCGTCCGCCAGGGGTTCCGGTGGTGGGAGATCGATCCCACCTGGTACGTGCTCCGGGGGCTGGCCTGTCTCCGCGTGGTCCGGGACCTGAAGAACCCCCCCGCCCGGCTCCTGGATCAGGCCAAGGTCGGCGACGGCGCCTTCGACATCGGCATGTTCCGCTCCTACTGGGAGCGGGCCGCCCGGCTCACCGGGGAGAAGATCGCCGACCTCACCGTCCGGCCGATGTCGTCGGCGGGCGGCG
>DASZNG010000224.1:0-28673 GCA_035551535.1 Acidimicrobiales bacterium | reverse complement strand
CCACCCGGGCCCGCTCGTAGCCGACGGTCGAACCTTCCGGATCGTGCTCGTCGTCGGGCACCGAGGCGGTCGACTCCCCGATGGCCTCGAGTTCCGCCTCGAGGTCGGCCCGTAACCTGACGACCCGGGAAAGCCTGGCGTGCAGCGCCGCGATCGGGCGGGGGTCCGAGGATCGGTCGGCGCTCGCCACCCGATCGACCCTACCGGTGCCACCCGTACCCAGACGGCCCCGGCGACCATCTCCCGGTCATCTACGGTATTCGGTAGGGCCTGGCCGAAGGACAGGAACGCTTCGCTTCCGGCGGCCGGATCGACTGGCGCCTCCGCTGATCCCGCCGTCCGGTCAGGTGAAGTCGGACCCGCCGTCGATGTTGAGGTTCGCCCCGGTCATATAGGTGTTGGCCTGGGAGCAGAGAAAGGCGATGAGCGGACCGATCTCGCCGGGGTCGGCGGCCCGTCCGAGGTGGGCGGGGTGGCCGAAGTCCTCGCTGACCACCCGCATGGCGTCGACCAGGCTCTCGGGGTCGACGCCTCGCTCGGCCGGGAGGGACCGGAGGTACCCCTTCATCCCCTCGGACAGGAATGTCCCCGGGGACACGGTGTTCACCAGGATCCCGTCGGGGGCCAAGGAGGCCGAGAGGTTCTTGCTCAGGCTGGTGAGAGCCGCCTTGGCTGCGGTGTAGGCGACTAGGCCGGTCGACTGGCGCTTGGTCGAATGGGCGGAGATGTTCACCACCCGACCCCAGGGGGCCGAGCGCATGAGCGGGAGGGCCGCCCGCAGGCAACGGGCGGCGCTCAGGGTGCCGATGTCAAAGGTGGCGAGCCACTCGTCGTCATCGATCTGGTCGAATCCCCCGATCCCGACCTCGGTCGGTCCGGCGGCATTGACGAGCACATTGAGAGCGCCCCACCGGTCGCCCACCGAGGCAAAGGCACTGTCCACCGACGTTCGGGAGGTGAGGTCGGTGGAGATGCCGATGGCGTCGGGAGACCCGAGGTCCACCAGCGCGTCGACGGTTTGGTCCAGTCCGGTTTGGGTCCGGGCCAGCACCGCGACCCGGGCGCCCTCGGTGGCCAGGCTCTCGGCCGCCGCCCGGCCCATGCCTCGGGTGCCTCCGTTGACCACCGCGGTGGCTCCCGCCAGTCCCAGATCCATCGCGTTCCTACCGAGCGGTATCGGCCGAGGGCTCGAACAGGCCTTCGAACTCGAGTTTTCCGTCCCGGACCCGTCCATAGAGGAGCCAGTCACCCCGGAACATGCCGTGCTCGTTCGGCGCGCAGGCGATGTGGGTGCGGGGTCCACCGGTGGTGCTGGGCATGAAGCGGATCCGCTCGAGGCCGTCCTTCAGGCCGGGTCCCGACAGGGTCGGCGCCCGAAACAGTCCCTCAGCGAGCACCCGGGCGGTGTCGTAGGCCAGGATCGGGATGGCGTTCGGCCACAGCGGCGGGCTCTGGCCGTAGCGGGCGACGAACCGGTCGTGGAAGCCCTGGCTGAGCGAGTTGCTCGGGTCGAACTGATCGATGCCCACCCAGCCCTCGAATTTCTCGAAGCCCATCAGATAGAACATGAAGGCGGTGCTCATGATCCGGGGCGGGTCCCAGGCCAGCTCGTCGAGCGCCTTGCGCAGCAGGCCCTGGAGGGCGAGCATGCCGTAGCCCATGTAACAGAGGGCGTCGGGGTTCGACTGGCGGAGGCTGTCGAGGTTGTCAGCCAGACGGGGAGGGTGCTGGCTCACCGTCTCCAGGGCGACGATGCTCAACCCGTGGCGTCGGCACTCCTGGCGGAAGTAGCGGAAGTACTCGTCCCCGTTGGGAGACACCTCGCTCAGGACCGCCACCCGCGTGTAGCCCTTGCCGGCCAGCCAGGCGACGCACAGCGCGGCGTCCCCGCCGCAGTCGCCGTTGCCGAGCCGGAAGCAGTACTCGCCGGCCAACCGCTCGGTACCGGCCCAGCTGATCAGCGGGACCTTCAGCTCGTTGGCCAGCGGGGCGACCACGATGGCGTTGTCCGAGCTGTAGGCGCCCGCCACCCCGACACATCCTTGGTCGACGAGGTACTTGAACCCCTCGGTCGCGTTGCGGGCCGAGCCGTTGGGGAGCCCGTTCTCGGCGTGGAGGACGAACTCCACCGGTCGGTCGATCAGTCCCTGTTCGGCCGCCTCATCAAAGGCCATACGGTGGATCTTGTTGTAGCCGCCGTCGGGGCCGTCGAGAGCGGATCCGAGCCATCCGATCTTGATGGGATCTGCCGCCCCTACCCATTGGTTGTCGGTGGTGTCGATGATCGAGCCCCTTCCCCTCTCCCTGCGCCCGTGGCCAACCGAGGCCAGGATCGAGCGAATTTCATACTATATGCGGGTCATTTCGAGGATCCATCCGGCCGGCGGCAACCGCTAGGCCCCGGACCCATCGACGGCCGGGGACGGTGTTCCTGTCGACGTCCAGGCCGCCACCACCTCGTCGGTCGAGGCCACGGTGGCCACCAGCGACAGGCTGTTGGCCACCACCTGGCGTCCGTATTCCACCGGGACACCGACCACCGCGTCGGAGACCACCACCACCTGGTACGAGCGGTTCACCGCGTCGAAGACCAGGTTGGGAATGGCGACATTGAGGGACACGCCTACCACCACCACGGTGGTCACTCCGTCGTTGCGAAGGAGATTGTCGAGCGGCGAACCGGTCATCGGGCTGAGCCCGTGCAACCGGGGGAGGACGACGTCGCCGGGCTCCGGACCGAGTTCGGGGACGGGACGGACGGAATCCGATCCCGGGGCGTTCTCCAACCCGGCCTTTCGGGCCGCGGCGAAGACCCGGGCATTCCGGTTGACCCCGAGCCCGCCGGGCAGGTTCTCCGCGGTGCAGTGCACCACCGTCACCCCCGCGGTTCGGGCTGCCCTCAGTACGGCGGCCACCTGGCCGATGAGCCCGATGGCGTGTCCGGCCTCGGCCAGGGCCGGGAGACCCGAAGCCGCGCCCACCACGCCCCGTTGCATCTCCTGGACCAGCACCGCAGCATGGGACGGCGCCACCAGCTGGGCGAGGCGGCCGGTGGGCCGGCGGGTCGGGCGGCCGGCGGTGTCGGGCATATCCGCCTCCGGCGGGGTCAAGCCGCCGGACCCGGGTCGAATGGCCCGCGACCCATCTGGTCGCGAACCGTCACCACCGACGGATTGGTGAGGGTGCGACGTTGCCAGTTGGCGCCGTCCACCACCAGCGTGTGGCCGGAGATGAACCGGGCATACGGGGAGGCCAAGAAGGTGGCCGCCCAGCCCAGCTCGCGGAGACGTCCGACCCGCAGGGCCGGCTGGCAGGCGTCCTTCTCACTGGTCCGGTCCAGATTGCCGGTGATGTCGGCGGTCATGTCCTCGTGCGGGAAGAGGCCCGGTACCAGCCCGTTCACCTGGATGCCGTACGGCCCCCACTCCACGGCCAGGGTCTCCACCATGTTCTTGACCCCGGCCTTGGCCGCCGCCGAGTGGGCGAAACCCGGTCCACCGGTCCAGGCGTACGACGCCCCGACGTTGATGATCGAACCGGGAGAGCCGGCCCCCAGGTGGCGCCGAGCGAACTCCCGGGCACAGAAGAAGGTGCCGTTGAGAGTGATGTCCACCACCGTGCGCCAGGCATTCGGCGACATGTCTTCGGCCGGGACCGGGAAGTTGGCGGCGGCGTTGTTGACCAGCACGTCCGGCAGCCCGAACGTCGACGTCGCCTCCTCGAAGGCGGCGCGGATCTGATCCGGGTCGCGGATGTCGCAGCTGACGCTCAACACCCGGCAGCCCAGCGCTTCGGCCGATTCCCTCCCGGCGTCGAGGTGGTCAGCTTTGCGGCTGGCGATGACCAGGTCAGCACCCAGCCGCCCGAACTCGGCGGCGATGGCCTTGCCGAGGCCGGTCCCGCCCCCGGTCACCAATACACAGGTGCCGGCAAAGGTGCCATCGGCCAGCGCCGAACTTCCGGACGGCGGCGGCTCACGAAGTCCCATGAGTTCGGTCAAGATCAGCTCCCTGTGTAGTGCGGCTCACGGCCTTCGGCGGCGGCGGCTTTCAATTCGGCGAAATCCGACGATTTGTTGATGAACGTCTGATAGATCAACTCGTCTCCCATGGAGGCGCGGATCCCGGGCTCGCTCAGATGTTGCAGGACCCGTCGGGCCATCTTGATGGTGACCGCCGGGGCGGCGGCGATCTTGGTGGCCATCTCCCAGGCGGTGTCGTCGAGCTGGTCCGGGGCCACCACCCTCGAAACGATCCCATGGGCGTACGCCTCCTCGACGCTCATGGTGCGCCCGGTCAGGACCAGGTCACTGGCCACACCGGTGCCGCAGATCTGGAACAGCTTCCCCATCCCCCCGGTGTCGGGAATGACACCGTGACCGACTTCGGGAAGCATGAACCTCGTACCCTCGGCGGCGATGCGGATGTCGCAGAGCAGCGCCCGCTGGAACGATCCCCCGATCGCCCATCCGTGGATGGCCACGATGATCGGCACGTCGAGGTCGAAGACCTGGAGGATCCCCCGGTGGCCACGGGACATGAGCTCGTGGTGGCTGAGGGGGGTGACATTGGTGCCGATGACGGAGACGTCCCGCCCCGATGACCAGGCCTTCCCCTCGCCCCGCCAGATCACCGCCCGCACATCGGGGCGCTCCTTGAGCTCGGCCAGGATCTCGAACAGACGCTGGTCCATCTCGTCGTCGAAGGCGTTGCGCTTGTCCGGATTGTTATTGGTGATCACCGCGACGGCGCCGCGTATCTCCAGTGAAACCTTGTCTGTCATCGATGCCCCTTTGACGTTGGAGAACGTACTCGGCCACCACGGTGGGCGGGATCCGGCTCCTCCCGCCGGCGACCAGTGCGGTCCCCGTCGGCCGTGGTCGCCTCGGTTGCCCCGGCCACGCGGCAATATCGCATAAGATATGTATGTGGCGTCGACCTCTGGCAACTCTCGCGGAACCGCGTCGCCGCGCTCGACGGTGAATCGTGGGAAGAGAATAGTCCGCACCAGCAGCGCCGAACACATTGCGCTGCACATCCGAACGCTGATCTTCGATGGTGTGCTCCTCCCCGGCATGCGGGTGCCCCAGGACGCCATTGCCCAGGATCTGGGGGTGAGCCGGATCCCGGTACGCGAGGCGCTCATCGTGCTCGAGCGCGAGGGCTGGGTCACCATCGAGATGCACCGGGGCGCCTTCATCAACGCCCTCGACAAGCGGGCGGTCCACGACCACTATGAGCTGTTCGGGCTCATCTACGGTTTCGCGGCCAAGCGGGCATTGAGTCGTGGGAGCAAGGATCTGCCCGACGTCCTGGCGGACATCCAGAGAGACTTCGCGGCGGCCACCGAGCCCGAAGCCCAACGGCAGCTGTCCATCGACTTTCATGGAGCCATTCTCCGGGCGGCGGCGTCTCCCCGGATCCTGGTGGTGTTGCGGGCCATGTCGGCATTGGTGCCCGGCAACTTCTTCGAATTGGTGCCCGGCGCGCTGGAAGTAGAGAGGCGGGGCTTGGCGGCGATCGTCCGGGCGATGCGGGACAACGACGGAGAAAGAGCATCGGCCGAGTACGCCAAGATGATGCGCCAGGTGGGGAACAAGGTCACCCTGCTCTTTGACGAACGGGGCCTCTTCGACCGGGAGACGGCGTCCGCCTGACCAATGGCTATTTGGTCACCCGCTCGGGTCCGGGGAGCCGGCGGGTGGCCGGCCCGAGGCGCCGGTCGCCTCACCCGCTCCCGCCAGCAACTCGCGGCGGAGGATCTTGCCGACCTCGCTCCGGGGTAGCGCATCGATGCGTCGGAAGGCAACCGGGATCTTGTAGGGGACCAGGTGATCCCGGCACAGGCGTTCGAGCTCGTCGTCGGGCGCAGAACCCACGACGAAGGCCACCGGCACCTCGCCCAGCCGTTCATCGGGAAAGCCGACGACCGCCGCCTCGCTCACCCGTGGTGACAGGCACAGCACCTCCTCCACCTGTCCGGGGAAGACTTTGTTGCCGCCCCGGTTGATCAGGTCGCCCACCCGGCCCTCGATCCACACGAATCCGTCGTCGTCCACCCGGGCGAAGTCGCCGGTGCGCACGTAGCCGCCCTCGTCGATCCGGTCGGCCAGGCTGCCGCCGTCGGCGTAGCCCGAGGCCATGCTCGGGGGCTTTACCAGAAGCTCGCCCACCGTTCCAGTGGATGCTTCGGACCCATGGTCGTCGATCACCTTGATGGCCACTCCCGGATGTGGGCACCCGACCGCGCCCACCTTGTCGGGATGCTCCCGGGCATCGGCCGCCGTCCACCCGATGACCTCGCCGATCTCCGCCTGGCCGTACCCGTTGAGCACGGTGACGCCGAATTTGTCGGTGAAGCGGCGCGCCGACAGCGGGGACAGCGGGGCGGTGATGCTGCGAACGTACCGGAGCGGAGCCAGATCGGTGACCTGTTCATCGTCGGCCAGCATCACCATCGCCGCCGGTGGCAGCACCGTGGAACGGATCGAGAAGCGACGCACCAAGGTGGCGAATTCGGAGGTGGAGAATCGGTCCATGAGGACCAATGGTGCGCCGGCACGCAGCCCGAACAGGACGTTGTAGATCCCGGCATTGAGGGCCAGTGAGACCGGCACCAGGTTGGGCGACGGTGGTCGAGCCGGATCGGCCGGGCGCCCCCGCAGGGGTCCGAGCACCCGGTCGAGCAGCTCCAGGTAACCCGAGTGGGTGTGCAGAATCGGCCTCGGCCGGCCGGTGGTACCGGAGGTCCAGGTGACAAACGCGATGTCCGGCTCGTAGCGGGTCGGCGTCGCCCCGGCATCTCGCAGGCCGGCCTCATCGATCACCACCGCCGGGCCGGTTGCCTCGATGACGTGGTCGAGTTCGGCGGTTGGTTGCCGGGGATTGGCCGGCACCAATACTCCCCCGGTCATCCAGACCCCGAACATCGTCGAGATGAACTCCGGGCCATTGGGGAGTCGGATGACGACCGCCTGGCCGGACTGGTGGCCCCGGGAGCCCAGCCGCTGGGCGATGTCGGCGGCGCGTCGGCGGACCTCGCCGGCGGTCATCGTACGGCTCACCGTGCTGATCAGCGCGGCGGAATCGGGTAACGGGTGCTCGGCCAGCAGGCCGGCCAGCCCACCCGGGTTGGCGGTCACCGAGCCGATGACTGGTTCGAGGGCCACTCGGGACGGAGCCGCAACGCACCGGCGCCCACGGAGTCGAACCAATCGGACACCTAATATCCTCCCTGACGGCTTCCGCCCGTTCCCACCCCGCCGATGGCGACTGTACATTATATTCGACTGAGGCAGTCGCCCCCGGTGCGGCCATTGCCCAACCCCAGAAGGGATCACACCAGGGTGACCGACCACGTCTGGAAAAGCGACGCCCAGTCCACCATCCCATCGCTGTTCGAGGCGCGCCTGGCCGAGGACCCTGACCGCGAGTACCTGGATGTCTGCGGGACCAAGCTGACCGCTTCCCGGGTGGTGCGGAACGGCCGACGGCTGGCGACGGCGCTGGACGAGCTCGGATCCGCGCAGCACGATCGGATCGCCACCCTGTTGGAGAACTCCCCCGAAGCGGTGGAGGCCTGGGCCGGGATCGTGCTCGGCGGACGGATCGCCGTCCCGATCAACACCGCCTACAAGGGCTCCTATCTGCGGCACCAGCTGGCCGACTGCGGCGCCAAGGTGGTGGTGGCGGCGGCCAGCCTGGCCCACCGCCTGGTCGAGGTGGTCGGCCAGCTCCCCGACCTCGACCACGTCTTCGTTCTCGACGATGCCCCAGAGGGATCCCCCACCGGGCCCGGGGATCTTCCCGATCTCGGGCGGGTCGCCGTCCATCGGTGGACGGACCTGCTCGGGGTGGAAGACCGCGAGCCGAACCTGGTCATCCGACCGTCGGACCTCGCCACCTTCATCTACACCGGAGGGACCACCGGCCCCTCCAAGGGCTGCATGCTCACCCACAACTATCATGAGGCGCTGGCCCGACAGATCGGCATCTGCTGGCAGCGGACCGCCGAGGACGTGGTGTGGACTCCCCTCCCCCTGTATCACTTCAACGCCCTGACCACGGTGGTGGTCGGCACCCTGCTCTACGGCGGGCGGGGCGCCATCTACCGGAAGTTCTCGGTGTCCAACTTCTGGTCCGAGATGAACCGGGTGGGGGCGACCATCACCTCCACGCTCGGCACCATGGCCTATCTGTTGGCCCATGACCCGGACCGACCGGAGATGCCTCGCTCCGGACAGCCCGAGGCGAACCAGACCCTTCGCCTGCTCGGCGCCGCCCCGATGCCGGTCGAGGTCGATGAGGTCATCCGGGAGCGGTTCGGGGTGGAGACGTTCAGTGGCGCCTACGGGGTCACCGAGGCCAGCCTGGTGTCGTGGCAGCCCCCCGGGGTGTCCAACAAGCCCAACGCCGCCGGCCGGATCAACGACGAATACTTCGATGTGCGCATCTTCGACGACGATGACGCCGAACTCCCCCGCGGCGCCGATGGCGAAGTGGTGGTACGACCCAAGCGACCGCACGTGATGTTCGAGGGCTACTGGGGCCGGCCGGAAGTGACCGTCGAAACCAGTCGCAACTGGTGGTACCACACCGGGGACATCGGCCGCATCGACGACGACGGCTATCTCTTCTTCGTGGACCGCAAGGCCGACTACCTCCGCCGCCGGGGGGAGAACATCTCGAGCTACGAGGTGGAGAGTGTGCTGATGAGCCACGGTGCCCTGGCCGACGTTGCCGTCCATGCCGTGCCCAGCCAGCTGACCGAGGACGACCTGAAGGTGACGGCCACCCTCAAGCAGGGGGCCGAACTCCAACCCGAGGAACTGTTCGACTGGTGTGTGGAGCGGCTGCCCTACTTCGTCCTTCCCCGGTACGTCGAGTTCCGGCCCGAGCTCCCCCGGAGCCCGGTCGGCCGGGTCCTCAAGCGCGAGTTGCGCGACCAGGGGGTGACCCCGACGACCTGGGATGCCGACGCCGCCGGCGTCACCTACGAGAAGCGCTGAACAGTGACGACCAGACGTGCCCCGACGACCATCGTCCTGGTCCACGGGGCCATGTCGACCTCGGTCATGTGGGACGGGGTCGTCGAGCACCTCGACCACGATTCACTGGCCGTCGACCTGCCCGGACGGCGCTACAAACCCGCCGACCTCGGCACGGTGAGCCGCGACGACTGGGTGCGATCGGTATGCGATGACATCGAGGCCGCCGGGCTGGACGACGTGGTGCTGGTCGGCCACTCGGGGGCCGGATTCGTGATCCCGGGCGTGGCCGCCCAGCTGGCGGGAAGGACCCGGGGATTGATCTTTGTCACCGCCAACGTCCCGGCCGAGGGCCGGGCGCCGGTGGAGTTCATGCGAGCCGACCTGCGGACCCGGACGATCAACCACCACGACGCCATCGTGGCCCGGACCTCGGGACGCACGCTGGGCGGGTTGCGCCCGGGGGAACCGCCGATCGTCACCGAGCTCGAGCTGGTCGACACCGGACCGAGACTGGGACTCGAGGCCCCGGCTCCGCTGTTCGAGCCGTTTACCTGGGATGGATTCCCCACCCACCTGCCCCGGACCTACATCCGCTGCCTCCGGGACACGGTGATCACCCCGGACCTGGTTGACGCCATGGTCGCCAACATGGGCGGCGCCGCCCTGGTCGACCTCGATGCCGGCCACGATGTCGCCCGCCGGGCTCCCGCCGAGCTCGCCGCTCTCCTCGACACCCACGCCGCCACCTGAGCCCGGGGGCTCGGGCCGGTCAGCGAGAAGACGCCCCGGCGTCTGCCGGTGCCTGGCTGAAGAGCAGGACCACCGCCTCGGTCAGGTAGTCGTAGAGGTCGGTGATGGCCAGCCGGTCGGCCGACCAGGAGCGGAGCATGCTGTCCATCACCGCCTCCGCGGTGCGGACGATGCTGCGGGCAAGGTCGGGGTCGACGCCGTCGAGCAACTCGAGATAGACGCCGGTGGTGATGGCATCGACCCGGCCGAGGATCTCGGCGGCAAACGGATCGGCCGAGAGCTGGAGCGAGGAGATGAGCCGGGCCAACTGAGGCTGACGCTCAAACGCCCCCACCGAGCGGTGGAGGGCCTCGGTGAGCAGCTGCTGCGGCGAGACACCGGTCAGAGGGCGGCGGGTGAGGCTGTCCCGGAGGGTGGCCGCCCACTTGACCAGCACCTCGGCGAAGATGTGTTCCTTGGAGGAGAAGTAGTGGTACACGGTGCCGAGGGCAACGCCCGCCTCCTCGGCGACGTCCTTGACCTGGATGCGGTCGTAGTCGCGCCGCTTCAACAGGGTGAGCCCAGCGTCGATCACCCGCTGCCGACGGGCGAGCTGGTTGTCGGTCAGCGCGATGGGCGAAACCGGGGTTGGCGTCACGGTGGGGAAGCCGAGCCTGCGGTCGGCCTTCGCCTCCGCCATCGGATCCTGCCCCGGCCGGTGCGCACTAGAAGCAAATTCTAGCCCACCGGGTGCCGGAGACGGCCCCCGCTCACGGCACAGATCGAAATGACGTTCTAGTATGGCGGCGATGAGTGGAACTCGATGAGCAGGTTCCCGTTCCCGATGCCGTTCGGCTGGTTCAAGGTGGCCATGCCCGACGAGATCCCCGAGGGCACGGTGGTGACCCGGCGGTTGTTCGGGACCGATCTGGTCCTGTGGCGGGACGGGGACGGCGGGGTCGTCTGCCAGGAGGCATTCTGCGCGCACCTGGGTGCCCATCTCGGGGTGGGCGGCACGGTGGAACCCTCGTGTATCCGATGCCCGTTCCACGGCTGGGCCTGGGGTGCGGACGGAGAGAATGTGGACATCCCCTACGCCACCCGTCCCAATCGCAAAGCCAAGCTGAGGACGTATCCGACCCGCGAGCACGTGGGCATCGTGTTTGCCTGGTACCACCCGGCGGGGGCGGCACCCCGGTGGGAGCTGATGAGCGTCCCCGAGTACGAGGACCCCGAGTTCGGGGACTACCAGGTGTTCGACTTCACTATCCGCACCTGTCTCCAAGAAATGGGAGAGAACGGATTCGACCATGCGCACTTCCAATTCGTGCACCGACACCCCAGGGTGGGCACCGTCGAGAAGATCGAGTTTCGAGGGTTTGATCGAACCGTACTGACCTCACAGAAGTTTCCATCGTCGAAGGGCCCGGTGGACGCCCGGATCGACATCTTCGGTCGCGGACCGGGGATGGCGGTCACTCGATACCACGGCCTCATCGATGCGTCGCTGATCGGATGCAGCACCCCGATCGATGAGGAGACATCGCACCTGACATTCCTCTTCTCGCTGAAGAACCCCGATGAGGATCAACACGTGGCCAACATCGGCAAGGCGTTCGTCAGCTCGGTCACTTCCGAGGTGGGCCAGGACATCCCCATCTGGGAGAACAAGCGCTACCAACCCGACCCGGCCCTGGCCTCGAGCGAGAGACCGATCACCCAGTTCCGGCAATGGTTCAAACAGTTCTACGTATCGGAAACGGGAGTGCAGCCATGACCAGCGTGTACTGGGATCCGCTCGACGAGTCGCTGAAGGCCGACCCCCACCCCATCTGGCGGCGGATGCGCGAAGAAGCCCCCGTCTATTACAACGACAAATACGATTTCTGGGCCCTCAGCCGGTTCGAAGACGTGGAGCGGGCCCACCGGGATCCGAAGGTCTACAGCTCGGCCCACGGCACCGTCCTGGAGATCATGACCGATGATGCCCAACACCAGGGAATGATGATCTTCCTCGACCCGCCCGAACACACCGTCCTCCGCCGGCTGGTCTCCAAAGCCTTCACCCCGAGGCGGGTAGCGGAGTTGGAAGCCGAGATCCGCGCCCTTTGCGTCGGGCTTCTCGACGCCCAACGGGGGAAGGACAGTTTCGACTATGTGCAGGACTTCGGTGCCCAGCTACCGGCCAACGTCATCTCCGCCCTGCTCGGGGTGCCGCCGTCTGACCGTGACCAAGCCCGGCACAACATCGATCAACTATTTCATATCGAGCCCGAAGTCGGAATGATCAACGATGTGTCGGTCGCGGCCGGTATCCGGCTGGCCGAGTACATCGACCAGCAACTCGACGAGCGCCGAAAGCACCCTCGGGACGACATGCTCACCGATCTGACCCGGGCGGAAATGACCGACGAGGGAGGGACCCGGCGCCTCACTCCCCAGGAGAGCACCGAATTCGCCCTGCTGATCATCAGCGCCGGGACGGAAACCGTTGCCCGGCTGCTCGGCTGGGCCGGACTGCTGTTGGCCGACCACCCTGACCAACAGGCCGAGCTGGCCAACGACCTGACGCTAATTCCCAATGCGGTGGAGGAATTGCTCCGCTACGAATCGCCGTCACCAGTGCAGGGCCGGTGGTTGACCGAGGACGTCGAACTCCACGGGCAGGTGATTCCGGTCGATTCGAAGGTGCTCCTGCTCACCGGGTCGGCGGGTCGGGACGATCGTGTCTATCCGGACGGGGACCGCTTCGACATTCGCCGCACCTTCAAGCTGCACGTCGCCTTCGGTTACGGGATCCACTTCTGCCTGGGCGCGGCGCTGGCCCGCATGGAGGGCAAGGTGGCGTTGGAGGAGACCCTCAAGCGCTACAAGGTCTGGACGGTCGACCGGGAGCGGGCCGTGCCCCTCCACACCAGCACCGTCCGCGGCTACAAGGAACTCCCGATCCACGTCTGACCCCGGGATTGTCCGGCGCCGACTCCGCCCACGGATTGCCATCCGCCAAGTCGGGTCGTACACTTCGACTAGTTTATATTTTATATAAATGGCCACAGCGGAGCCAACGGCCCTGGCGCCGCGATTCCTGCAGGGGAAAAAGGGGGACGTCTTCACTCCATGAACTGCGCCTCGCGCTCGGGTTCACCACCAGGGTGCCCGAGCGGAAAATCTGGAGGGCCGGATCGCCGGCCGGACGGTCCCCCTCGTCCGGCCGGAACATCGGCTCCTCCGGAACCGTGACGGAACAGTCCTCCGACACGAGATGCGGCCCTCCGACCCCCTTCGGGGGGTCGTATCGCGTGCGTCAGGCCGTCGCCTCGGCGGCGATTCGGGCCAGATCGGCACCCATCCCGGTCCGGGTGACACGACCGGTGTCAAAGGAGTGGATGGACACATCGTGGCCGGCCGACTCGGCCCGGAGGGCCGCCACCGTGCTCTGCTCCCGGGTCCGGTGCACGAAGGGGTCGAACGAGAACCAGCGACAGGCGTTCTGCCAGGTGATCTTGTCGAGCTCGTCGTTGGGAACGTCGGCGGCAACCTGGGCGAGCTCCTCGGGGGCATTCGGCCACGAGGAGTCCGAATGCGGGTAGTCGCACTCCCAGGCGATGTTGTCCATTCCGATCTGGTGGCGGAGTTGGAGCCCGATCGGGTCGGAGATGAAGCAGGTGAGAAAGTGCTGGCGGAAGACGTCACTCGGCAACTTGTCCCCGAAGTCTTGACCCGTCCACCCCCGGTGCATGTCGTAGGTCCGGTCGATCCGATCGAGGAAATACGGGATCCAACCGGTTCCCCCCTCGGAGAGGGCGATGCGGATGTCCGGAAACGACTTCAGGACCCGTGACCACAGCAGGTCCGACGCCGCGCTGCAGATATTCATGGGTTGCAGGGTGATCATCACGTCAATCGGGGCGTCGGGTGCGGTGAAGGCCAACTCCCCCGACGAGCCGAGATGGATGGACAGCACCACCTCCTCGTCGCACAGCGCCTTCCACAGCGGATCCCACGATTCGCTGTGGAAACTCGGGAAGCCCAGCTTGGCCGGATTCTCGGTGAAGGTCAGTGAGTGGCACCCTTTGGCCGCCACCCGTCGCACCTCCTCGGCGCAGAGCTCCGGGTCCCACAGCACCGGAAGGGCCATGGGGATGAACCGGCCCGGATACGAGCCGCACCACTCGTCGATGTGCCAGTCGTTGTAGGCCCGGAGTACGGAAAGGGCCAGTTCCTTGTCGTGGCAGGCGGCGAAGAGCCGGGCGCTGAATCCGGGAAAGGACGGGAAGTTCATCGAGCCGAGAACGCCACCGGCATTCATGTCCTTGACCCGCTCATGGATGTCGAAGCATCCCGATCGCATCTCCTCGAAGGCGGTCGGCTCGATCCCGTACTCCTCCTTGGGCCGGCCGGCGACCGCATTCAAGCCGATATTGGGGATCGTGGTCCCATTGAACAACCAGACATCGCTGCCGTTCGAGAGTCGCTCGACCCGGGGCGCGAGATCCTGGTACTTGGCCGGCAATCGACCGTCGAACAGGGTCGGTGGCTCGACCACATGGTCGTCCACGCTGACCATGATCAGCTCATCGTGGCGCATGGCAACTCCCTCCCAGCGGTAGTTCAGACTCTCCTTTGAATGATAGTTCGAAATCTTGAATCTGAAGTCACCAGTGAGATCTTCCTGGTCAGAATGCCGGCTTCGGTAGCTCGACTTCTGGGCCGGCCGCCGGGCTACAGACGGCCATCGGTTCGGAGCCCGTCCGGGACCCAGGCCGGGGGCCGGCGTTCCTTGAAGGCGAGCCATCCTTCGACGCACTCCGGGCCGGCCAGGCTCTCGTCCATCGACATCCGGTCGTAGCGGCCGTATCCGTCGTTGATCACCCGCTTGACCACCGACCTCGCCTGCGGTGCACTTCGACAGCATGCCTCCAGCGCGTCTTTGGCGTCGTCGAGCACACGATCCGGCGGAGCCAGTCGGGAGACGATGCCCCATGCGCAGGCTTCCGCAGCATCGACCGTCCGGCCGGTGAACAACATGTCACGGGCCCGGGCCGGTCCTATCTGGGTGGGGAGGTAGGCGGCGTAACCGGTGTCGGCGATCCCCCGGTACAGCTCCGGACACCGGAACGTCGCACCCTCACTGGCCACCGCGACGTCGGACAGCATGGCCATGAGCAGGCCGCCCCCCTGGCAGATCCCGTTGACTGCACTGACCACCGGCTTGCGGGAGTTCCGGATCGCCTCGAAGGGCACGACGTCCATACCCAGCAGCCCGACGGCGCCGCCCCAGTCGTCGACGGTGGCGGCTCCGAGATCACCTCCGGGAATGAACACGTCGCCAGTACCGGTCAGCAGCATGCCGGCCAGATCGGGATCGCGATTGACAAGGTCGACGGCCAGCCGGACGGCGAAATACATCGATGCGGTCATGGCGTTCCTGGCCTCGGGTCGATCCACGATGCAGTAGGCCAGTGGGCCGCGTCGCTCGAAGCGCACGAAGGGGGTACCCAGCCAGTCCCCCTCCGGGGCCCGGGGCATGTTCACGGTCATCGGACAACTCCCTCTTTACCGCTCGACGCGGCGCTCATATCTCGAATGCCCGGGCCACCAACCGGTGCAGGTCCCCCAGGGGCAGTCGCTCCGGTGGGTCCGGCTCGTCCGAGACGACCCACGGATCCAGTGCCTGGTAGGAAGCGATGAGCCCGCTGAACAGATGGGCGAGCACCGCCGGATCGCCGGGGTGGAACTCGCCGGAACGCTGACCTCGGCTGATCAGCTCGGTTTGTAGTCGCATCGATTCGTCATAATTCCCGGCGATGGAAGCGTCGAGCTCACTCGGCTTCGAGACCAGGGCGATATTGGCGTATCGCAAAAAGAGCCGGCCGAAATTACGATGATCCCGGAAGAAACCCACCTGGAAGTCGACCAAACGGTGAAGTTTGTCCGTCGGTGAGCCGGTTCCCTCGGAGATGTCGCGCATCGCCGGCATGAATTCCTCGCCCCGCCGCACGAATACCTGGGAAAACAGGTCTTCCTTGCCGGCGAAGAACGAGTACACCGATCCGACCGAATATTCGGCCAGCTCGGCGATCTCGTTCAAGGTGGCATCGTGGAATCCCTTTTCCCCGAACACCCGCTCGGCGGCGTCCAGCAACTGGGTGCGACTCAGATCGTGGTGACGCTCACGACGCAGCTCCCGCCGACTGGGGGCCTCGAGTCCGTTGGTCATCGCCGCAGCTCCATCGATTTTGCCTTCTTAGACGAGTTCGAGCACCAGAGCGGAGCCCATCCCACCACCGGCGCACATGGCGACGCAACCGATCGTCCCTCCGCGCCGGCGCAGCTCGTGGACCATGGTCACCACCATGCGGGCGCCGGTGGCGGCAATCGGATGGCCGAGGCCGCACCCGCTGCCGTTCACATTCAAGATGTCATGGTCGATGCCCAGCACCCGCGAGCTGGCCACCGCCATCGAACAGAACGCCTCGTTGATCTCGAACAGGTCGACGTCGCCGATGGCGATGCCTGCACGCCCGAGGGCTTTCGGAACCGCCAACGTCGGGGCCAGGCCGGTGCGTTCTGGCTCGATCCCCACCGACGCCCACCCCACGATTCGGGCCAGCACCCGCAACCGGTTGGCGCGGGCGTAGTCGTCGGCGGTGACCACCACCGCAGCGGCGGCGTCATTCAAGCCGGCGGCATTGCCGGCCGTCACCGTGGCTCCGGGCAGCTCGGGATGGAGAAGGGGCAGCGAAGCCAATCGCTCGATGGTGGTGTCCGGGCGCGGCTGTTCGTCGGCCACGACTTCCCGGGTGCTCCCGTTGCCGTCCGGAACGGTGACGGCCACGATCTCGTCGGCGAATCGGCCTTGGTCCCGGGCTGCCGCCGCCCGCATATGCGAGTGGTAGGCCCAGGCATCGGCCTCCGCCCGGCTGATCCCGGCGATCCGGGCGGTGTTCTCCCCGACGGTGATCGACATGTCGTAGGCCGGAGCTTCGGGAGTGGACGGATGGCTGGGCGACATCCATGGCGAGTACTGGCGGGCGGACGCCGGGATCGACTTCATGGTCTGGGGCATCGAGCTCAGGCTCTCCGTTCCGCCGGCGACCACCACCCGGTCCATGCCGGCGCGGACGCTCCCGGCGGCGATCTGGACGGCGCTCAGCCCGGCGGCGCAATGGCGGTTGTCGGCCAGCCCGGGGACGCTCGAGAGACCGAGGCGGACGGCCACGTTGCGGGCGATGACCCCGCCGCCTTGCAGCGACTCGGCCAACACGATGTCGTCGATGTCGGCGGCCGGTACCCCGGAGCGCTCGATGGCGGCACCCACCGCCACCTCGGCGAGCTCGAAGGCGTCGATGTCCACCAGCGATCCCTTGTTGGCTCGGCCGATGGGCGTGCGGGCGGCGGCAACGATGACCGCTTCAGTCACCGGATGCTCCTTGATCGGTGCGAACAGAACTCACTTGGGGTCGAACCGGATGGCACCATCGATCCGGACCACCTGACCGTTGATGTAGCGGTTGGTGACCAGATGCTCGACCAGCTCGGCAAACTCCTCCGGCCGGCCGAAACGGCGGGGGAACGGCACCTTGCTCTCCAATGCGTCGATCAGATCGGCAGGCGCCTGATCCCAAGCTCGGGTCCGTATGGTCCCCGGGGCGATGGCATTGACCCGGATGCCGTTGGCGGCCAGGTCCCGGGCGGCGATGAGAGTCATACCGATGATCCCGGCCTTGGCGGTGCCGTAGGCGATCTGGCCGATCTGTCCCTCGTAGCCGGCGATCGATGCGGTGGTGACGATGGCTCCGCGCTCTCCGTCGTCGTCCTCCGGATCGAGGGCGGCCATGGCCGCGGCGGCCAAACGGAGGGAATTGAACGCGGTTACGACGTTCAGATTGAGGGTGCTGACGAAATCGTCCAGGTCGTGAGCCTGTCCGTTGCGGGCGACGGTGCGCGCCGAACGAGTCGCGCCGCCCGCACAGGCCACCAGGATCCGGAAGGGTCCGAGACCACCCGCCGCCTCCACCGCATTGGCCACGTCGGCTTCGGAACCGGCGTCTCCGCCGACTGCCAGCGCGCCCGAGCCCAGGTCCTTGGCCACCTCGGTGGCCCGATCGACGTCCCGGTCGAAGACGACCACCTGGGCGCCCCGGTCAATCAGATGACGAGCCGTCGCCTCGCCGAGCCCAGATGCGCCACCGGTGACCAGCGCGACATTTCCCTGCAACTTCATCGGGCTCCTGAGGGGTCAGGGGGTGGGACGCACCCGACCCCATTTCTGAGTTTCCATTCAATCTACTTTGTCGGCGTTACAGCCCGGATCCGGCGCCCTCGGCCACGGCTTTGATCTCGAGATACTCCTCGAAGCCCGCTCGACCCATCTCCCGGCCGACTCCGCTCTGCTTGTAGCCCCCGAACGGCACGTCCGGCGAGTAATAGACGCCTCCGTTCACCGATACCGTGCCCGTCCGCAGCCGCCGGGCGACGGCCCGGGCCCGCTCGATCGAGCCACCGACCACCGCGCCCGACAACCCGTAGATGGAATCGTTGGCCACCCCGACGGCGTCGTCGTCGCCGTCGTGGGGCTGGACCACCAGCACCGGCCCGAAGATCTCCTCGTGGGCGACGGTGGCGTCACGGCCCACGTTGACCAGGACGGTGGGTTCCACGAAGTAACCGAGCGGGAGGTGGGGCGGGATTCCCCCGCCCAGGGCCACCGTGGCGCCTTCCGCCACACCCGTCTCGATGTACCCCAGCACCCTCCGGCGTTGCCGCTCACTGACCAGCGGACCCATCATCATCGACGGGTCGGCCGGATCGCCGTAGGACATGCTCCCGACTGCCTCGATGACGGCCTCCAGCCCTTCGTCGAACCGACTCCGGGGGAGAAGCAGGCGGCTGGTGACCGCACAGCCTTGCCCGGCATGGGTGGTGATCTGGAACGCGACCCCGGCCACCGCCGAAGCCACGTCGGCGTCATCCAGCACGATGAAGGCAGACTTGCCGCCCAGCTCGAGGAAGACCTTCTTGATGGTGTGGGCCGCGACGCTCATCACCTTCCGCCCGGTGACCGTCGATCCGGTGAACGAGACCATGTCGACCCGGGGATCTTCCGCCAGCTGCTGGCCCAGCAGATGGTCGGAGGACGTCACCACGTTCAGGACCCCGCTCGGCAGGTCGGTCTCCTCGGCCACGATCCGACCCAGCAGGGTCGCCGCCCACGGGGTGTCGGGTGCCGGCTTGAGCACCACCGTATTGCCGGCGGCCAGCGCGGGGATGCACTTGGCCAGGTTGATCTGCATGGGGAAATTCCACGGGGTGATGGCGCCGACCACGCCGACGGGTTCTCGGCGGATGGTCCGGTGGGTGCGGCGCCCGAACGGTTCGGCAACCCCCAGATCCTCCTCCCATTGGTACCGCTCGAGGAGGTCGGCAACCCAGGCCACGCCATCGGTGGGCGACGCCAGCTGCGGACCGTAGGTGAGAAGCACCGGACAGCCGACCTCGGCGACCAGCGTCCCTCGAAGTTCCTCGGCGTGCCGGAGGAGTCCCTCGTGCACCTGCCGGAGGCAACGGAGCCGGAGGGTGGCGTCGGTCGACCACGTCGTCTCGTCGAAGGCGGCTCGGGCGGCTCCGATTGCCGCCTCCATCTCCGGGTGGGAGCCGTCGGCGACGGTGCCGATGACCTCCTCGGTGGCGGGGTTGACGTTGTCAAAGCGGGCTCCGTCGGAGGCCTCGACGAGGCGGCCCCCGACGAACATGCGTTCCTCGCGCCAGAGCGAGGTCGAAGTATCAGTCACTGGGCCTCATTCCATTTCTGTGCGGCGACGGCTCCTCCGTCCACCAAGATGTTGTTTCCGGTGATGAATGACGATTCCGGCCCGGCCAGGAAGGCGGCGACGCCGGCGATGTCCTCAGGAGTTCCAACCCGGTGGGCCCCCGAACGATCGATCATCGTCTGGATGTGGGCTCCCATCGGGCCCTGGAGCTCTTGGAGACCCATCGGCGTGGAGATGACTCCCGGACTGATGGTGTTGAGCCGGGCGCCTTTGCCGCCCCACTGGTGGGCGGCGGCCTCGACCCGCAACTGGTTGCCACGTTTCGCCACCACATAGGCCGTGCCGGGGTCGGGCGAGTCGAGGTCGATCCCGTCGTGCTCCAGCAGGTGCTCGGCGGGCGCGGTGGCCAGGTGCCGCTCGAGATCCGGGGAAAGCGAGGCGAAGTTTCCGGCCATGCTGGCCAAGCAGACAAGCGAGGTGCCGGGACCGCAAACCGAGTAGAAGGCGTCGATGACGTGGGCCGTTCCCAGCAGGTCGACCTCGAAGATCTGCCGGGCGGTAGCCATGACCGGCGAGACTCCCGCGGTGTGGATGACCGCCTCGATGTGCCCGGCACTCCCGGCCTCCGACGCCAGCTTCTCGACCGAGCCTCGGTCCGCCACGTCCACCCGGTGTCCATCGACCAGTAACCCCCCGGTCCGAAGGTGGCTCACCGCTCCTTCGAGCTGATCCGCCGAAGCGTCGGCAAAGAAGAGCCGCCGTCCTCCGCCCAGTCGGCGGGCGATGGCCAGCCCCATCCCGCCGGCCCCGATGACCACCAACACATTCCGTGACCCTTCCGAGTGGCTCAAGAGATCTCCAAGGCTGCGTTCATTCCTGTGGTACCCGGGTACCGCCGCTCCGCGGCGGCGACGTGCGCTCGGCTCGCACCGCGCCCGATTCGGTTCCTTTCCCGATCCAGCCCAATGCCAACCTATGCCCCTAGGAGAGGGGCTTGCCCGTCACCGGGTCCAGCTTCTTTTGGGTCACAACGTTCACCGCGCCGAGGCACTGATAGGTAACAATCTGCTTGTAACTCGTCCCCACGACTTTCAGAAGGGTTCCACACCCGGTGGGGTTGGTCTTGGCCGAAGGAAAGGTCTCGGTACCGATGCCACCGGCGAGTGGGTCGGTGTAGGTGAAGTTGGCGTTCACCGTCTGCTGCAGGGTGGCTCCGGTCACCTTGTTGGGATCGCCGCCCACTTTGACCAGCGTCGCCTTCAACATCTGCTCGAAGACGATGGCCGACCAGTAGCCAATGGAGACTCCGGTGGTCAGGTGAGGCGGCTGACCTACGGCAACCAGGTCCTGCTGCGCCTGTTTCACCGCCGCAGTGCCGTTTTCATCGGCGGGGAATTCGTTCTCGACATAGACCCCGTTGAGGGCGGCAGCCTCGCTGGGCTGGGCGGCCAGCTGGCCCGGCAGGTAAGTCACCCCGTTGACGATGGTGCCTTTGAACCCGCCAGACTTGAGGGCGGCGGCCAGGCCGACGGCGTCAGGGATATCCAGGGTTTCAAACGCCAGGTTGGCACCCGAGGCGATGATGGCCTGCGCGTAGGGGGCAAAGTTGGTCGTGCCCAGCACCGGGATGGGTGCCTCTTTGTAGACGATCTGCATGCCCGACACCTTGAGTGCACCACTCACCGCGTCGTTGGCGGAGATGCCGGGGGCGATGTTCTCCGCGATGGCGGCAACCTTCACTTTGCTGGGAGTCTTGGTGTTCCCGGTGGCGGTGAGTATCTGGGCGCCGCCGGCCAGACCCTGAACCGCATTGTTGATCTGATTGCCATTGATTCCGAAGGCCCAGTCGGACTGGGTGTTGAAGATGACGTTGGTCCCCCACCCGATGGCCGGCACTTGGCTCTGAGCCAGGAACGTGCCGGTTGCGGCGGTGGCCACCGCGCTCTGGAACGGCACCACGGCCATCACGTGTTTGTTCTGTACGAGTTGCTGGGCGTTGGTCAGATTGGTCTGGGCGCTGAGCCCGTCGTCGAGGAATCCGGCGAATTGGATCATGCGGCCGTCGAGACCACCCGCCTTGTTGAAGCGGTAGATGCCGGCTTCGAAGCCCTGGCCCATACCCGGCTCGAGGGCACTATCGCCGTCGCCACCGACCACGATGGTCGCATTGCTGCTTGCTCCGGTCGATCCCGGGGCGGCTGTCGATGTCGTGGTGCTGGACGACGATGCTGTCGTACCCCCGCACGAGGCCACCAGCAACGGGGTGACCAGAACCCCAAGGACCGCGGCCGAGACCCGTAGTCGACAATGCATTTCTTCCCCCTCGAGACCGTTGGGACGATCATCCCGGGCGCAACCTGGGCCGGTCGCGCATTCTATATACAATATTTAAATCGGGTCGAGTTCACCACGGCCCACCTCTCGCTGTCAAGGCGGCCGGGGTTGTCACCCGGATCCCGCTGGCCCCTCAACGGGTCACGTGCATGGACCCCCACCCATGAGCCATTCTCTGGGGGTTCCAACTCGCGGCGTCCGGGACACCGGCCGGGCGAGGCCATCACCGGACGTCGGGAGGGAGTTCACCATGCAGAGTCGGGCCGCCGTCCTCTGGGGGGTCAAAGAGGACTGGCAGATCGAGGAAATCGACATCGGGGCGCCGGCCCCAGGTGAGGCGCTGGTCAAATGGCAAGCGGCAGGCCTGTGCCATTCCGATGAGCACTTCGTCACCGGGGACTTCGTGATGCCGGAGGAGGTGCGCCAGCAGACCGGGCTGGCCAGCCCGTTCCCGATGATCGGTGGCCACGAGGGCGCCGGGTTGGTGGTCGAGGTCGGCCCCGGGGTGAGCTCGGTCTCGGCCGGGGATTCGGTGGCCGCCTCCTTCATCCCCGCTTGCGGCCAGTGCCGCTATTGCGTCACCGGTCGCCAGAGCCTCTGCAACCAGGGTTCCCAACTCATGCAACCCGGTCAGATGGTCGACGGAGTCGTGCGCCATTTCTGCCGGGGGGAGCCGCTCAACATCATGGCCAAGTGCGGCACCTTCGCCGAGCACACGTTGGTCTCGGAGCAGTCCGTCGTCAAGGTCGACTCGGACCTGCCCCCGACGGCGGTGGCCCTGGTGTCGTGCGGTGTCGCCACCGGCTGGGGATCGGCCGTCCGCCGGGCCGGCACCATCGCCGGGGATGTCGTCGTGGTGGTGGGGGTGGGCGGCGTCGGCATCAACGCGGTGCAGGGTGCGGCCATGGCCGGCGCCCGGGTCGTGGTCGCCGTCGATCCGGTCGAGTTCAAGCGCCAGACGGCCCTGCAGCTGGGGGCCACCCATGCGGCCCCGAGCATGACCGGGGCCATCGAACTGGTGCGGGAGCTGACCCAAGGCGAGATGGCCGACCGGGTCATCATGGTCCCGAGCGTGATGCTCGGTGACCTCATGGCCGAGGGGATGGCCTTGACCGGCAAGGGCGGAACCTGCGTTGTCACGTCGGTGGGCCCGATCATGCAGACCGAGGCCTCCATAAGCCTGTTGGACCTGGCCATGATGAACAAGGAGATCAAGGGAACCATCTTCGGCTCGGGAAATCCCCGGTTCGACATACCCAACCTGCTGGCCATGTACCGGTCGGGCAAGCTCAAGCTCGATGAGCTGGTGACCCGCACCTATTCCCTCGACCAGATCAACGAGGGCTACCAGGACATGCGGGACGGAAAGGTCATCCGAGGAGTCGTGACCTTTGACTGACACCCTGGACGGTGACATCGTGCTGCGGGGCGGAACCCTGGTGGACGGGAGCGGGTCGCCGGGTCGCGCCGCCGACGTTGCCGTCCGGGACGGAAGGATCGTGGCCATCGGTGACCGGCTGTCGGGCACCACCACCCTCGATGCGTCCGGTCAGGTGGTGGCGCCGGGATTCATCGACATCCACACCCACTACGACGCCCAGGTGTTCTGGGACCCCGACCTCACCCCCTCGTCCTTTCACGGAGTGACCACGGTGGTGGCCGGCAACTGCGGGTTTTCCATCGCCCCCATCCGGCCCGAGGGGATCGGGACGCTGGCCCGGACCCTCCAGCACGTCGAGGACATGAGCCTCGACACCTTGCTGGCCGGGGTGCCGTGGGACGAGTTCGAGACCTTCGCCCAGTATCTCGACGCCGTTCAGCGGCAAGGGGTCGCCCTCAACTACGCCTGCTACGTGGGCCACACCGCCGTCCGTCTGTTTGTCATGGGCGATGACGCCTACGAGCGGGCCGCCACCGAGGACGAGCTGGCAACCATGGCCGACATCGTCGGCGATGCCCTCGACGCCGGGGCGATGGGCTTCGCCTCCAGTTGGGCCCCGACCCATTTCGGCGACCATGGCCGGCCGGTGCCCTCCCGGGTGGCCGGCTTCGACGAGCTCGCCGCCCTGCTCGAGCCCATGCGCCACCGTGCCCGCGGGGTGGCCGCCCTGCTCCCCGGCGGGGTGCTCGCCCACGACCGGATGTTCGAGCTGCAGCGCCACATCGGCCGGCCGTTCACCTGGACGGCACTGCTCACCTTTGCCGGCTCCGACTACCACGAGAAGGTCATGGACGATCATGCCGAGGCCCGAGCCTCGGGTGTGGATGTCTGGCCCCAGGTGTCGTGCCGGCCGCTGGTCAGCCAGATGAACCTGGCCGACCCCTTCGCGCTCAACCCCTTCCCCCGCTTCGCCGCCCTGTTGGACGCCCCACTCGAGGAACGAAAGGCGGCCTACCGTGACGCCGGTTGGCGGGCGCTCACCCACCAGCAGATGAGCGGCGGCGGCACCCTGTTCAATGTGAAGTTGCTGTCGGTCGCCGAGTCGGCCACCCGACCCGACCTCGTCGGGCGCTCGGTGGTCGACCTCGCCGAGGAGCAAGGCGTCACTCCCCTGGACGTGCTCCTCGATCTGTCTCTCGCCGACGATCTCGCCACCCGATTCACGTCGGTGTTGGCCAATAACAACCCCGACGGCATTGCCTCCCTGCTGCCGCGGGACGACGTGCTGTTGGGCCTGGCCGACTCCGGTGCCCACGTGAGCCAGCTCTGCGATGCCTGTTTTGCCACCGACCTGTTGGGCAACTGGGTCCGCGATCGCCAGGTCCTGACCCTGGAGCACGCGGTTCACAAGCTCACCGCCGAGCCGGCTCGGGTCTACGGTCTTTCCGACCGGGGATCGGTGGAGGTGGGCAAGGCCGCCGACCTGGTGGTATTCGATCCGGACATCGTGGCCCCGGGCCCGATCCGCCGGGTGTTCGACTTCCCGGCCGAGGGCGAGCGGCTTACCGCCGATGCCCCGGTGGGGATGACCCACACCCTGGTCAACGGGGTCCCGATCCGGATCGACGGCCAGTCGGTCCCCGAGGGGCTCGGGCAACGGCCGGGCCGGGTGTTGCGCTCCTGAACCCGCCGGTGCGCCCCGCCCTTACCCGAGGGTGATCTCCCGCCGGGCGAGCCGCCAGGCGTCGCCCTGACGGACGAACGTGTCGTGATAGGCGCCCATGTTGAAGATGGTGGGTGACGTCGTGGTGTTCTGCAAGAACACGAAGTAGGAATCGGCGGTGGCCCGGTCGGCCTGGTCGACCCGGACGACCACGGTGGTGATGACGTGACGGGTGGCGGTGCCCGGACCGGTGGTGCCGTCCGCCCGCCTGGCTTCGGCCCCCGCCCGGATGTCGGCACGGCCGTGCCGGGCTGCGGTCGGAAACGCCCATACCGCGTCCTCGGTGAACTGCTCGACGTACTCGTCGAGTTCGCCCTGGTCGGCCAGGAGGGCGATCCGGGAGATGACGTTCCGGATCTCCAGCTCGGCCGCGACCGGATCGGAGCCGACCTCGGTCACCGCGGGTGACTTCGGGTGTTGGTTGCCGCCGGCGGCGCCGCTCCCGAGACCTTGCCGACCACCCCGGCCTCGACGAGCTCGTCGATGGCCTGGTCGTCGAGGCCGAGGACCGAGCTGAGAACCGACTCCGTGTGCTCGCCCATCAGCGGGACGAATCGCTCCGGACCCTCGGCGACCCTTGACATCTTGATCGGGTTTCCGGCCACCAGCACCGGTTGCTCGACCCCGTCGGTCCGCTCCACCTCGACCAGCATGTTGCGCAAGGCCACGTGCGGATCGGCGGCCACGTCGGCGGCCGAACTACAGGGGGCGGCGGCGATGCCGCTCTCGGCGAAAGCTTGGGCCGCCTCCAGATTCGTCTTGTCGGCGGCCCAGGCTTCGACGGCGGGGCGGATGGCCGTCTCGAAATGGTCGCGCCACCCCTGGCGGGTCGCGAACCGGTCATCGCCGGCCCACTCCGGGTGCCCGACCAGATTGGCCAGCCGCTCGAACTGATGCTCGCGCACCACCTGGACGATGAACCAGCCGCGGCCGCTCGGGAAGGAGTCGAGGATGAGGGGGAGGTCGAACTCCTCGTCGGGCTCCCGGTATTGACCCATCGACCAGTAGTTGACGGCCAGGTCGCAGATCGAGACCATGGCGTCGAACATGGACACGTCGACGTGCTGCCCGAGCCCGGTGGCATCGCGGTGGCGCAGCGCAGCCAGTACCCCGATGATCCCGAACAGGCCGGTCCCGGTGTCCCCCAGCCCGCCCACCGGGTTGATGACCGGCGGCTGATGGGGGCGTCGGGCGTATTCATAGATCCCGGACATCGATTCGGCTACCGACGCATAGGCGGGCCATTTCTCGTAGGGCGAAAGCCCATCGTTGCCGAAGCCGGAAATGGACAGATAGATCAGTTCGGGACGCTTCGCACTCATCGCCTGGTAGTCGAGGCCGAGGCGTCTGGCCTTGCCCGGGCCCAGGTTCTCGCAGACGATGTCGGCCTTGCCGCTGAGATCGAGCACCAGCTGGCGGCCGCGCTCGGACTGGAAATCGATGGCGATGCTCTCCTTGCCCAGGTTGTTGCGGACAAAGGTGGCGCCCACCTTTTCGCCGTTCTCCCTCGTCATCGACGGCGTCGCCGTCCGGCCCGAGTCACCCCGGCCGACCTCTTCCACCTTGATGACCTCGGCCCCCAGCCGGGCCATCAGCTGGGTGGCGAACGGCAACGCCTGCATCTGTTCGAGGGCGATCACCCGCACCCCGTCGAGCGGGCGCCCGAAACCCCGGGCGCCCTCGTTGGCGGTGTCACCCAGGCGCATCGGTTTTCCCCGTCCTCATGTCCAGGCGATGGTAGCCGTGGGGTCGACCGCCCCCGATCGTCCCGGCATCCGGTGGCATCGCCGGGATCGACCTACCGCCCGGTCCACCGAGGAGGTCGCTTCTCGATGAACGCCGCCACCCCTTCGCGGAGGTCGGCCGAGCCGGCCACCTTGCCCATCGCCTCCATCGAGAGGGCAAAGGCTTCGTCATCGCCCAGATGAGTGGAGGCCAGCACCACCCGGCGGGTCTCGCGGACCGCCAGTGGGCCGTTGGCGATGATCCGCTCGGCCAGCGCCAGGGCGGCGGCCACCGCGCCGCCGTCCTCCACCAATTGGTTGACCAGACCGAAGTGGGCGGCCCGGGCCGCGGGGATGGCATCTCCGGTCAGCGCGCACTCCATGGCCACGTTCTCGGGGATCTTTCTGGGCAGACGGAACAGGCCGCCGGCCCCGGCCACCAGCGAGCGCTTGACCTCGGGAATGCCGAAGATCGACCTTCCGGTGGCCACCACCAGGTCGGCGGCCAGGACCAACTCCGTTCCCCCGGCCAGCGCCGGCCCGTCGACGGCGGCGATGAACGGCTTGGTCCGCGAGCGGGCGGCAAAGCCGCCAAACCCACCGCGCTCGGTGAACAGCCCGGCAGTGGTTCCTCCTTGGACCTCTTTGAGGTCGGCGCCGGCGCAGAACGCCGGTGGGGCGCCGGTCAGGATGCCGACCCACAGCTCGTCGTCGGCTTCGATCCGATCGATCCCGGCTTCGATGCTGGCGGCCACCGCGGCGTTGACCGCGTTACGGGCTTCCGGTCGGTTGATGGTGAGGATCGCACATCGGCCCCGGACCTCGAAGGTCACGCTCATGGGGTTGCCGCCTCACCCAGCTGCTCGACCCAGGGCGTGAGAAGGTCAGCCAGCAGGCGTCGTTGCCGGGCGACACGATCGCGTTTGGGGGCGGCGGCGTCATAGGACATGGTGTCGAGAAGCTGCTGACTCAGCCCGAACCCCCGGAGAGTGAGGAACACCGTCTCAAAGAGATCCGGAGTGGCGGCGGCCGGCCCGAGCGTGTCGTTGACCAACCTCCGGATGTGGGCGGCGGATTTCGCGGCCACCTCGCGCATGGTGTCGCGAACCTCGGTGCCGGTGCGGGGGTCGCGGTCCATGCTGAGGAGCACCTGCAAGTCGACCAGGTATTCCGGCCGCGCATAGCAGGCGGCAAAGAGATCGACGAGTTGTCCCATCCGCTCCCTGACGGTGTCGCCCTCGATGGCCACTCCCTCCACCATCTCCACGAAATGGCGGTTGCCGTTCTGGAGGACGGCCACCATGAGCTTCTCTCGGGTGCCGAAATAGTGCTGGATGACCCCCCAGGTCACCCCGGCGCGGCGAGCGATCTCGTTGGTACTCGATCGGTAGAACCCCAGCTCGAGAACGCAGGCAACCGTCGCATCGATCACCCGTTGCCGGGTGGCACCGTCGCCGTTGGCCGATTCCCCCCGTTTGGAGGGCGGTCTTTTGATCGCGGTTGGCGATTTGGGTGCACTCACGTTCGTACTCTAGGACCCCTCTTGTCCCCGATGACCTCCTATGCTACCGTGAACATTGTAGTTACTATGGCTGCCGCCTCCGAGGCGACCCCGCGAGGGGCCCTCGGATCACGGCGCGAGGGAGGGACCCATGACGCGACTTATCTCGGTGGATTCGCACGTGAAGATCGTTCCGGACCAGATCAAGGCCAATATGCCCGCCAAGTACCACTCGGCTTGGGATGACGCGGTGGAGGCGGAGCGGGTCAAGCACCTGGAGGAGATGGGGGGCGTCGATCCCTCGGTGCTGGCCATGGGGTTCAGCCACGAGGCGTTCAGCGATCCCGGCTACTACGACCCCACCGCCCGCCTGAAGGCCATGGACCGTGACGGGGTGGACGCCGAGATCCTCTACAGCGAGGTCAGCGCCTTCCGGCACTACCCGTACATGCGCGAAGGGTGGATGGAAGCCTCGGAGGCCTTCAACCGGGTGATGCTCGACTTCGCCTCGGTCGACCC
>DASZNG010000223.1:0-4055 GCA_035551535.1 Acidimicrobiales bacterium | reverse complement strand
ACCTCACGATTATGAGCCGTGCGCTCTAACCAGCTGAGCTACGCCGCCCTGGGCGAGCCTCCTGTCAGAATCGAACTGACGACAACCGCCTTACCATGGCGGTGCTCTACCGACTGAGCTAAGGAGGCAGTGCGGCTCGGTGGAGCTGCAGCCGGCCATCATAGTCAACAACCGTGCCGCCACGGCACTGCTTCTTGGCGACTCGCTACCATCTCCGGATGCAGCTTCGCTTGGCGACCCTCTCTGACGCCGAAGCCATCCGAACGATCTACAACGCCGAAGTGACCGGGTCGACCGCCACCTTTGACCTCGTGCCCCGGAACCCGGAAGAGCAACTGGTGTGGCTGACCGAACACGGCGGGGCCTACCCGGCCATCGTGGCCGAGGACAATGCCGGGGTCGTCGTCGGATTCGGATCCATCTCCATCTACCGCGACCGCCCCGCCTACGCCACCAGCGTCGAGAACTCGGTCTACGTCGGGTCGGACCAGCGGGGGTCGGGGGTCGGGCGGGCGCTGCTGGACGAGTTGATCCGGCTGGCCACCCAGCACGGATTCCACACCATGGTCGCCCGCATCGGCGACGACAACGCCGCGTCGATCGCGCTGCACCTGGCCTGCGGGTTCAAACTGGTCGGTGTCGAACGGGAAATCGGCAGGAAGTTCGGCCGCTGGCTCGATGTCTCGGTGCTCCAGCGGATGCTCTGAGCCGGACCGTCCCGGGTCACTGACCTCGTCGCCGGCGGCGGGAAGGCGGCTACGGGGTGGCGTTGGCCAGAACCGGCACCGCGGGCGGGGTCGGGACCGGGTCCCGCCGCTCCCAGGTGGCCAGGGGCACGGTCAGCACGAACAGCACCCACAACAGGGTGAGGACGATCGAAAGCGGATCGCCGTGGATCAGGCTGTTCAACAGCTGGGTGGCGCCCGGGAGTTCGATGAAGGCGGTGACCATGGAGATCCCGATGATGAGGGACCGCAGCCGGCCGAGGGCCACCGGCGCCAGCAGGATGAGACCCCACGACAGGTACCAGGGCTGATCCACGGGTCCGAGGATCACGAACAACAACATGGTCAGCCCGATCGCCTTGAGCGTGCCGACCCGGTCGCTGTTGAGCAGGAGCCAGACACCGACGACCAGGGCCGTCAGCAGGCCGAGGAATCGGGTGACCGACAGCACCCCACCCAGGTGGAGCCCGAGGCCGACGAAATGGCCGATCCAGTTGATGACCAGGGCCAGTGAGGTGGTCGGGGCCATCCACGATCGCACCACCCCCGGGGTGGCCAGGTTGTGGATCCATCCCCATCCGAGCCCGCTGAGATAGGAGAAGAACCCGAGCACCGCCATCCCGATCAGGCCGGCGGTGACCACCGGTCTGATCCGGTCGCGCACGGGTACCCCGGTGCCCAGCCACGTCCAGCCCACGTAGAGGATGCCCAACCCGGCCGGCGCCTTGATGGCGGCGGCCAGTGAGCAGAGGAGGATCCCGACGATGGGGCGCCTCTCCTTGGCCGCGGTGATCCCGGCGAGCAGCAGGCCCAACATCAACGCGTCGTTGTGGGCGCCGCCGACCAGATGGAGGATGGTCACCGGGTTCAACACCGCCAGGGTGAAGATCTCCGCCTTGTCCCGGTGGTACAGCCCGGCCAGCCGGGGTACGCAGAAGGCGATCAGCAGGACGCCGGCGAACGCCAGCAACCGAAGCAGGACGATGGTGGCCAGCTCGTTGTGGAAGGTGACCTTGGCGAAGAACCCGTCGATCTGCAGGAACAGCGGCCCATACGGCGCCGGAGCGTTCCCCCACAGCGGGTCGACGGGGGCGGTAAACGAGTTGTTCCCCATCTCGAACGGCCCGTACAGGTACGGGTTCATGTGGTGGCTGACCATCTCGCCCTGGGCGGCGTAGGAGTAGACGTCACGGCTGAAGATCGGGGCGATGATCAGCATCGGGGTCGACCAGAGGGCGAACACCCACTTCAGTCGGCGCATCTCCACCCCCGGGCACCGGGCGTAGAGGCGGGTCATCCCCCACCAGACCCGGAGCAGCAGGATCAGTCCCCCGTAGACGGCGGCCAGCACGAAGTAGACACCCCAGTGACTGGCGCCGGTGGTCTTCGGGACCCCGAAGAACCAGGTGCCCGGCATCTCGAGCTTGAACGGCGAGCTCGGCAGTGACGCGCCGATGCAGATGGCCAGGATGGCCACGAAGCCCAGCAGGGCGGGGCGGAGGACGAGGCCTCTCGGATTGCCCCCATAGCCGCTCTCGGTTTCCTGGTCGAAGCGGATACCGGCGGTGTTGGCCAACCGGCTGCGGATCATGTCGGCAAAGGCCGCCGCCGCCCGGGCTCCGCTCACCAGGGTCGCCGACGCCACCGACCAGCGGTCGGTCCGAGCCGGGCCGGCATCGGCCATATCCTCATCCTGGTGGGTCACCGCAACCCGAGGCTCTGGGGACATGGTCTGGGGAATGCTCCTCAATGAACGTGTCTCGAATGGGTGGATCACCGATTGCGTCTCGCCGTCGCCGCGGCCCGGGACCCTGGACCAGGCTGCCCGCCATCAATCCGTAACGTTATTGTAACTAAATTCAGCGCCCCGGCAAGGGTCTTCCGGCCAGCGGCTCCGGAGCGGCTAGCGTACCCCGCCCGCTCATCCCGGGGGCATCAGCGGTGCGCCGGGATCTGGCCTCGGCCCCCAGCCACACCGCCAGCACCGCGGCTCCGGCCAGCACCAGTGCGTTCCCGGCCAGGTAGGACAGCGGCCCGTGTTGGATCCACCAGTACGGGGCGATGACCGCCAATCCCAGCAGGATCAGCATCATGATGGCCACCACCCGGTGCACCGCCCACAGGGTGACCGCGGCGACCGGGGCCAGCGCCAGCCATGACCAATGATGGGTCCAGGACACCGGGCTGACCAACAGTTCGGTGAGGGCCAGCACCACCACGGCCTCGCCGGTGCGGGAGGCGGCCAACAACCACCGGGAGAGGACGACCCCGCCGGCCAGGGTGGCCAGGGCCAGCACCAACCATGCCGCGGTGCCGGCATGACCGCCGTTGAACGGCGGCCGATGGAGGAGCCCGTTCCACGACTGGTTGCTGACATTCCCCAGCTGGCCGGTGCGCCCGGCGTCGGTGACCTGATGGAACCAGTAGCGGGCGGAGTCATGGGGCAGTACCGCCCAGCTGACGGCGGTGACCCCGACGAAGATCCCGGCGCCGCGGGCGACCGACCGCCAGTCCCGGGTGACGACGAAGGCGAAGAAGAACACCAATGGGGTCAGCTTGATGGCCGACGCCAGGCCGGTCAGCACCCCACGCCACGGAGCCCGGACTCGGGTCATGTCGGCCACGATCATCACCATCAGGATGAGGTTGATCTGGGCGTAGTCCATATTGGAGCGGACCGGCTCCAGGGCCAGGGTGGCCACCCCGCAGAGCAGGGCAGCCACCGCCAGCGACCGGCGGGCCGGGAGGGCGAACGAAGTGGTCATGACCAGATAGACGGCGCCGACGAAGCACACCCCGGACAGCAGCCACCACACGGTCTCCACCAGTCCCAGCGAGCCGAAGGCCAGCGGGGTGAGGGCGAGGAGGGCGAACGGGGTGTAGGTGAACGGCAGCTGATGGACGGTGAAGTCGGCGGTGAACGGCGACCCGCCGTGGAGGAGGGCGTGCCCGGCGTCGCGGTAGACCCGGAGATCGAGGTGCCACGAGGGGCCGTAGTGCAACATGTAGGCGCCCGACACCACCCACGCCACCACGGCCAAGACGGCGATCACCTGGGTCGGCACGTGTCGGATGCGATGGGCCAACATCGGGCGACATCTCCTGAGCTCGTAGAAACCGGCGTGCTGTTCAGGCTGGAACCCCGGAGGCGGGAGCAGACTCATCGTCCGCCACCGCCTCCGGTCACCGGGTGGGCCGGGAAGGATTCGAACCTTCGAAGGCAGAACCGGCAGATTTACAGTCTGCTCCCTTTGGCCACTTGGGTACCGACCCGCAGACCGGGAAGGATACGCCAAGCTCGGCGCTACTGTTTCTGCATGCCAACCTTCG
>DASZNG010000222.1:0-2545 GCA_035551535.1 Acidimicrobiales bacterium | reverse complement strand
GACCGAGACGTTGTTGGGGCTGTCCTCGAAGCACGCCGTCAGCCCGGAGGTGTAGCCACTGGCGGCGGTGGTGACCGGGACCCACTGGCTGGTGTCCAGGGTGGTGCCGGTGAACTCGGTGTCGAAGGTGCAGTCCCAGGTGGTGCCGTTGGAGACCAGCACCGGGTTCCCGCCGCACGACGAACCCCCGGCCGGGGTGGTGGTCGTGGTGGTGGTCGACGGCGTGGTGGTGGTGGTGGACGTCGTCGTGGTCGTCGAGGTCGTCGTCGTGGTGGTGGTGGGTGGCGCGGTGGTCGTCGTGGTCGTGGTGGTGGTCGCGGTCGGGAAGATGAACCCGAACAATCCGCCGAGGTTCAAGGGATCGGTGCTGGACACGTCGGTGAGGGCCGGACTCAGCGTGGCGGGGCGGGTGGGAATGAGCACCGCACCCACCAGGGCGGCGGTGGTGGCCACCAGGGTCAGCCATCCCGCCCAGGGATTCAGCCGCCGCCGGGGGCGGGCGGCACGCGGTATCCGATGTGCAGGTGGTCCACTCCGCCGCGATGACATCTGTTCCCGCTCCCCGTTCGGTGCGATCGTCTGGTCCGTTTACCCTGCAGCCGCAAGAATATATAGCCAATAGACATGAAAAGTAAACAATATGGGGCCGGCGGTCATCCGGTGGACGAAGCCCGGGTCGTAGCCGCGGTTGGCCGGCTACGGGGCGCGGTGCTCGATGGTCAACCAGTCACGGGCGTTGAGGTAGGCCGAGAAGGTGGTGGCGATGGCCTCGATATCGGCGGCCTGCTTGGGGCGCTTCACCTCGTAGAGATGGGGGAACTCGAGCCATCCGGTGAGGTTGTGCCACAGCCGGACGGCGGCGTCCCCCCGGGGGGGATCGATGAGCACCGGGCCGAAGATGGCCTGACCGTCGGGGAAGACCAGCGTCGGCACCCCGAAGGCCCCCTTGGCCACCACCGTGTCGTGCTCGGCGTGGACCTCGTCGCCGGTGGTCGGATCCTCGATGGCTGTCCGGACCAGCGCCGGGTCGAGACCCAGCCCGCCGAGCAGCTCCTCGGCGACCTCGGGGCGGTGCGGCTTCCGTCCCTCGACATGGAGGGCGTGCCCGGCCACCTGGTACCACTGGTCGAGGAGATCCATGTCCGTCCGCCGGAGGAGGGCGCCGATCCGCATCATCGACCAGCCGTACGACCACTCCCGCTCCCACGGGTGCTTCTTCCCTTCCGCCCGGTTGATCTCCTCGAGGCTGAAGAACCGCCAACTCACCTCGACGCCGGCGGTGTCGCGAACCTCGCGCATCCACAACGACGTCTGGTAGGCGTAGGGGCACATGATGTCGAAGTGGAAGTCGACGTGGCGCGGCCCGTCGGGAGCGGGGGACTCGGAGGTGGACAGGTCGGGGATCTGGCCAGAGTAGCCAACCCGGCCGCCGCCGACCATCAACGGTGGTCGGTGGCCAGCTCCACGAAGCGGAGTGCGGCCGGGGCCAGCGGGCCGGCCAGGTGGATGAGCACGATCGACCGGGTGACCGGAGGATCGGGACGGACCACGGTGGCCCCCTGGAGCTCGGCCACCCGGCCAGTGGCCTCGGGCACCAGCGCAGCCCCGGCGCCGGCCAGCACCAGCGGCAGGATGGCATCGCGCTGGGCGGTCACCACCGCCACCCGCGGCCCGGCTCCCGACCCGCCACCCAGGCCCTCGTCCAGGAGCCGGCGGGTGGAGGTCCCGGGCGGGGCGGCCACGAACGGGAGATCGGCCACCGTGGCCAGGTCCACCGGGTTCCGGGTTCCCGCCGACGTCGGCGACGACGACGGCGCCATCCCCGGTGGCAACACCAGCACCAGCGCCTGCCGGCCGAGGGGATGGGCGGCCAGTCCCTCGGGCAGTTGATCGGAGTCGGTGAGCCCGAGCTCCCGACGGCCGTCCCGGACCATAGCCACCACCCCGGCCGAGTCTTCCGGGGCGGCCAGGTCGACGGTCACCGCCGGATGGTGGCGCCGGAACCGGCCGACGATCCCGGCCAGCGGATCGGCAGCCAACGTCGGGAGGCTGGCGATGGCCAAGCTGCCGGCTTCGAGCCCGGAGACCGCCGTCACCGCCGCCCGGCCCGTCTCCACGTCGCGGAGGGCCTGCCGGGCCGGCCCGAGGAGGGCGGCCCCGGCGGGGGTCACCACCACCCGCCGACCCAGACGATGGAAGAGCACGGTGCCGAGCTCGGCCTCCAGCTCCTTGACGGCCAGGGACAGGGCGGGCTGGGACACCGACACCGCCCGGGCGGCGGCGGTGAACCCCTGGTGGTCGGCCACCGCCAGGAAGTGCTCGAGCCGGCGTAGGTCCATTTGGAAATCATATCAAAACCATCAATAATCACTATTCGACTTCTGGATTGGCATCGTCCACCATAGGGAGGGTGGAGACCGAGACCGAGCCGAAGCCGACCGGGTGGCGGCAGCTGATCGTCGAGCCCCGCCGTCCGGCCTCGATCCGGGACCGCCCCGGCGCCTACCGGTTGGCGGTGGCCGCCGTCTGCATCGGCGCCTTCATG
>DASZNG010000221.1:0-10908 GCA_035551535.1 Acidimicrobiales bacterium | reverse complement strand
GTCCTCGGCGGCCGGGGGGCCCAGCGTGAAGACGGTGCACCGTCCGGCGGGGGCGGCGGCCAGCTCGACCCCCTTGCTGACGGCGCGCCGGCAGTAGGCATTCATCTCCAGCTCGACGCCCTCGCGCTGGAGGCGCCCCTCGGGCGAGAGGGTCATCGCCTCCGCCTTGGGCACCTGCTTGATGAGTACGGCGATATTCACGGGAAGCCTTTTGTGGTTCGGAGGAGCCCGTGGCGGTTTCGTCGTCGATGCATCAACGCTCGGCCACGATCTTCCGTCGCCAACCGCCAGCGGCGTGGTTGCCACCGTCCACATGGAGGGTGGTGCCGGTGACGAACCGGGCCAGGTCGCTGGTGAGATACAGCACCGCGCCGGCGGCGTCCTCCGGTGTCCCGAAATGGCCCAGCGGAGGTATCACCGCGGGCTCGAAGGCGATCGAGCTGCCGAGGAATTCGTCGCGGGCCGTCCCTTCCCCGGTGGTAGGAAGCGCATCGGGAGCCACCGCGTTGACCCGTATGCCGCGAGGGGCCAGTTCCAGAGCCAGGGTGCGAGTGAGGCTGTCGACCGCCGCTTTCATGGCCGCGTACACCGAGAAGCCGGGCGCACCCTGATGGGCCTCGATCGAGGTGATGTTGACGATGGATGAACCCGGGGCCATCGCCGGCACCACCCGGCGGACCAGATGGGAAACCTGGGTGAAGTTCTCGGCGATGAGCATCGCCTCGCCCTTCTCGGTCACATCGACGAATTCGGCGGCGAAGCTCCCACCGGCGTTGTTCACCAGAACATCGATCTTTCCGAACTGGCCCACGATCTCGTCCACGAAGTCGTTCACCATGCCGGAATCGCGCACATCGACCAGCCTCGCCATCACCGATGCGGGATCGGCGTCCGCCTGGTGGGAAAAGGTACAGCCTTCCTCCGGGACCCGGTCGCAGAGCGCCAGGGTGGCGCCGAACTGACCGAGGAGGGTGGCGGCGGCCCCTCCGATGCCGCGAGCCGCCCCGGTGATGAGGGCCACCCGGCCGTCACAGCGAAGGGGATCGTCAGCGAAGGACATCGCCTGTCAGGCTACAACTTAAACGATCGTTTGAACGCGAAGCCCACCAGCTATAGCTTGGCGCATGACCGAAGACCGGCCGGTGGCCCCGGAAGCGCTGGCTCGGGGCCCGGTAGCAGTGGTGGGGTGCGGAGCCATCGGCGGGTACTTCGCTTTCGCCCTCAAACAGGCCGGGCAGCAAGTGGTCCTTTGCACCCGCCGCCCCTTCGACCGGTTGCGGGTCGAAACGGAAGGCGAGGTGCACGCGGTGGACGCGCCGGTGATCACCGACCCCGGCGACTGCCCCACCGCCGACTGGGTGGTGCTGGCCACCAAGGGGCACCAGACAGCCGGCGCGGCCGACTGGCTGGCGGCGGCGTGCGGCCAGCACACGACCGGGGTGCTGGTGCTCCAGAACGGGGTCGAGCACGTCGAACGAGTGACCCCTTTCGTCGGCGGCACTCCGGTGGTGCCGGCGGTGGTGTTGTGCGGCGCCGAAGTGCGGGAGCCCGGGTGGATCCTCCACCACGGTTTCTCCTCGCTCATCGTCCCCGACTCCGACCTCGGGCCGGCCGTCGCCCGGCTGTACGGCAATGGTCCGGCCACCGTTAGCCTCTCTCGCTCCTTCGAGCTGGAACGGTGGCGCAAGCTCGTGCAGAACATCACCGCCGGCCCGCTGACCGCCATTACCGGCCGCCGGCTCGAGGTGATGCAGGAGACCGAGGTGGCCGACTTGGCCGCCGACCTGGCCCTCGAGGCGGCCGCGGTGGCCCAGGCCTGCGGGGTGGCCATGACCGACGAGCTGGCCACCGGGGTCGTCGACGGCTTTCGCCGAGTGGGCCCGACGATGGGAACCTCGATGCTCTACGACCGGTTGGCCGGGCGCCAGCTGGAGTGCGAGGAACTCACCGGTGCGGTTGTCCGACTGGGCGAGCGGCACGGGGTGCCCACCCCTGGCAACCGGGCCGTCCTCACGCTGCTCCGCAACCTGGGTCCTCTTCCCGGCTGAGCCCGGTCCGGCCCGGCGGTGGCATCGTCGCCGAGCGGAGATCAACCGCCGGACTGGTCGCCTGACCGACGCCCGGCCAACGCCTGGGCGGCGACCGCCCGCACCTGGGAGAGGGCGTTGGCGATGGCGGGCTGATCCAGACCGGCCACCAGGTGGCCACCACCGGCCTGACCCAGCATGTCGGGAAGGTGGTGCTCGATCCGTTCCAGCGCCCACGGCAACATGTCGCCGTTGGCGGCAGTGTCGTACTGGATCACGTTGTTGACCACCTCGGCACCAGGATGGTTGTAGTGGTAGTGAGGCTCCCGCTCGAACACGTCAAAGCGCAGATACTCGTGGCCGTCCTCGCCACCGCAGACATGGAGCGACAGCCCCTCATCGGTGAACCCCCCGGCCGGTGAGCGCTCCAGGAGCTCGGCCAGGTGGGCGGGATCTTCCTGGTAGGTGTCCAGCAGCCCCTCGGGGTCGAGGTCGCGGTACTCCACTCCGATCGAGAGATTGCCGGCCTCGAAGTAGCGGGTGTCCTCGGCCACCGGAGGCTGAGGAGGGATGGCGTAGACGTTTCCGATCATTGGTCGCTCCTGCTTGGGTGGATGGCTCATGCCGGGCCGGCGAGCTCGTTTAGCCGGGTGAACACCGCGCGGGCATTCCCCTCCATCAGCAGATCGCGAACTTCCGGGGTAAGTCCGAGCCCCTCCAGCTGATCGAGGGCCTGGCGATGTCCCACGGTGGGAAAGTTGGTACCGAACACCACCTTGCGTCGTCCCGGCCGCCGCAGGAAGTCGACCAATGCCGACGGCCAGTGACCGGGAGGATAGGAACCGGTCCCCAGGTAGACGTTGGAAAATTTGAGGGCCATGGCGATGCCCTCCTCCACCCAGGGCCAGCCGGTATGGGAGAGGACGAACGAAACGTCGGGGAAGTACAGCGCCGGCCGGTCGATCCCGATCGGTTTGCCGGCCTCGCTCGGCATCCTCCCCCCGGAACTTCCGGCCTGCATCATCATCGGGACGCCGAACCGGTCACACAACCCGTAGTACGGGTAGTGGTCGCGATGGTCGAGCGGCCGGTCGAAGCTGTGGGTGTGGAGGTAGAGGCCCACCACCCAGGGGGAGGCGAGCACCTCCTCGGCGCGCCGGACCCCGGTCATGCCCAACTGCGGTTCGATGCCCCACACCGCGGCAAACCGGCCGGGGAACCGCTCGACCAGCCGTTCGGTCTCCTCCCATCGTGACGTGACCGAGGAGATGTCGAATTCGGTGCCGTGACGGTGAACGTCGCTGGTCACCACCAACACGGTGGCGATGCCGAGCTCATTCATCCGCTCGACCATGGCGTCGGGGTCGGCGAAGCTGTCGTCGGCGTCCTGTCGCACCTTGAGCGGGAGGCCCTGGCCGGCCACCGCCGCCTCCCAGGCGGCACGGCGTTCGACCCCAAACGCATTGCACAGCGTGTCGACCATGCCGGTGGACATCGATCTCACCCCGGTCCCGGGCGCTCGTCGCGGAAGCGCTTGAGCTTGGCGGCGATGTCGACCTCGGTGAGGGCGTCGAGCGAACCCGGGGCCACCACCTCCACCCCGATGCTCACCCCGAGCCGGTCTCTCAGGCGATTGCCGACCTCGGTGGACAGCGCGGCATACGAGTCGGTTGGTCGGTCGCTGACCACGTACAGGATCAGTTCGTCCCGGTTGCCGCGCCGAACCGCCCGAACAAAAAAGTCGTTGGTGGTCCCGGGCACGGTCCGGGCGATGTCGCCCAGTGCCTCGGGCCACACGTTGACACCGCGCAGCTTCACCATGTTGTCAGCCCGCCCGGCGAATCCGGTGATCCGCCGGAGCCAGCTCCCGCAGGCGCACTGTCCGGGCGGTTGCAGCGACGAGAGGTCCATGATGTTGTACCGGAACTGGGGGCTTCCGGTCTTGTAGAGCTCGGTCACACAGAGGGATCCCAACTGGCCGTCGGGGAGGGCCTCCCCGGTGTCGGGATCCACCACCTGGACCACGAAGGCGTCCTCGAAGATGTGGAGTCCGTCGTGGGCTGGACACTCCATGGCGACAGTCTGTACCTCATGGAACCCGTAGGTGGCGAAGTACTCGAGACCGAAGGTCTCCTCCAGCAGTTCCTTGTCGCCGATGTTGGGAATGGCGGTGAGCTTCAGGTCGGTGCGGGGATCGAGACCCATGTCCCGGGCCACATCGGCCAGCCGGAGCAGATAGTCGCCGGTGGTCATGACCGCCGCCGCCCGGTAGGCGATGGCCAGCTCGACCTGGCGCTGGCTCGAGGTTACGTTCCCGGTCGAGGCGGTGAGCACCACACAGTTGAGCCACCGGTGCAACGCCTCGTCGAACGAGAACGCTCCGTTGTGGAGCCCGTAGGCCCAGGAATTGAGGACGACGTCCCCGGGGCGCACGCCTTGCATGTACAGCTGGCGGGCGAGCAGCAGACCGCCGACCTCCCGGTCCCAGGCGGTATAGAAGGTGGGGCGGGACACTCCGGTGGTGCCTCCGGACATGAACACCCGCATCGGCTCGCGCCGGGCGTCGGCCGGCTCGACTCCCTGATAGTCGCCCCAGGGCGGATGGGCTTCGATGCTGCAGCGGATGTCCTCAACGGTGTAGGCAGGTGCCTTCCACAGGTCGTCGAGGCTGTGCAGGGCAGAAGGATGGAACCCGGCGTCGTCCCAACGGCGCCGGAAGAAGGGAACCCGGTAGGCCTGCCAGGCCCGCTCGCGCAACCGGGCCAGCTGCTTGCGGGCGATGGTGTCGGAATCGTCGAACCAGGCGGTGGCGAAGTACTCGGGCGGTGGGGGGTACAGGCGGGCGAGGGTGCCGTAGTCGACTGCCTGCCACGGTCGGCGAATCCCTTGCGACACCTGCATCCTCTCCGTCGGCCTCCAACTGGCAGCGCGGCGAGCGCCACCGCCAGACTAACTAAGTCAATCGTTTGAATCAAGATGGGTGCCCGGCGCGGCCAGCCGCCGGCGGAGCGACGAGTCGGCGACGAAGACCGGGAGGTCATCCTGGTCGAGGAACGACGGCCGGGTCGAGGAACCCCCGTCGACGACCATCACCTGCCCGGTGATCCAGCCGGCCAGGTCCGAGAGCAGGAAGAGGACGGCACCGGCCACGTCCTCGGGCTCACCGCGACGCCCGAGCGGGACCGCGGGTCGCTCGGCATCGGCGTGGGGCGGGCCCGACCGGTGGGAATCGCTGGCCGGTGTACGGATGGTGCCGGCGGCCACCGCGTTCACCCGTACCCCGAACCCGGCCCACTCGAGCGCCTCGGTCCGCATCAGGGCCAACATCGCCGACTTGGCCACCGCGTAGGCGGCACCGAACGGTAGGGCCGACAGTCCGACGATCGAGGAGAGGTGGACGATGCTGCCGCCTCCCGAGGCGACCAGCCGAGCCCCGACGGCCCGCGAGGTCACCAGCGCGGAGCGGAGGTTGAGCTCGAGCACCTGGTCGAAGGCGGCCGGGTCGACCGACAACACCGGGCCCCACCGATCGGAAGCCAGGCCCCCGACCACGTGGACCAACCCGTGCAGCGGACCCAGATCCTCGGCCGACGCCACCGCGTGCTCCACCTCGTCGGGGCGGCGGACGTCGGCCACCAACAGTCGGTGCGGACCGGCGGTGCCGGCCAGAGCCACCTCGACGGCATCGAGGTGGTCACGATCGACGTCAACGGCGGCCACCCTCCCGCCGGCCTCAGCCACCATCCGGCAGATGGCGGTGCCGATCCCCCCGCCGCCGGCTCCGGCCACCACTATCACCCGGCCAGCCAAACCCATGCGCTCGAGGACGTCGCCGCTCATTGACTCATTCAACCGCCTGTGGGAAGGTCCCCGCGTCCCCAACCTCGGAGAGGCGCCAGACACGTGGGTCCCACCACTCATACTGTTGGATCGTCTGCAGCGATGCTCGAGTTGGCTTCCGACGTCGACCCTGAGGTCGATGACCTGTTCAACAACTGGTGCGACCACCACCACGCCGAGCTCTTGTCCCTTCCCGGGGTTCTGCGAGCCCGGCGCTACGTCCGGATCGACGGACGGCGCGGCACCGGTCGCTACCTCACTACCTATGACCTCGACTCGGAGGCGGTACTCGACACGCCGGCGTTCCTCGATCACCGCCGGACCGGGACGCCGATACCCGACGAGCTGGGTCCGTCGCTGGTCTACGAGCGGACGGTGGCCACCCTGGTCGGATGGGCTGGCGACATCTCCGGGACCGGCGGGCTGGTTCGGTACCTGGCGCCCAGCAACTCGGTCGGTCGAGCGCCATTGGCCGATCGACTCTTCGAGACCGTGCCCGGCGCGGTGGTCGGGGTCCGGGTGTTCCAAGCCGGAGAAGGACCCGAGGCTCCGGTCGTCGCCCTCCTCGACCACCGCTCCCCGGAGACCTTCGAGGCCGACAACTCCTGGCGAGAGGCGGTCGCCTACCGCCTGGTGTTCGACGGCTCGTTGCCCACCGCCACCGGCTGACCCTCGGAGACCTGATTGACACCGGGTGCGCCGCTCGGTAGCCTGCTCAAACAAACGTTAGAGTGACCAATGGCGCCTGCCCAGGAGGTGCGGCTTTGCGCGACGGCTTCAAGATCTTCGACGCAGACGCCCATGTCCTCTATCCGGTGGACCTGTGGCAGCGGTTTCTCGATCCCCGTTATGTCGACCGGGTGGGTACCCGGCAGCCGGTCCCCGGGTTCGAAACCTATAACCCGGTCACGGTGGACGGCCGCTGGACCCAGCACGACACCATCCTTTACGGCCAGTTCCAGAAGTACATCGACTGGACCAAGGACGACATGATCGCCAAGTACGGCGAGGAGTTGGTCCTCGGCGGGTTCACCGGCGACCGGGTAGCCAGAGCCCTCGCCCAAGACGGGATCGACCTCTCGGTGATCTACGGGCCGGAGTACGACCTGTGGTTCGAGGGCATCGATCCGGATCTCCAGGCGGCCATGGTGCGGGCCTACAACCGGTGGGGCGCGGAGATGCGCGAGGCGTCGAGCGGCCGGGTCCACACCGCCGGCCCACTCCCGCTCAACGACGTCACCCGGGCGGTGAACGAGATCGAATACGCCTATCACGAGCTCGGGATCCGCGCCTTTTGGGCCCGCCCCGACCAATTCAACCAACGCACCCTGGGCGACCGTTACTACGACCCGATCTGGGAGCTGCTCCAAGACCTCGACGTCCCCTTCTCCACCCACGAGTTCATGGGCCTGCGGGGCAACTCGTTCGGCAGCGATCGTTTCCGGGGCTACTCGGAGTGGCACACCGTTGTCCACCCCTTCGAGGCGATGGGGGCCATGGTGGCGATGATCTGTCACGGGGTCTACGAGCGATTCCCTCGCCTGCGTGTCGCCTACCTCGAAGCGGGTTGCGGGTGGTTGCCCAGTTGGCTCCACCGCATCGACGAGCACCTGGAGATGGCCGGGGCCCGCGAATTCCCCGAGCTCACCATGTCGGCGTCGGAGTACTTCGCTCGCAACTGCTGGATCACCACCGAGTGCGAGGATCCCTATGTCGCCGATGTGATCCGTTGGCTGGGGGACGACCGCATCCTCTTCGAGTCCGACTTCCCCCATCCTGATTCCAAGTTCCCGCGCACCAGCGTCGAATTTCTGGAGTTGGCCCCGGACAAGATCAGCCTGGAGAGCAAGAAGAAGATCCTCTGGGACAATCCGGTGGGCTTCTACCGATTCCCCGATGGCTACCTGCCGTCCGAGTTCAGCGAAGGCACCGCGCCGGCCCACCCGTGAACCGCGAATCGGGGGCGACCAAGGCGACGGTGGTGGTGGTGAGCGGTCCCGCCACCGGTCTGGCCGATCGGTTGGCCTCCCGCCTGGCCGAGGGTGGGCACCCGGTCGGCTTCGTCAGCCCGCACGGGGCCGAGACCCGGGCGGAATCGGTGCGGGCCGCCGGCGGGAAGGCTATCGGAGTCGCCGCCCCACCCGGCGACCGGGCGGCGCTCGATGCGGCACTGTCCCGGTGCGCCGAGCTCGGCCCCACTTCCACGGTGGTGCTCGCCTTCCACCCGGCATCCGCCGCCCAGTCCCGGGAGCTGATGAGCCTCTCCGCTGACGAATGGGACCACCTCTGCGAGGCACCGATCCGCGCCTGTCTCGTCGGGCTCCAATCCGCCCACCAGCTGCTGTCCGGTTCAGGCGGCTCGGTGGTGGTCGTCGTCCCGACGGTGGCCCTGGTGGGGGCCGACGGCCATGTGACCGCCACCACGGCGGGCGAGGCTCAGCGAATCCTGGCCAAGTCGGCGGCCCGTCGATGGGGCATTTCGGGGATCACGGTGAACGTGGCCGCCGTCCCGCTCGACACCTTGGACGATGGTGCGGGCGGGCCGCCCGGGGCGGCCCAACTCAGCCTCGGCCCGCCGGCATTGCCTCCCGGTGACCCGGCCATCGGGATCGCCTCCCTGGTCGATGCCCTGGCCGGTGGGCTGGACGGGATGGTGACCGGCGCCACCGTCTGCCTCGACTCGGGTGCGGTGATGGCTCCGTGAGCCGTCTCTCGGGCAAGACGGTACTGGTGACCGGGGCCGGAAGCGGAGTCGGGCGCGGCCTGGCCCTGGCCTGTGCCGGTGCCGGTGCCTCCGTGCTGCTGGGGGTCCGGGACCCGTCCAAAGGCAACGAGGTCGTCGATCGGGTCACCGAGCGAGGCGGGACCGCGGTGACCGTGGCCTGCGACGTCACCGTGGCCGGGCAGGTGGAGGAGGCCCTCGGGCTGGCCGCCGATCGGTTCGGCGGGATCGATGCCGTCATCCACAACGCGGTCAGCGCCCAGTCGAGCCAGCCGGTGGCCCTCGAGTCGGCCCCGCTCTCGCTGTGGGACGAGCATGCCCGCGTGTCGATCACCGCGTCGTTCCACATCGCCCAAGCCGCGTTCAGCCACCTGGCCGAGCACCGGGGCACCTTGATCTTCATGACCTCACCGGCCGGTGTCGACGGCAGCGAACAACTGTCCTTCTACGCCGCGGTCAAGGCGGCCCAACGCGGGCTGGTCAAGAGCCTGGCCCGGGAGTGGGGACCGCTCGGGGTCCGGGTCAACGCCATCGCTCCGTTGGCCGCGACGCCGGCCATGGATCGGGCCTTCGCTGCCGATCCACAATTGGAAGGCAGGGTACGGGGGCTGATACCGCTCGGGCATCTGGGTGACAGCGAGCTCGACATCGGGCCCGCCGCCGTCTTCCTCTGCGAGGAGGGGTCCCGGTACATCACCGGCCAGACCCTGGTGGTAAGCGGCGGCCGGTTCACCACCGGCTAGAGCGTTAGAAAGGCGTCATGCACGAAGACCGAGAAGAGGGGAAAGCGGCATCGGAGTCGGCCGCGTCATTGGCCATCACCGCCGAGATCGTCCGCAACGCCCTGGCGGTAGCGGTCGAGGAAGCCAGCATCGTGGTGGTCCGGTCATCCCACAGCTCCAACATCCAAGAGGGGGCCGATGCCGCCGGCGCCTTGCTCGACGCCGGCGGCCGGCTGGTCGCCCAATCGGCGGCCACCAGCGTGATGCACAGCGCCAGCCTGCGCAGCGGGCTGCAGTCGATCCTCCAGGAGATCGCCCTCGACGAGTTGCAGCCCGGCGACGTGCTGGCCTGCAATGACCCCTACCGCGGCGGGATCCACGCCAACGACATCATGGTGCTACGCCCGGTCTTCGCCGAGGACCGGGTCCGCTGGTTCGGCGGGACCCTCATTCACGTGGCCGACATGGGCGGCTCGGCGGTGGGCGGCCTCGGGTCGTTGGCCGGGGACACCTACGCCGAAGGGGTCCTGCTGCCCCCGGTGTGGCTCTACCGGGAGGGGAAGCCCAACCGGGATGTCCTCGGCATCATCGAGCGCAACAGCCGGGCCCCGAGCAAGGTGGTGGGCGACATCCAAGCGTTGGTGGCCGGGGTGAACGTGATCGCCCGCCGGATGGACGAGCTCACCCAGCGCTACGGTATCGACGAACTCGAACGCCAAGTCGACCACTTCATCGACTACGCCGCCCGTCGGATCCGCGACGAGATCCGGCGCATTCCCGCCGGCTCCTACCGAGGCAGCTTCACCATCGACACCGACGGCGTCTCACCGGGTCGGACCTTCGACATCGTCACCACCGTCAACGTGGGTGACGCCGATATCACCGTCGACTTCGGCGGCACCGCCGACCAGTCCCCCGGGGCCATCAACTCATCGGTGTCCCAGACGCTGTCGGGGGTCCTCTACGCCATTCGGTGCTTCGTCGACCCTTCGATCCCCATGAACGAGGGATGCTTCGACGCCATCCACACCGTGCTCCCGCCAGGTTCCATGGTCAACCCCAACCCACCGGCGGCCTGCGGCGGCCGGGTGGTGACGGTGACCGCCGCGGTCGAAGCCATCCTCCAGGCGCTGTCGCAGGCGGTCCCCGACCGGGCGGTGGCCGCCAGTGCCCTCATCCACGTCTACACCCTCACCGGGTTGCGACCCGACGGCGAGCGCTGGCTCTCCCTCGGCTACGAGTTCGGTGGGATCGGGGCCCGCCACGGCGCCGACGGGCCCGACGCCACCGGTGCCTACTTCCTCGGCGGACGTTCGGTCATCCCTCAGATCGAACCGCTGGAGGCCCAGCTCCCTCTGGTGATCGAACGCTGCGCCCTGGTGGCCGACTCGGGCGGCCCCGGCCAGTGGCGGGGCGGACTCGGCGTGGAGATGAGGATCCGGCTGGAGTCCTCCGCGCAGCTCACCGTGCGCGGCGACCGGATGGGGATGCCGCCGCCCGGGGCTCACGGCGGGTGGCCGGGGGGCGCCGGTCACTTCGCCATCGAGCGAGCCGGGGGAGCCACCGAGTGGCTCAACCCCAAACAGCAGCACGTGCC
>DASZNG010000220.1:0-5522 GCA_035551535.1 Acidimicrobiales bacterium | reverse complement strand
ACAGTCGAACAACCAATTTGCGGTACCCCACAGCACGATTCTCACCACCTGTCGCCACCGCAGGTGCACCGACGTGACCCAGCGCATGACGCCCTGAATGTGCTCCACCGCATCGCCCCGGGGCCGTCGCAGGATCGACTGCGAGGTGCGAATCGCCCAGGTGAGGACGATGACCAGCGGACGCTCATAGACGAACAGCGCTCCGATGCCGCCGGTCACCAGCATGACGCCGATGATCACCGGGATCAGGTCGAGCGAGGCTCCCTCGCCGGCGGCCAGGGACAGGCCGGCGGTGGCGACCAGGGAGAGCGAGACCATCGAGGTGACCAACGTCCCCACCATCGACCAGGCGGCCAGGGTGTCGTCGGCGCCGAAGCGCCGGAACCACCGGAACCCGTAGACGCTGGCCACCGCGCTCCCCCCGATGAGCGAATTGGTGAGCGCCTGGGAAGCGAAGGTCATCTTGAGGAGGGACCCCGGAGGTGGGCGGAGGCCACCGGCTCTCAGGAGGCCTGACTGCATGCCCGCGAAACAGACAAAGGACCCCAGCTCCGCCAGCAGCGCCGGAGGGGCCCACCACCAGTTGAGGTGGTCCAGTGTCTGGGGGACACCGGACAGCTCGTCGGTATGGGAGGAGAGGACCCACACCGCGATGCCGAGTATCCCGATGCCGATCACGAACCGCAGCACCGGCCAATACCGGCGAAGGAGCGAGCCGGCACCCCCCGACCGGCCCGGGGCCGGCCGGGTCATCTCGCCGAGTGCGCCCTCGCGAGGGCCAGCTGCCATACCCCAGTGTCTACTTCAGCTCCGGGCTAAATCCCTCTCAGGATTGGGGTCGGTCACCGGTCCTATCGGCTGCCGATGGCCCGGTGTACCGATCTGACCGCGCTGGAACCTTCGCCGACGGCTGCCGCCACCCGCTTCATCGAACCGTGACGCACGTCGCCGGCGGCGAACACCCCGGGGATGCTGGTCTCGAACGGCAGGGGCCGCCGCCCCAGCAGGGTGAAGGCCTCGGTCGACCCGTCGGGGATGTCCCGGTCGGTGAAGACGAAACCGTCCTCGTCGAGCTCGACTCCGTCCAGCCACTCGCTGGAGGGCACCGCGCCGATGAAACAGAACAAGCCCTGGCACGGCACTGCCTCCCGATCGCCGGTCCCCCGATCGGCCAGGGTCACGGTGTCCAGGAACGAATCTCCGTCGAGGCCCACCACCTCGGTGGCCTTCCGGACCTCGATGTTCGGGTCGGCGAGGATGCGGTCGGCGAGATAGCTGGACATGTCGGCGAAGAGATCGTCGCCCCGGATGACCAGTCTGACGTTGCACCCCCGGCCGGCCAGCGAGAGCGCCGCCTGGCCGGCGGAGTTGGCCCCGCCGACCACCGCGACGTCGGCTCCGCCACAGGCACGGGCCTCCAGGTCGGTGGCCGAGTAGTGGATGCCGGCACCCTCGAACTCCGACCAGCGTTCGATGCCCAGCGAGCGATAGTGGGCGCCACTCGACACGATGACCGCCCGGGTCGGCACCTCGGTGCCGTCGTCAAGGGTCACGACCAGCTGACCGTCGACGACCCGCAGCGAAGCGGCCTGGCACGGGCTGGTGATCCGGGCCCCGAACTTCTCGGCTTGGACGATGGCCAGCGACGTCAGCTCGGCGCCCGCCAATCCGGAGGGGAATCCCAGATAGTTCTCGATGCGGGCACTGGCGGCGGCCTGACCGCCGGCGGCCAGCTGGTCGAACACGACGGTGTCGAGCCCTTCCGAGGCCCCGTAGACGGCGGCGGCGAGACCCGCGGGCCCACCCCCGACCACCACCAGGTCGAAATGCCGCCCGTCTACCGCTCGATACGCCAATCCGAGGTTGTCGGACAGCGTGCCCGGTGTGGCATGGCGGAGCACCTCCTTGGTCGGCGTCACCACCAAGGGGAGATCTCGGACCCCGACATTCTGGGTGGAGACCAGGGTCGAGAGGAGCGCCTCCCCCTCCGGGCTCTCGACCTCGATCCACACGTGCGGGAGCCGCTGACGAGCGGCCCACGTCCGAAGGGCCAGCGCCTCGCGGGAGGTACGGCTACCGAGCAGTTGCAGGCTTTGTGCCGCATCGCCGGCAAGGAGGATCTCGCGTCGGGCCATGAACGCCCGCAAGATCACGTCGGACAGCTCAGTGTCCTCGGACATGAACCGACGGAAACGCTCGGGTGTGACCCGCCGGATCTGACCGTCCTTTGACACCCGGGCAGTCAGGAAGGCCGCTTGGCCGGTCAGCATGTTGAGCTCGCCCAGGAACCGACCGGCCCCGTGCGGGACGATGACGGCTTCCGGGTACCCCGGCATCGCGCCCCGGACGATCTCGACCTCCCCGGACTCGACGAAGATGAAGTCGTAGTCGAGTTTGCCGGCGGAGTAGAGCACCTCGCCGGCGGAGACATCTTCGATCTCGGCCAGGTCCTGCATCCGCCCCACCTGGGCGTCGGTCAGGACGGGGAAGGCCGCCGGATCGGTCTCGGGTGCCACGGTCATGGCGCCACCCTAAAGGTCGGCGGTTCCGACTTGAAACAGACCCTAATGTCAGTTACTGTCATATGGCATGAACTGCCACGCTAGGTACAAGGGGAAGGGGAGCCAGTCGTGGACACGTTGGTGAAAACGGCCGAGCCACCGTCGACGGGGCTGGCGGCCAGAAAGAAACAGCGAACCCGGCAACGGTTGGCCGAGGCGGCGGCCGAGCTCTTCTACGAACGGGGCTACGACGCCACCACCATCGACGACATCGCCGCGGCGGTCGACGTCTCCCCGCGTACCTTCTACCGGTACTTCCCGACCAAAGAGGATCTGGTCGTGGCCATCGGGGAAACCAGCATCGAGTCGTTCCTGGCCGCCCTCGGGGCCAGGCCGCCGGAAGAGCCCCTGCTGGCCGCGGTGGGCGCCGCCGTCGACGACGCGCTGGCCCCCGGCTGGGTGGACACCTCCCGGGTTCGTTCCTTCATGGCCCTCATCCGCGACACGCCCGCCTTTCGTGCCCGTTGGGTGGAAGAGGCCTACGACAACCGCCACCGGCTGGCCGCGGTGATCGCCGGGCGCACCGACGGTGACCCCAACGGCCTTCGCAACCTGCTCATCGCCGGTGCCATCAGCATGGCCATCAACACCGGCGTCCAGTGCTGGGCCGATGACGACGCCGAGCCGGGTCCCGGCGACTTCGTGCACCGGGCCCTGGCCGAGCTGGCGCTGCCGCTCCTGCCCGCCTGACCACCACCCTCGGTATGACCCCCGTGGGGCGCACCGTGCCCTTCGACCTCTGAGGATCACCATGAACCCACTACCCGCACACCTCAGGGACGAGCCGGGACCGGCCCCGACCGGCCACCACCAGTTCACCGCCCGACGATGGTTGGCGCTCGGGGTCATGTGCTTCACCGTGCTCCTGATCAGCCTCGATCAGACCGTCCTCAACGTCGCGTTTCCCACCTTGGTGAAGGAGCTTCACCCCAGCACCGCCGGCCTGCAGTGGATCGCCGACGGTTACACCCTCACCAACGCGGTGCTGCTGCTGTTCGGTGGTGCCATGGGCGACCGGTACGGGCGCCGGCGCATCTTCCTTCTGGGTGTCGCCATCTTCGGTGGCGGTTCGCTGGCCTGCGCCCTGGTCCACTCCACCGGGCCGCTCATCGCCGCCCGGGCGGTGATGGGGCTCGGCGCGGCCTTTCTGATGCCGGCGACGCTTTCGATCATCGCCTCCACCTTCACCGGCGAGCAGCGGGCCCGGGCCATCGGCATCTGGGCCGGGGTGGGGGGCATCGGGGCCGCCGCCGGGCCACTGCTCGGCGGATGGCTCCTCCAGCACTTCTGGTGGGGTTCGGTCTTCCTCATCAACGTGCCTATCGCCGTGCTGGCCTTCATCGGCGGGGTGACGGTGGTGACCGAGAGCCTGGCCGAGCACCGCCCTCGTTTCGATCCGGCCGGTGTGCTGCTGTCCGCCCTGGGATTGACCGCCCTGACCTATGGATTGATCGTGGCTCCGACCAAGCATTGGGGATCCACGGTGGTCATCGGCTCCTTCGTCCTCTCCGCGGTGCTGCTGGTCAGCTTCGTTCTCTGGGACCGAAGCCGGGACGATCCGCTCCTCGACCTGGACCTGTTCCGCAATCGGATCTTCTCGTCCGCCCTCGGGGCGGTGACCGCCGTCTTCTTCGCCATGTTCGGGGTGAGCTACCTCCTGAGCCAGTACATCCAGTTCGTCCAAGGGGCCAATGTCTTCGATGTGGGTCTGCGCTTCCTCCCGCTGGCCATCACCAGTCTGATCAGCAGCAATATTGCCGCCCGCCTCACCTTCCGCTTCGGGCTGCGCAGCATCATGCTCACCGGCATGGTGCTGGTGACCGGCGGGCTGGCCGTGTTTGCCACCGTCTCGGTGGATTCGGGATTCACGCCGGTGGCCATCGCCTTCAGCATGATCGGGATGGGGATCGGCTTGGTCATTGCGCCCGGATCCAACGCCATCGTCGGTACGCTGCCCGCCGGAAAAATAGGGGCCGGCTCCGGGCTCCGCAGCATGGTGCAGCTTCTGGGTGGCTCGTTCGGCGTCGCCATCGTCGGGAGCCTGGCCACCAGCCGCTATCAGTCGGAGATCCACCAGGCCTTCGCCGGCCCCCTCCAGGGCGTTCCGAGTGCGGCCCGCCCGGCCATCGCCAGTCAGATCGGGGATGCCGTCGCCGCCGCTCGAACCCTCCCGCCCGGCTTGTCGCAGGCGGTGACCACCGCGGCCAATAAGGCCTTCGTGAACGGCATCCGGCTGAGCGCGGTCGTCGGTGTCGTCGTCATGGTGCTGGCCACGGTGGCGGCCGCCGTCTACGTCCCCAATCGGATCGATGCCACCGATGCCAACGCCGACGAGGCCGACGAGTTCCAGCACGCGTCGACCCCGTTCGTGTGAAGCCGCCCGCCCGGTCGACCGGGCGAGCCCACCCCCGGCGCGGTGCGCCGGTCACCCCGGGGGTGGACGAGCCGGGCCGAGGTCAGCCGACCAGGTCCTTGAACACCGAGGTGCTGGTCGGGGTCTCCGTCGCCACCGGAAAGTGGAACCCGCAGACGGGACAGGGCTCGGACAGGATCTTCTGCTCGTACTCGAGCTCGTAGGCCTTGTCCTCGAACTTGCCGCACGTCGGGCAGATTCGTAGTAGCCGGGTCGACGCCAGCTCGAAGTTGGTGATGATGTCCTCCATGATGGCCCCGTTGGCCGCCCATTCCTTGGCGTGCTTGTGGTAGGTGTCCATATGCCAGTCGTTCAGCGATTCCTTGCTCGCCCACATGCTGACCTCGTTGTACCAGCCGGGCTCGTCGGGGTGCTCCCACCAGGTGAGGTGGAGGAACCCCGGCTTAGTCATCAGGTGGTGGCGCACATCGTTGAAGACCGTACGGAACTTGTCGTAGCCGTCAGTACTCGAAAATCGGACTCTCTGCATACTCAGGTAGACCGCCATGGTCTCTGTCTCCTTCCTGGTGGGTCAATGGGTAGAACTC
>DASZNG010000219.1:0-2498 GCA_035551535.1 Acidimicrobiales bacterium | reverse complement strand
TTCTTCGGCTCCCTCCCCGGCCTCGGGGTCAGAGTCAACAACATCGTCGGGATGGTGCCGACCTTCGATGACCAGGGCTACTTCCTGGTCGGGAGCGACGGCGGGGTGTTCGCCTTCGGCGATGCCGGGTTCGTCAACTCCCTGCCCGGCCTCGGGGTCCGGGTCAACAACATCGTCGGCATCGAGCCCACCCTCGACGGCAAGGGCTACTGGCTGATCGGGTCCGACGGCGGCGTGTTCGCCATCGGATCGGCCGGGTTCCAGAACTCGCTTCCCGGCCTCGGGATCCACGTCAACAACATCGTCGGCATCGCCGCCACCCCCGACGACGGCGGCTACTGGGTGCTGGCCTCGACCGGAGCGGTCTACGCCTTCGGGGACGCCACCAACTTCGGCGGGCCGACCGGGGTCAACAACGCGACGGCCATCGCGGCCACCCCGACCGGCAACGGCTACTGGGTGGTGACCGCGTCGGGGGCGGTGTTCCCGTTCGGGGCGGCCACCAGCTTCGGCTCCCTCCCCGCCCTCGGGGTCACCCCCGCCTTCCCGGTCATCGGCATCGTCCCCACCACCACCGGCCACGGCTACTGGTTGATCGGGGCCGACGGCGGGCTGTTCGCCTTCGGTGACGCCGCCTTCCAGGGATCCCTCCCCGGCCTCGGGATCCACGTCAGCAACATCGTGGGGGCGGTCCCGACCGGGTAGGACGCGTTGGCACGCGAGCTCCGACGCACGTGAGGTTCTCGAGCGACAAGGCGTTCGCTCAAGACTCCGGCCAATCGCGCGCCGCGGAGTGCGGAGGTTTTCGAGCGCCCTAGAGTCGTGGCATGCCGTCGCGTCCGTCGAAAGAGCTCCTGGCCGTGCCCAACCCCCATCCCGGGCGGGACTACCAGGTTCGCTGCGAGTCCCCGGAGTTCACCTGCGTGTGCCCGATGACCGGGCAGCCCGACTTCGCCACCGTGACGGTGGCCTATGTGCCGGGGGAGTCGATCGTCGAGCTCAAGTCGCTCAAGCTCTACCTGTGGAGCTACCGGGACGAGGGCGCCTTCCACGAGGACGTGACCAACCGGATCCTCGACGACCTGGTGGCGGCCATCGCCCCCCGCACCATGACGGTGACCACCGACTGGTTGGTCAGAGGCGGGATCCACACGGTGGTGGAGGCGTCGCATCCCTGAGCCCCCGACCGGGCCGTACCATGGGGAGATGAGCCGAGGCACCGGGGAGGAGGCATCCCGCCCGCGCACGTTCCACATCCAGACCTTCGGCTGCCAGATGAACGATCACGACTCCGAGCGGCTGGCCGGGCTCCTCACCGCCGACGGGCTGGTGCCGACCCCCGACCTGGAGTCCGCCGACGTGGTGGTGTTCAACACCTGTTGCATCCGGGAGAACGCCGACAACAAGTTCTACGGGCATCTGGGCGACCTGAAGACCCTGCGGGAGAGCCGGCCGGAGATGCAGATCGCGGTGGGCGGGTGCCTGGCCCAGATGGACCGGGCCCGGATCCGGGAGCGGGCCGGCCATGTCGACGTGGTGTTCGGCACCCACAACCTGTCCCACGCCCCGGCCCTGCTCCGGAGGGCCGCCGACTCCGGCCCGATCGTGGAGATCCTCGACGAGCCGGAGCCCGAGGGCGGCGACTCGGGTCCCGGCCAGCAGGCCGCCGCCGTCGGCGCCGTCCGCGACCTTCCCTACGCCGCCTGGGTGACCATCCAGATGGGCTGCAACAACTCGTGCGCCTTCTGCATCGTGCCGTCGGTCCGGGGCGGCGAGGTGTCCCGGACCATGGGGGACGTGGTCGCCGAGGTCCGGACCCTGGCCGACCGCGGGGTGTCGGAGGTCACCCTGCTGGGCCAGAACGTCAACTCCTACGGGCGGGACATCACCCGCCGGGCACCGCTGTTCGCCGACCTGCTCCGGGCGGTCGGCGCCGTCGACGGCATCCGCCGGGTCCGGTTCACCAGCCCCCACCCGAAGGATCTCCGGCCCGAGACCATCGCCGCCATGGCCGAGACCCCCGAGGTCTGCGATCACCTCCACCTCCCCCTGCAGGCCGGCAGCGACGCCACCCTGGCCGCCATGCGCCGCGGCTACACCGCCGAGCGGTACCTGACCCGGCTGGCCGCCGCCCGTGCCGCCATCCCGGATCTGGCAGTGAGCACCGATCTCATCGTCGGCTTCCCGGGAGAGAGTGACGACGACTTCGAGCGCACCCTCGAAGTCGCGGCCGAGGCCGACTACGACAGCGCCTATACCTTCGTCTTCTCGCCCCGGCCGGGCACCCGGGCGGCGGCCATGTCCGACCGCTTCGTCCCGCCGGAGATCACGGCCGAGCGGATGGAGCGGCTCCGGGGGGTGGTCGAACGCTCCGCCCTCCGTCGGCACCAGGACCGCATCGGCCGGGTCGAGGAAGTGCTGGTCGAGGGCCCGTCCAAGCGGGACCCGTCGGTCACCACCGGGCGCACCGGTCAGAACAAGCTGGTCCACTTCGAGCC
>DASZNG010000218.1:0-16161 GCA_035551535.1 Acidimicrobiales bacterium | reverse complement strand
TGGATGCCGATCGGGGGGGCGGGGTTGGCCGCCGCCCTCCCCGAGCTCCGGAAGGCGTTCGAAGCCCGTGGCCGGGACCCGGCCTCAGTCCGGGTGGTTCCGTTCGGCACGGTGCCGAGCGATCAGAAGCTCGCCCACTATCAGGAACTGGGCGTCGACGAAGTCGTGCTCCGGGTCCCTTCCGGCCCGGCGGACGAGATGCTCGAGGTCCTCGACGCCCACTCCGGCTACCTGGGCCGGTTCGCCGGATGACCCCGGGAGACGATGACCCGGTCCCGGCCCGCCCGTCGGGCAGCGCTGAACGCCACGCCTTGGCCGTGGCGGTCCGTCGGTTGATGACGGCCACGGTGACGTCGCTGGCCCCGGAGGAGTTGTTGACCGATGTCACCCGCGATCTGTCCGCGGTGGCGGATCGGCTCGAACGCCACACACCCGAATGGGATGGAGTGGTTGCCGACCGTTACGCCGATCACGACCTCGAATCGGATCAGGAGTTCGACATGGCCGACGTCATGCCTTTCGACGTGGTGATCGGCACCTGCAACCCGGTGGCACTCCCGTTGACCATCGAGTTCGAGCCGCCTAAGGCCATCGGTCACGCCACCTTCACCGCCCCCTACGAGGGAGCGCCCGGATGCGTGCACGGTGCGACGTTGGCCGGCGCCTTCGACCTGGTCCTCACCGCCGCCAACGTGATCACCGGCGCGGCGGGCCCCACGGTGACCCTCTCCATTCGTTATCTGCATCCCACCGTTCTCGACCGCCCGGCCCGTTTCGAAGGGTGGGTCACCTCGATCGAAGGCCGACGGATCCACAGCCGGGGCCAGCTGATCCAGTCGGGCGTGGTGACGGTCGAGGCGGTGGGGGAGTTCAGCACCATGGGCCGATCAGGGTTGGCGACGATGCATCGCCGTGGCGGAGGAAGGTAAATTTTCGTAGAGTCGTCAATCGGTCAGCCCCGGCAACACGTCATCGTGCTCCCGGTATGCCATAGAGGGGGAATTTGTTATGACGTCCACGTCAACAGTAGGTGCGTCGCCAGGTCGGAGCCGCCGGGTCGCGGTCATCCTGACCGTGGGTTTGCTGGCCACCATCCTGGTCGCCTGCTCGTCCACCGCCAGCCAGGCGCCGGGCGGTTCATCCTCCAATTCGCCCATTCCGCCGGCCGCGTTCCACGGCACGACGGGTCTCACCTCGACCTCCGTCCGCGTCGGCAACATCTCCACCCAGACCATCGGATTGTTCACCGGAGCACCGACCGGGCTCAAGGCCTACGCCGACTACGTCAACTCCACCGGAGGGGTCAATGGCCGGAAGATCATCGTCGACAGCGCCGACGACGGGTACAACAACGGGGCCAACAACAAGGCCCTCACCCAGGCTGACATCGCCAAGGACTTCGCCATGGTGGGCAGCTTCTCCCTGAACGACCAGTTCGGCGCCCAGGTGCTGGGGGCCAATCCGGCGGTGCCCAACGTCACGGTGTCGCTCAGCTCCGTGGCCAACAAGCTCCCGAATTCCTTCAGCCCCTCGCCGAACGCGGATGGCTGGCAGCTCGGCCCGCTGGCGTACTTCAAGAACAAGTTCCCCAGCGATGTCACCCACGCGGGTGCGCTGATCGCCGACCAGCCGTCGGCCACCGCCACCTGGGCCGGCGAGAAGCTGGCCATGGCCAACCAGGGTTACAAGGTGGTCTACGACCCGACCTTCGAGATCACCACCACCGATTTCACCCCCTATGTCATCAACATGCGAAAAGACGGGGTGAAGATCCTCTTCATCGAGCAGATGCCGGAGAGCTACGCCTCGGCGGTGTTCAAGGCCCTGAACCAGCAGAACTTCCACCCGGTCGTGGTCCTCGGCGCCTCCACCTACAGCGAGGCCCTGATACCGGCGTCGGGTGGCGCGGCGGCCACCGACGGCTCGTACCTGGAGCAGAACACCTCGCTCTACCTGGGCGAGGACGCTGCCTCCCTCCCGGCAGTCAACCTGTTCCTCCACTGGGTGCAGGAGGCGTCGCCGGGCTTCAAGCCCGACCTCTACACCATGTACGGCTGGATCTCCGGCCAGTTGTTCGTGCAGGCCCTGAAGGCAGCCGGCCCGAATCCAACCCGGGGCTCGGTGTTGCAGGCCCTCCGCTCGGTCAAGTCCTACTCGGCCAGCAACCTGATCGCCAGCGCCAATCCGGCCGGCAAACTACCGGGCAACTGCTACATCATCGCTCAGATCATCAAGGGAACCATCACCCGGGTGGACGACCCCCCCATCACCGGTTCGACCAATGGCTACCGGTGTGACCAGCCCTATTTCTTTCCTCCGGGAACCAAGCCCACCTGAGGCGTAGCCGGCCGGATACCCAACCGGTCGGCCGGCTCATTCCTCGTCGGTGTCCCGATCGCCGGCCGGTAGTCTCCCGGGCACCATGTGTGGACGCATCGCCTTGTATACGGATCCGGACCGACTGTCCCGCATCTTCGACGCCCAGCTGGCACTGGGTATCGCAACCGAAGGCCACCCCATCTACAACGTGCCTCCCACCGAGAAGGTGCTGGGGATCGTGGCGGCCGGGCCCGGTTCGGGTCCCGACGTCCAACCGGCCCGACTCATCGACCAGTTCCGGTGGGGACTGATACCACCTCGGGCCAAGGATGCCAAGGTCGGAAGCCGGATGTTCAACGCCCGGGGTGAGACCCTGGCCAGCCGCTCGGCGTTCCGGTCGCCGTTCCTCTCCCGTCGGGTGGCGGTGCTGGCGGATGGGTTCTACGAATGGGGACCCGGTGTCGGGAAACAACGGCAGCCCTATTTCTTCCACCGGGCCGACGGTCAACCGATGACCATGGCCGGGCTGTGGGAGCGGTGGTGCCCTCCGGTCGACGATGGCGACACCGGGGACCGCCCGGCGGTACGTACCTGTGCGATCGTCACCACCTCCGCGGGCCCGGACATGGAGGGCATCCACGATCGGATGCCGGTGATCCTCGAAGCCACCGCGCTCGACCCTTGGCTGGATCCGGACAATCACGATCGGGACGAGCTCGAGGCGATGGTGCGGGCCTCCCCGTTGGAGACGCTGCACCACTATCCGGTGGACCTCCGGGTCGGGAACGTCCGCAACGATGGCCCGGAGTTGGTGGAGCCGCTTCCCGGCTGATCGGTGTCGCTCCGTTCACCAGACGTTCATCGAGGTCGATGGCTACGATTCGATCAGCCGTCGCTTTCCCCGGCGGCCGGGCGTGCAGGGCGCACGTCTTGAGCGAGACGGACAGGAGATCCCCGTGACTGAGCAGACCTCGTACCTTTCGGGAACACCTTCGTGGGTCGACCTCGGCAGTCCGGATGCCGCCGCGGCCGGAGCCTTCTACGGCGGACTGTTCGGCTGGAAGGCGGAGATGGATCCCCGCCCGGAGGCCGGTGGTTACGGCATGTTCACTCTCCGGGGCAAGAACGTGGCCGGGCTCGGCCCGCAGATGAACCCCGAGGTGCCGCCGTACTGGTCGGTGTACGTGACCGTCGACAACGCCGATGCCGCGCTGGACCGGGCCGCGGCCGGTGGCGGGAGTGTGGTGATGGGCCCCATGGATGTGTTCGACGCCGGTCGGATGGGGGTGATCCAGGACCCGCTCGGGTCATTCATCTCCATCTGGCAACCGGGTGAGCACATCGGCGCCACCCTGGTCAACGAGAACGGGACCTTCACCTGGAATGAGCTGGCGACCACCGATCTGGACGAAGCCCGGGACTTCTATACCTCGGTCTTTGGTTGGGGCGCGTCTTCACCCGCCGGCAACGGCCTCGTCTTCAGCGTGGGCGACAAGATGGTGTGCGGCGCTCACCCGGCCGGTGAGGGCGAGTTCCCGTCCTGGTCGGTGTGGTTTTCTGTCGACGATTGCGACAAGTCGGCCGCGACCGCCACCGACCTGGGTGGATCGGTCCTGATGCCGCCCAACGACATGGACTTCGGTCGGGGCGCGGTGGTGGCCGATCCCCAGGGCGCGGTGTTCGGCATCGCCAAGGTCAGCGACGAGACGTTGAGCTCCACCACCTGAGGCAACCGAGCCTCCAGGCCGCCCGGCCCCTGACCAGCCCGGGGAACGCAAGAATCGGTTCCGACCGGCGTTTCCTGTATGGCCGCACGTGGCCATCGGACGACCCGGGGGGATTATGCGCCTGTTCAGATCACGAGGGACCAGGGGCGGCGCCGCGGTGCTCGCTCTGGCCACTGCCCTCTCGGCGGGGGCAGCCGGCCTGGCGACACGGACGCCGGCCGGGGCTGTGGCCCCTCATGTCCAGCCCGCCGGCGGCTACATCCTGGTGGCTTCCGACGGCGGCATATTCACCTTCGGGGACGCCCGGTTCGAGGGGTCACTGCCCGGGCTGGGTGTCAGAGTCAACGACATCAGAACCATTGCTCCGTCCTCCGACTATCGCGGCTACGGCCTGCTCGGCTTCGACGGTGGGGCGTTCGCCTTTGGGGACTATCCGTTTACCGGCTCCGCGAGTCAGAACGGGATCGGCGCCACCGACCTCGTCGGAGGGGCCATCACCCAGCAAGGGGGGCTCGGGGTCGGGGGCCTCCTGGCCGGCGCCGATGGCGGGGTCTTCACCATTGCCGCCGCCCAGTTCGAGGGATCATTGCCCGGCTTCGGCATTCACGTGACCAACATCGTCGGGATTGCCGCCAACGCCGACAACAAGGGCTACTGGCTGGCGGGGTCGGACGGCGGCATCTTCTCGTTCGGCGATGCCCCGTTCCTCGGCCGGCCACCCGCGGGCTCGAGTCCGGCGGTCGGCATCGTCGCCTCCTCCGATGGACGCGGCTACTTGGTGGTGGAGCAAAACGGCGGTGTCATCGCCTTCGGCGATGCCCCGTCCTACGGCGGCCTCCCGGACTTCCACGTATCCGTCAACAACATCGTCGCCCTGGTGCCCACCCCCAGTGGCAAGGGCTACTGGCTGATCGGGTCCGACGGGGGGGTGTTCACCTTCGGGGACGCGCCGTTCCACGGCAGCCTGGGAAGCCTCCGCCTGGCCCAACCGATCGTCGGAGCCATATCGACACCGTAAGCAGGTCGTTGCAATCGTCGGCCCGGCAACCGGAGCCGAGGGCCCGGCAACCGGAGCCGAGGGTCAGGCGTCGGTGGTCTCCCGGGCCGCGGCTCGCCTCATCAGCCGGGACTTGCGGTTGGCGGCCTGGTTCTTGTGGATGACGCCCTTGGCGGCGGCCTTGTCGATCCGCTTGATGGCCAAGCGGAGCGCTTCCTCGACGTTCTCGGCACCTTCGTCGACGGCGGCGATGGCCGTCTTGGTGCGGGTGCGCAACTCGGAGCGAACCGCCTTGTTGCGGGCCTGACGCTTCACCGTCTGTCGGTTGCGCTTGATCTGGCTGCGAATGTTTGCCACTCGTGGTCCTTATCGTCCTCGGGGTATCGGCCGGGCGCCACCGAAAGGCGCCACCATCTGGCCGGAGATCGGCTCCCGGACACCCTACGGACGCCCAGGGGAGACAGACCAGGGTAGCAGCCAGCCGGGAGTGAGAGCCATCCCCGCCGCCGCCGGTACGCTGGCTACCCCGTGCTTCCCGTCGACCGCATCCGAAACTTCTCCATTATCAGCCACGTCGACCACGGCAAGTCGACCCTGTCCGACCGGATCCTCGAGCTCACCGGGGCGGTCGACCCCCGCCTGATGCGCGAGCAGTACCTCGACTCCATGGACATCGAGCGGGAGCGCGGGATCACCATCAAGGCCCAGAACGTGCGGGTCCAGTGGAAGAACCACACCCTCCATCTCATCGACACCCCCGGCCACGTGGACTTCGGATACGAGGTGAGCCGATCGCTGGCGGCCTGCGAGGGGGCGGTGCTGCTGGTCGACGCCTCCCAGGGCATCCAGGCCCAGACGCTGGCCAATTCCTACCAGGCCCTCGAGCACGACCTCGAGATCGTCGCCGTCCTCAACAAGATCGACCTCCCCGCCGCCGACCCGGAGCGGGCGGCGGCGGAGATCGAGAACGTGCTGGGTATCGACGCGTCCACCATCCTCCAGATCTCGGCCAAGACCGGGGAGGGGGTGCCCGAGCTCCTCGATGCCATCGTCGAGCGCATCCCCGCACCCGCCGGCGACCCCGATGCCCCCCTCCAGGCGCTGATCTTCGACTCGTCCTACGACCAGTACCGGGGGGTGGTCAGCTCCATCCGGGTGATGCAGGGCACCCTCCACTCGACGGCCAAGCTCCGGTTCATCAACGCCGCCTCCAACCACGAGATCGAGGAGATCGGGGTGCGGACCCCGGCCACCGTGCCCGTCGACGACCTCGGCCCCGGCGAGGTCGGCTACCTCATCGCCGGCATCAAGAACGTGGGCGGGGCCCGGTCGGGGGAGACGGTCACCACCGCCTCCCACCCGGCCACCGCCGCGCTGGCCGGCTACCGGGATCCCAACCCCATGGTGTTCTGCGGGCTGTTCCCCATCGACGGCGACGAGCTGCCCGACCTCCGCGATGCCCTGGAGAAGCTCCGGCTCAACGACGCCAGCTTCACCTATGAGCCGGAGTCGTCCCGGGCCCTCGGCTTCGGATTCCGGTGCGGGTTCCTCGGCCTCCTGCACATGGAGATCGTGCGCGAACGGCTCGAGCGGGAGTTCGACCTCTCGCTCATCGCCACCGCCCCCTCGGTGGCCTACGAGGCCTACCTGGCCGACGGCACCAAGGTGGAGGTGGACAATCCGAGCGAGCTGCCCGATCCGACCCATCTCGATCACGTGGACGAGCCCATGCTGCGGGCCACCATCCTCACCCCGGCCGAGTACACCGGAACGGTGATGGAACTGTGCCAGGGAAAACGGGCGGAGATGACCCGGATGGAGTACCTGTCCCCCGAACGGGTGGAGTTCGTCTACACCATTCCGCTGGCCGAGGTGGTGGTGAACTTCTTCGACCAGCTGAAGAGCCGGACCAAGGGCTACGCCAGCCTCGACTACGAGCCGGAGGGCTATGCCACCGCCGATCTGGTCAAGGTCGACCTGTTGATCAACCACACCCCGGTGGACGCCTTCTCCACCATCGTCCACCGGTCCGAGGCCGACTTCTACGGCCGGCGGATGACCGAGAAGCTGCGGGAGCTGATCCCGCGCCAGATGTTCGACGTGCCCATCCAGGCCGCCATCGGCGGACGGGTCCTGGCCCGGGAGACGGTCAAGGCCCGTCGCAAGGACGTGCTGGCCAAATGTTACGGCGGTGACATCACCCGCAAGCGGAAGCTCCTCGAGAAGCAGAAGGAGGGGAAGAAGAAGATGAAGAGCATCGGCCGGGTCGAGGTCCCCCAGGAGGCGTTCGTCTCCGCCCTGCGGCTCGACGACTGATCGGCCGGCTAGGCCGGCGGCGCTTCCTTGTCCGGCCCCTCGGCCAGCCAGGGTCGGATCACCGCCACCGTGTTCGACGGATCGTCGGGGTCGAACTGCAGGTCGATCGGACCCGGGTCCCCGTCGGGCTCGCCGGTGGCCTTGATGACGAAGGCGGGCTCCTGCTTCGGCAGCTCGAACGCATCCTGGAGGCCGAGGGCGATGCCGGTCATGATCACCCCGGCGCTCGACCGCCTCACCTTCTCGAACCGGGTCGGGCCGCCGTCGGCATCCCCGGCCCCGGCCGCCTTCGCCGCCCCTTCGGCATCATCGGGCCCGCCCGCGGCCGTCTGTTCGTCCCCGGAGATCTCACCCACAACCACCACGGTAGTTCGGCCGGCTGAACCGTCGACTTCGGCGGTGCCGTAGGATCATCGGCATGCTCGACCGCTTTCATCCGCCGGTCGAGGAGTACCTCGAGGCGATCTTCTCCTTGGAAGAGGAGGGCATCCCGGTCATCCAGGCGCGCCTCGCCGAACGGCTCGACAAGGCTGCCCCCTCGGTGTCGGAAATGCTCGATCGCCTGGAGGCCGATGACCTGATCGTGCGCAGCTCGCGGCAGATCTCCATGACCGCCAAGGGCGCCATCCTGGCCGAGGGGGTGGTGCGCAAGCACCGGCTGGCCGAGCGGCTCCTGGTCGACATCATCGGGCTGGACTGGGAAAAGGCCCATCTGGAGGCCGGACGTTGGGAGCACGTGATCTCCGACGAGGTGGAGGAGCGGCTGGTCGTCCTGCTCGGGAACCCCACCACCTGCCCGCACGGCAATCCCATTCCCGGGGTGGAGCCCACCGGGCCCGCCCAGCACCGATTGGCCGATTCCCGGCCCGGCGACCGGGTGCGGCTCGAGCGGATCACCGAGAGCGTGGAGCACGATTCGGCCTCGCTGTCCTATCTCGGGGAGCACGGGCTCACCCCGGGAGCCACGGCCATCATCCAGGCCAAGGCGCCCGACGGCACCCTGACCCTGGTGGTCGGGGACTCGACCATCGCCCTCGGCCCGGCCATCACCCAGCAGCTGTTCGTCGCGGCGGTCTGACCAGGCACTCCGTCCGCCGGCCGCCGCACCCTGGTCAGCACTCAGTACAATGGAGTGCCAACGGGCCGACCGCCCGAGGATCGGCGGTACCCGACCGCCGGAAGTCCCACCGAGGCACAACCGCAGCCATGAACGCCACCGACGACAGCCGACACCCAGGGCCCGGCCCCGAGCCCCTGGATCTCGATGCCCGGAAGTCGGCCATTCTCAATGCGGTGGTCACCGAGTACATCGGTTCCGCCCAACCGGTGGGATCCCAGCACCTGACCGACGCCCCGGGGGTGAGCGTCTCCTCGGCCACCATCCGGGCGGACATGGCCGCCCTCGAGCGGGAGGGCTACCTGGCCCAGCCCCATACCAGCGCCGGTCGGATCCCGACCGACAAGGGGTACCGGTTCTTCGTCGACCATCTGGTCGGCCCGGGTGCCCTCGACCCGGTCGGCCGCCAGCAGGTCCGGCAGTTCTTCGATCACGCCCACGGGGAGATCGAGTCGATGCTCGAGCGGACGTCCGGGCTGTTGTCGGATCTCACCGACTGCACCGCCATGGTGGTGGGCCCGTCCCACGAGTCGTCGACGGTGCGCTCGGTGCAGCTGGTCGGGCTCGGTCCACGGCTGGCGCTGCTGGTGGTGGTGCTGGCCGACGGTGCCGTGCAGAAGCAATCCCTCGATCTGCCCGAGGATGTCGACGAGGAGCGGTTGGGCGATGCCGCTCGACATCTGGCCGCCCATGTGGTGGGTCTGGCCCTGCCCCAGATCGATACCCGCCTCGGCACCAGCGGAGATCCCATGACCGACGTGGTCGTCGCCGTCGGCCTCGAAGGCCTCCGCCACCTCGGTTCGGCCGAGGCCGGCGACCAGCTCTTCGTGGGCGGGTCCTCCCATATGGCGGCCGCCTTCGACGCGGTGGAGACCGTGCGGTCGGTGTTGACCATCCTCGAGCAACAGTTGGTGGTGGTCACCCTGCTCCGCGACGTGCTCGACCGGGGCCTGTCGGTGGCGATCGGCACCGAGCACGGGGTCGAGCCGCTGGCGTCGTGCGCGGTGGTGGTCATGCCGGTGTGGGTGGACGGTGAGATCACCGGCACCGTCGGCCTGCTCGGCCCCACCCGGATGAACTATCCCCAGGCGTTGGCCGCCGCCCGGGTGGTCGGCAACCGCCTGGGCCAGAGTCTCAGCGAGGCCCGACGATGACCGAGACCGATCTCTACGAGATCCTCGGGGTGGGCCGCAACGCCACCGACGAGGAACTGAAACGGGCGTATCGGCAGAAGGCCCGGGAGCACCACCCCGACGCCAACCACGGCGAGGAGATGACCGAGGACCGCTTCAAGGAGGTCAGCCTGGCCTATGAGGTCCTCCGGGATCCGGAGCGGCGCGCCCAGTACGACCGGTACGGCGCCGCCGGGGTATTCGGGCCGGCGGCCGGCGGCGGTTTCGGCGGGGGACCGGGCGACCCGTTCGGCGGGGGCCTCGGCGATCTCTTCGATGCCTTCTTCAACGGCATGGGTGGCGCCACCACCGGGGGCCGAGGGCGGCGCTCGGGGCCGATGCCCGGGCCCGATGCCGAGATCGTCATCCGGCTCAGCTTCCGGGATGCCGTGTTCGGCATCCACCGGGAGGTGAAGGTGAAAGCGCCGGTCCACTGCGACACCTGCGAGGGGACCGGCGCCCGCCCAGGAACCTCGCCCATCCGCTGTCCCGACTGCCAGGGCGCCGGCGAGCTCCGGCGGGTCCGACAGTCGATCCTCGGCCAAGTGGTGACCGCGGTTCCCTGCGTCCGGTGCCAGGGCACCGGCCAGGCCATCGCCAGCCCGTGCGAGGTCTGTGGTGGCGACGGCCGCCACCAGGAAGAGCGGACCCTGGAGGTGGACATCCCCTCCGGTGTCGACGACGGGACCACGCTGCGCCTGTCCGGTCACGGACCGGCCGGCTTCCGGGGCGGCCCCAACGGCTCGCTGTTCGTCCATCTGTCGGTCGAGCCCGACCCGGTCTTCGAACGCTCCGGGGCCGACGTCCATGCCTCGGTGCAGCTGGCCATGACCCAGGCCGCCCTGGGAACGGTCATCGAATTCGACACGCTGGACGAGCCGCAGAACATCACCATCGCCCCCGGGACCCAGACCGGGGAGGTGGTCCAGCTCAAGGGGTTCGGGATCCCGAGGCTCCGGGGCCGGGGACGGGGGGACCTCTTCGTGCACGTGATGGTCGAGACACCGACCGAGCTCACCGACGAGCAGCGAGAGCTGCTGGCCACCCTGGCCGCCTCCCGGGAGGAGACGGTCGGCATCCCGGCGTCGGGCGAGGGCATCTTCTCCAAGCTCCGGTCGGCCCTCAGCTGAACATGCCCGAACCGCAGGCGGGCGGTTCGGTCGCACCCCCCGCCGCGGCTCCCGATCCGGCGCTGGTGGCCGCGGCGGCCATGGTGTTCGTCGCCGACCTGGCCGCCCCCCGGCTCGACGCCGACACCGCCCATCATCTGATCGACGTCCTCCGGTTGCGCCCCGGCGAGCTGGTGGTGGCTGCGGACGGATCCGGCTCCTGGGTGCCGTGCCGGGTGGCCTCGGCGGCCACCGAAACCGATGCCCGGCATCGGGATCCGTCGGCCATCCTGGAGCCCGACGGGTCGGTGCGGGTGACCCCCGAGGCCCGGCCCCGGCTGACGGTGGCCTTCGCGCCGGTGAAGGGCGATCGCCCCGAGCTGGTCGTCCAGAAGCTCACCGAACTGGGGGTCGACCGGATCGTGCCCATCACCACCCGCCGCTCGGTGGTGCGCTGGGAGGGGGAGCGGGCCACCCGGGCGCTCGAGCGTCTGTCCCGGGTGGCCCGGGAGGCGTCGGCCCAATGCCGCCGGACCCGGCTCCCCCAGATCGGGCCGGTGTCCTCGCTGGGAGCGCTGGCCTCGCTCGCCGGCGACCCCCCGTCGCTGGCCCATCCCGGCGGGGCTCCGCCGTCCCTCGACCACCCGGTCATCGCCATCGGGCCCGAGGGGGGTTGGGACGACCGCGAGCTGGAGGAGGCCCTGCCGACCGTCGGCCTCGGACCCACGGTTCTGCGGGCGGAGACCGCGGCGATCGTCGCCGGGACCTTGCTCAGTAGCCTACGGTCAGTGTTGATTGCCCCTTGCGCAACCACGCTCCGTGGGCGAAACTGACAATGGAAGCCTCGGAACCGGGGAACCCGGCGGCCCACTGGCCACAGTGGGCGGGAGCGGGCAAATCGAGATGAGGACGACAGAGATGGGTTTGTCAGTGGTCGAAAAGCGTGTCGACATGGTCGATGACGACGAACAGGAAGAGTCGGCCCGGATCGCCTACGCCCGAGCCGTCGGGGCCCGGCTCCGAGCCATGCGCAAGCAGATGCACCTGTCACTGCAAGCGGTAGAGGCCACCTCCGAGCAGGAGTTCAAAGCTTCGGTGCTGGGCGCCTACGAGCGCGGCGAGCGGGCCATCTCGGTACCCCGGCTGCAACGCCTGGCCAAGCTGTACGACGTCCCCGTCGACCAGCTGCTGCCGCCCGATGGTGACGCCTCCACCCGGTGGGGGGCCAGCGGGGACTCGGTGGAGACCGCGCCGCTCAGCGCCCGTCGGGTGCCGGCCGCGGCGCCGGCCAACGGCAAGGTGACCATCGACCTCACCAAGCTGCACTCGGTGAGCGGCCCCGAACGGGATCTGTTGCGGCGGTTCCTGTCGATGATCCAGGTCCACCGTCAAGATTTCAACGGACGGATGATCACCATCCGGGCCGAGGACCTCCGGGCGATTGCCTGCCTCTTCGGTGTCACCCCGGATGTCATGGGTCAGCGCCTCGACGAACTGGGACTGCTTGTCGCCGCCTGACCTGGGCCGGGGTCGAAGTTGGAAATCGCCATTTCCCGGGTATAACTGAATGACCATGACAGATGCCATCACTTGGTTGAGCACCAAAGAAGCCGCCGAACGCCTGGGAATCACCCTCCGGAGCCTGTACCGGTTCATCGACGAGGGGGATCTGGTCGCCTACAAGTTCGGTCGGGTGATCCGCCTGCAGGAAGCCGACGTGGTGCGATTCATCGACGACAGCCGGATCCCCCCGGGCAGTCTCGAGCACCTGTATCCCGAGTTGAAGGGCAACTCCCACTCCCGGTCCCGGGAGACCTCGGAGCACGACTCGGCCGCCTCCTCCGGCTGATCACGTGACCGACTGTCTGTTCTGCGGCATCGTCGCCGGCGAGGTCCCGGCCGACATCGTCAGATCCGACGAGCGCACCGTGGCCTTCCGGGACCTCAACCCCCAGGCCCCGGTGCACGTGCTGATCGTCCCCCGCCGGCACATCGTCAACGCCTCGACGGTGACCGCCGACGACGCCGAGGATGTGACCGCGCTGCTGCTCGCCGCCCAAGCGGTAGCGGCCGCCGAGGGCATTTCCGGGGAGGACCGGGGCTACCGGCTCGTCTTCAACGTGGGTCCCGACGCGCTGAACTCGGTCCCCCACCTCCATCTCCACTTGTTGGGTGGCCGGACCTTCGACTGGCCCCCAGGCTGAACCGGACACCGGCCGGCCACCCGCCGGCCGCTGGTAGGGTCATCGGCAGAGTGCACGTGGAATCCTCCCCGGTCAAAATCCTCGTTCCCGGCAATCACCTGATGGCGGGTCTCCTGGGTCAGCAGGATGAGTTACTGCGCCTGATCGAAAAAGAGAACCCGGACGCCCACATCTCGGTCCGGGGGAACGAGATCACCATCGGGGGTGACGACGCCGAACGTATCGGGCGGCTGTTCGAGGAGATGATCATCGTCCTCGAGGCCGGCCAGACCCTCGACTCGGCCCAGGTGAAGCGGACCATCGACATGATGCACGATGACGTCCGACCGTCCGAGGTCCTGACCGCCGAACTCCTGAAGTCGTCGCGGGGGCGAGCGGTACGGCCCAAGACCGCCGGCCAGAAGGCCTACGCCGATGCCATCGCCTCCAACGTGGTCACTTTCGGGATCGGGCCGGCCGGAACCGGCAAGTCGTACCTGGCCGTGGCCCTGGCCGTCCAGGCGCTCCAGGCCCACCAGGTCAGCCGGATCATCCTCACCCGTCCCGCCGTCGAGGCCGGCGAACGGCTGGGGTTCCTGCCCGGTGACCTGATGGCCAAGGTCGACCCCTACCTCCGCCCCCTCTACGACGCCCTCCACGATCTCCTGGAGCCCGAAGGCGCCCAGCGCCTCTTCGATCGGGGGACCGTCGAGGTCGCCCCCCTCGCCTTCATGCGGGGGCGCACCCTGAACTCGAGTTTCATCATCCTCGACGAGGCCCAGAACACCTCGCCCGAGCAGATGAAGATGTTCCTCACCCGGATCGGCTTCGGGTCCAAGGCGGTGATCACCGGCGACATCACCCAGATCGACGTCCCCGGAGGCCGCTCCGGGCTGGTCGGGTTGGAACCGGTGCTGTCGGGCATCAAGGACCTCGCCTTCGTCCACCTGACCCAGCGGGATGTCGTCCGCCATCGCATCGTGGCCGACATCGTCGCCGCCTACGAGCGCGGGTCGGGGTTGCCGGCCCCGGAAGCGGGTACGCCCTCGGGAGCTCGATGAGCGTTGACATCTACGCGGCCGATGAACAAGCCGACCACCCGGTAGCCGTCGACCGCTGGTCGGAGTTGGCCCGGATGGCGCTGATGGCGGAAGGCATCACCAGCGACACCGAAGTGTCGCTCCTGTTCGTGGACGAGCCGGCCATCGCCGCCCTCAATGAGCGGTTTCTGGGCAAGTCGGGACCGACCGACGTGCTGTCGTTCCCGATCGAGGACGAGGTCGAACGCCGCGGTCGATCGCCCGACCAGGGTGGCACCGGCCCCGGATCCGTCGAGACCGACACCGACCGGTTCCTGCTCCTCGGCGACGTGGTCATCTGCCCGGCGGTGGCGGCCCGCAACGCCGTCGATCACGGAGCCAGCTTCGAGGACGAGCTAGCGCTGTTGGTGGTGCACGGCATTCTCCATCTGCTGGGGATGGACCACCAGGTCGATGCCGAGGCTGAGCGCATGGAACAACGCGAGCAGCAGCTGCTGGCGCGGTACTACCGGGTCAGCCCATGACCGCCGAGACGGTCCGGCTGTTGGCCACCCAGGGCTTCAAGCCCGTCGACGGGGTGGCGTTGGCGGTGGTGGTGATCCTGCTGGCCGCCTCCGCGGTCCTGGCCCTGGCCGAGACCAGCCTGGTCCGGATGAGCCGGGCCAAGGCGGCGGCGCTGGTCGACGAGGGCCGTCGGGGCGCCAAGGTCCTCGAGCGACTCACCGACAACCCCCAGGGGTTCCTCAATCCGGTGCTCCTGCTGGTGCTGATCTGCCAGTTGGTGGTGGCGACCCTGGTCGGGATCCTGGCCTCGGAGTGGTTCGGCGCCTGGGGGGTGGTGGTGGCCACCATCTTCGAGATCGTCGTCATCTTCGTGCTGGGGGAGGCGGTACCGAAGAACTGGGCCGTCCACCATCCCGAGCGGGCGGCGCTGTTCAGCGCGCCCCTGGTGTCGGCCATGGTCGGCTTCTGGCCCATCCGGGTGGCGTCCGGGGCGCTGATCGGACTGGCCAACCTCCTCATCGGCGAGGGGGCGCTGGGCCACGGCTCGGACGTCACCGAGTCCGAACTCTTGGCCATGGCCGACGTGGCCCTGGAGGACGAGGTGATCGAGACGGAGGAGCGCCAGCTCATCCACTCGATCATCGAGTTCGGGGACACCGTGGTGCGAGAGGTGATGGTCCCCCGTCCGGACATGGTCACCGTCGAGGCCGACGAGAGCGTCGAGGCCGTCCTGGAGCAGGCCCTGGCCGTGGGGTACAGCCGGCTCCCGGTGCTGGAGAAGGGTGTCGATGATGTGGCCGGTGTCGTCTACACCAAGGACTTGATCCGGGCGGTGCGGGCCGGCCACCAGGACGACCAGGTCGGCGCCCACGTCCGGTCCCCCCATTTCGTGCCGGAGACCAAGCGGGTCTCGGGGCTGATGCGGGAGATGCAGGCGGAGAAATTCCACCTGGCGGTGGTGATCAACGAGTACGGGGGAACGGCCGGACTAGTCACCCTGGAGGACCTCATCGAGGAACTGGTGGGGGAGATCGTCGACGAGTTCGATGTGGAAGAGCCCCCGGTCGAGCGCTTCCCGTCCGGTGAGGCGACGGTCAGCGGGCGGATGGTGGTGACCGAGGCCAACGAGCTCTTCGATGCCAACCTCCCCACCGGAGCCTGGGACACCGTCGGGGGGTTGCTCTTCGACCTGCTCGGGCACGTCCCCGAACAGGGGGAGTCGGTCGACGTCGGGCGGCTGCGCCTGGTCGCCGACCGGGTGAAGGGCCGCCGCATCGAGCGGGTTCGGATCATCCCGCTGTCCTCGCTGGCCGCCGGATAATGAGCGAGGCCCCGGAGTTCGTCTCCGGCTTTGCCGCGGTCGTCGGCCGCCCCAATGTCGGCAAGTCGACGCTGATCAACCGCATCGTCGGCACCAAGGTGACCATCACCTCGCCGCGACCCAATACCACCCGCTCCCAGGTCCGGGGCGTGCTGAACCGGCCCGGCGCCCAGGTGGTGTTCGTGGACACCCCCGGCCTCCACAAGCCCCGCACTGCCCTCGGCGAGCGGATGAACGACTCGGCGTCGTCATCGATGGACGACGTGGATGTGGTGATCGCCATGGTCGAAGCCACCGGCGCCATCGGGCCGGGGGACCGGATGGTGCTCACCCAGGCCAGCCGGCGGGTCCGCTCG
>DASZNG010000217.1:0-39387 GCA_035551535.1 Acidimicrobiales bacterium | reverse complement strand
GGGTTCGGCCTGGCGGTGGCCCGGGAGTTCAGCGCCGGGGCGACCCGGGGGGTGGTGTTCTTCCTGGGTGGCGGCCTGCTGGAGGTGGTGGGCCACCACGGGAACACCATCGACGAGGACCAGCCCGGGGCCGGGGAGGTGATGGCTCTGTGGTGGCAGGTCCGCGACGTCTTCGCCGCCGTCCAGGAGTTGGAAAGCCGGGGGGTGGCGATCGCCCGCCCACCGGTACTGGAGCCGTGGGGGCTGATCGAAGCCTGGGTGGACGACCCCGACGGGATCCGCATCCACATCGTAGAAGTGCCGGAGGGGCACCCGCTGCGGCGAGACCTCCGCCCCCTCCAAAAGGGCTAGGGAAGCAGGGAGGACACCTCGGCCCGCTCGGACTCGAGCTCCTGGGTGGTGAGGCGGATCCGCTCCTTGGCGAAGTCGTCGTGGTGCAGACCCTCGACCACGCTCCAGGCCCCGTTGGCGTCCACCCGCACCGGGAACCCGAACTGAAGGCCGGCGGGGATCCCGTACTCCCCGTTGGACACCACCGCCAACGACGTCACGTCCTTGGTGGGGGTCGGGGTCCGGATGCTCACCACCGAGTCGATGGCAGCACTGGCAGCGGAGGCGGCCGACGAGAGGCCGCGGGCCTCGATGATGGCCGCACCCCGCTTCTGCACGGTGGTGATGAAGTCGCCCTGCAGCCACTCGAGGTCTTTGATGACGTCGGGAACCGGCTTGGCGTCGATGCAGGCGTTGCCGAAGTCGGGGAACTGGGTGGCCGAATGGTTGCCCCAGATGGCCATGCTGGTCACCGACGTCACCGGCACCCCGGCCCGGTGGGCCAACTGGCTCTTGGCCCGGTTCTCGTCGAGCCGGGTCATCGCGAACCACCGGTCGGAGGGGACTTCGGGGGCGTTGGCCCGGGCGATCAGGCAGTTGGTGTTGCAGGGGTTGCCGACCACCAGCACCCGGACATCGGAGGCGGCGTTGGCGGCGATGGCCTGGCCCTGCGGCCCGAAGATCCCCCCATTGATGGTGAGGAGGTCCCCCCGCTCCATCCCGGCCTTCCGGGGCACCGAACCGACCAGCAGCGCCCAGGAGGTGCCGTCGAAGGCCGTCTTCAGGTCGGTGGTGGCAACAACGTCGCTGACCAGGGAGAACGCCCCGTCATCGATCTCCATGACCACCCCTTCGAGGGCCTTCATCCCCGGCTCGATCTCGAGGAGTCGGAGCACCACCGGCTGATCGGGCCCGAGCAGCTGGCCCGAGGCGATCCGGAAGATCAGGGAGTAGCCGATCTGGCCGGCGGCCCCGGTGACGGTGACGTGGACTGGAGTCTTAGCTGCCATCTGGTGAGGCTACCGTGGCACCCTCGACAGGAGCGAACCAGGCCCGGTCGGGCCGGTGTTACAGGTGGTCGACGATGGCGGCGGCGAACTCCGAGGTCTTGACCTCGGTGGCCCCCTCCATCAACCGGGCGAAGTCGTAGGTGACCACCTTGTCGGCGATGGTCGCCTCCAGGGCCCGGACGATGTCGGCGGCGGCCTCGGTCCAGCCGAGGTGCTCGTACATCATCACCCCCGACAGCAGCAGCGATCCGGGGTTGACCTTGTCCTGTCCGGCGTACTTGGGGGCGGTGCCGTGGGTGGCCTCGAAGATGCCGTGGCCGGTGACGTAGTTGATGTTGCCCCCCGGGGCGATGCCGATCCCGCCCACCTGGGCGGCGAGGGCGTCGGAGAGGTAGTCGCCGTTGAGGTTGGTGGTGGCGATGACGTCGAAGTCGGTCGGCCGGGTGAGGACCTGCTGGAGGGTGATGTCGGCGATGTTGTCCTTCACCAGCAGCTTCCCGTCGGGCTTGCCGCCGCAGTCGTCCCAGCTCACCGCCACATCGGCGAACTCTTCTTTGACCAGGTCGTAGCCCCAGTTCCGGAAGGCGCCCTCGGTGAACTTCTGGATGTTTCCCTTGTGGACCATGGTCACGCTCTCCCGGTCATGGTCCAGCGCATACTTGATGGCCGCCCGGATCAGCCGCTTGGACCCCAGTTCGGAGATCGGCTTGATACCGATGCCCGAGCCCTCCCGGATGCTCCAACCCATCTCGTCCTTCAGGAAGGCGGCCAGTTTGAGCGCCTCGGGGGTGTAGGCCTCCGCCTCCAGACCGGCGTAGATGTCCTCGGTGTTCTCCCGGAAGATGACCATGTCCACCTGCTCGGGGTGGAGCACCGGCGAGGGCACTCCGGTGAACCAGCGCACCGGCCGGAGGCAGACGTAGAGGTCGAGAATCTGGCGGAGGGCGACATTGAGGGACCGGATGCCGCCACCGACCGGGGTGGTCAACGGGCCCTTGATGCCGATCAGGTGGGACCGGAAGGTCTCCACCGTCTCGTCGGGCAGCCAGTTCCCGGTCTGGTCGAACGCCTTCTGGCCGGCCAGCACTTCCTTCCAGGCCACCTTGGTGCCGTGCTTGGCGGCGGCGGCGTCGAGCACCAGTTGGGCCGCCGGCCAGATGTCGACGCCGGTGCCGTCGCCTTCGATGAAGGGGATGATGGGCTCATCGGGGACGTGGAGGACGCCATCGGCGCCGAGGGAGACGAGTTCAGCCATGGGGCGACTATATCGGTGCGGCCATTGCCTCTCGCCAGCCCCGGGGCAGGTCGGTCTCCGACGATCCCCGGCGTTCGGTTACGACGGGCCGAGCCCGAGGGCGCGGTAGATCTCCCGGGTGGCACTCGACCGGTTCAACGTATAGAAGTGGAGCCCGGGGACCCCGGACTCCAACAGCTTCCGGCAGAGTTCGGTGGCGATGGCGATGCCCTCGTCCCGGACCCCGTCGGCGCCCCCGGCCTCGTCGGCCCGCTCCAGCCTCTCCACCATCCATCCGGGCACCGCCGCTCCCATGGTGGCCATCCGGGGGACCGATTTGAGGTTGGTCACCGGCATGATGCCGGGCAGCACCGGGGTGTGCACCCCCCGCTCGGCCAGGTCGGCCACCAGCCCGGTGTACGCCTCGGCCTCGAAGAAGAACTGGGTGACCCCGAAGTCGGCGATGCGCAGCTTCTCGGCCAGCCGGTCCCGGTCGGAGTCCAGGTCCGGCGAGAGGGGATGGCCGGCCGGCTGGGCCGCCACCCCGATGGAGAAGCCCCCGATGGCATGGGCCAGCTCGACCAGCTCGGAGGCGTGGGGAAGTTCGCCGACCCCGTCGGCCGGGTCGGCCGGAGGGTCGCCGCCCAGGGCCATCAGATTCTCCACCCCCGCCTTGCGGTAGGCGACCAGGATCTCGGCCAGTTCCAACCGGGTGTGGGCCACGCAGATGAGGTGGGCCATCGGTACCAGGGTGGTGGTGCGGAGCATCCCGGTCACCAGGTCGTAGGTCCGCTGCCGCGACTCGGCCCCGCCCCGGTAGGTGACCGACACGAAGGACGGCTCCAGCGGCTCGAGATCGCGCAGGGTCTTCACCAGGGTGGCCTGCTCGGCATCGTTCTTGGGGGGGAAGAACTCGAACGAGTAGGTCGGCCCCTTCGACAGCAGGTCGGCGATCCGGGTCATAACCCAGGCATCCTACTGCGGGCGGTCGAACCGGAGCTCTGCCGGTCCCCCCGGACAACCGTCCCGACCCGATCCGAACGCCGCCGACTCAGCGCCTCGACGATGGCGCCCCGAGTTGGGCCGACAGGCGGGACAGCGAGCTGTCGAGCTCGGCCAGCCGGGAGCGGCGGGCGGCGTCGGCTTCGGCCAGCTGCATCCCGGTCGGAGCGCCGGCACCATGGCGGAGGAGCCGATCGGCCTCTACCGCGAAGGCCAGGCCGCGGAGGGACCGGGCTACCGAGTTGGCGGCGTTCTGGCCCACCTCGTCGGGGGCGGTCAGGGCGGCCTGCTCGAGGGCCCGGGCGGCCCGGTCCACCTGCACCTCCACCGAACCCCGGAGCTCGGGGTCGTCGGTCATGGCGCTTCCCGACAGCAGGGCGTCACGGGCCAGGTGGGCATCGCTCACCGCCGGCAGCACCGAGCGGCGCCAGGCGCCCGCCGCCTGCAGCCGCTTCCGTCGGCTGAGGAGGACCAGCAGCAGGATCAGCGCCAGCACCACCACCGCGGCCACGATGATCAGCGCCACCGCGGTGCCACTCAGCCCACTGCTTCCGGTCTTCCTCGGTGTGGTGGTGCTGGTGGTGGTGGTCGAGCGCGGCACCGTGGTGGTGGTGCGGGGGACGGTGGTGGTCGTGGTGGTACGGGGAACCGTGGTGGTGGTGGTGGAGACCGGGACGGTGGTGGTGGTGGTCACCGGCAGGGTGGTGGTGGTCACCGGGACGGTGGTAGTGGTGGCCGCCTGTGCCGGGACCGCCGAGGAGAACAGCCAGGCGCCCATCGCCAGCGCGATGCCCGCTACCGCCACCCCGACCCGAGCGACGGGACGCCGGTCAACTCGGGCAGCGGGCGGATCCGATGGCGAAACCCTGTGTGCAGCCACGACGGACACCTCCCCCTCGCACCCGGTCTCAGGTGAGCGGCCTCAATCTAACCGGGGGCGAAGCGCCGAGGGGGGACGATTCGCCGGTACCGCCGGCCGTTGGGTCAGCGGCCCACCCGGCCGTAGTCGTCTTCGAGCCGGACGATGTCGTCCTCCCCGAAGTAGTCGCCGTGTTGGACTTCCACGAACACCACCTCGGCGTCGGTGGCGTTCTCGATCCGGTGAGCGGTGCCCACCGGGATGTCGATCGACTGGCCGGCATGGAGCTCGATCCGAGCGTCGTCCAGGGTCACCCGCGCGGTGCCGGTCACCATGAACCAGTGCTCCGAACGCCGGGCGTGGCGCTGGTAGCTCAAGCGCTTCCCCGGGAGCACGGTGATCCGTTTGACCTTGTGGGTCGCGCCGTCGTCGAGGACGGTGTAGCTCCCCCACGGCCGGTGATCGGTCTCGGGAACTTCCGGAAGGCTGGAGGACATCATGACGCCCGCTCCGCCGCCCGCACCGTGTTGCGCAACAACATCGCCCGGGTCATCGGGCCCACCCCCCCGATGCGGGGGGTGATCCATCCCGCCACCTCGGCGACTGACTCGTCGACGTCGGACAACAATTTCTTCCCTTCCCATGAGGTCCCGGCGCCCACCACCGCGGCGCCCGGCTTGATCATCTCCGGGGTGACCAGCCCGGCTCTCCCGGCCGCCGCCACCACCACGTCACCTTGCCGCACCAGCCCGGCGAGGTCGTCGACCCCGGTATGGACAACCGTGACCGCCGCGTTGCACCCCGGACGCTTCATGGCCAGCAACAGGGACAGCGGGCGGCCGATGGTCAGCCCCCGGCCGATCACCACCACATGCTTGCCCTCCACCGGCACGTCGTTGGCGTGGAGCAGCTCGACGATCCCGGCGGGGGTGCAGGGCAACGGGCCGGCCGCCCCCATCACCAGGCGGCCGAGGTTCACCGGGTGGAGCCCGTCGACATCCTTCTCCGGGTCCACTGCCAACAGGACCCGCTCCTCGTCGAGCCCGGCCGGTAGCGGGAGCTGCACCAGGTAGGCATGGATCCGGGGATCGGCGTTGAACCGGGCCACCACCGCCTCGAGATCGGCCTGGGTCACGTCGGCCGACAGGTGCTCATGGGCGGAGAAGATGCCGACCTCGGCGCAGTCGGCGTGCTTCATGGCCACGTACCGCGAGCTCGGGCCGTCGTCCCCGACCAGGATGGTCCCGAGCCCCACCGTCACCCCGGCGGCGGCCAGCCGGGCGACCCGGTCGGTCACCTCGGCCCGGATCCGGGCGGCCAGCAGCTCGCCGTCGAGCAAGGTCGCAGTCACCATTTCCCCCTCAATGCCGGAAGTGGCGTTCGCCACCCGCCATCACCAGGGCCACCCCAGCCGCATCGGCGGCGGCGGTCACCTCGCCGTCGCGGATCGACCCGCCCGGTTGGACCACCACCGCCACCCCGGCGCCGGCCAGCACCTCGAGGCCGTCGGGGAATGGGAAGAAGGCATCGCTGGCCGCCGCTCCCCCTTGCGCCCGGTCGCCGGCCTTGGACACCGCGATCTCCGCCGCCACCACCCGGGAGGACTGCCCGGCCCCCACCCCGACCGCCTGGCCGTCGCGGACGATGGCGATGGCGTTGGAGGTGGTGCGGGCACAGACCTTCCAGGCCAGCGCCAGGTCCCGCCACTGGGCGTCGGTCGGTTGGGTGGTGGTGGCCACCTCCCACTGCGAGGGGTCCACCAGGAAGCGGTCGGCATCCTGGACGAGGACCGTCGATCCCATCCCCCGGTACTGACGGATGATCGGCTCCGGCGAAGGGGCCGACAGCAGGCGGGTGGCCTTCCGCTTGGAGGAGAGGAGGGCCAGCGCGGCTTCGTCATAGGAGGGGGCAATGATCACGTCGGCCTGGGGCCCGGCACCGATCGCCTCCGCCACCTCCACGGTGACGGGACCACCGAGGGCCACGATGCCCCCGAAGGCCGACAGCGGATCGCCGTCCAGGGCACGCTGGTAGGCGGTGGTCAGGGTGTCGGCCACCGACACCCCGCACGGATTGGCGTGCTTGATGATGGCGGCGGCCACCTCGGTGCCGTCGGGGACCGAGAGTTCGTGGACCAGGCGCCAGGCGGCGTCGGCGTCGAACAGGTTCAGGTACGACAGCTCCTTGCCGCCGTACTGGACGACGTCGTCCCACCACGAGTGCTCACCGGCGATCCGGTACCGGGCGCCGTGCTGGTGGGGGTTCTCCCCATAGCGGAGCGAACCGGCCCGCTCCAGGGTGAGGTGGATGGTGGGCGGGAGGATGGCCGCCTCCGATTCCCCCTCGGCGGCGATGGTGCCCGGCGTGTCCCGTTGATCGAACCAGCCGACGATGGCGGCGTCATAGGCGGCGGTGTGGGCGAAGGCGTCCCGGGCCAGCCGGAAGCGGGTGGCCTCCGACAACGTCCCGCCCGCTTTCAGCTCGGACAGCACCCCGCCGTATTCGGCGGGGTCGACCACCACCCCGACGTGGGCATGGTTCTTGGCCGCCGCCCTCACCATGGTGGGGCCGCCGACGTCGATCAGCTCGATGGAGGGGTCGCTCCGGAAGGGGTAGAGATTGCACACCACCAGGTCGATGAGACCGATGTCCTGGTCCGCCAAGTCGGCGAGGTGCCCGGGCTGGGAGCGGTCGGCCAGGATCCCGCCGTGGATGGTCGGATGGAGGGTCTTGACCCTCCCGCCCAGCATCTCGGGGGCGCCGGTCAGATCGGCCACCTCCAGATGGGGGAGGCCGGCGTCGGCCAGCACCGACGAGGTGCCGCCGCTGGAGATCAGTTCCCAACCGAGGTCGGAGAGCCCGCGGGCCAGCTCCACCAGTCCCGTCTTGTCGTATACGGACAGCAGCGCCTTCATGGCCTTGACCTCCAATGGTGATCCTCGCTCATCCCCGGTCGGGACCGCCAGCTTGTCGATGAACGAACGGATGGTGGCCGGGTAGAGCACCCGTTCCACCGCCTTGATCCGCTCGTGCAACGTCGCCTCGGTGTCGTCCGGATACACCGGGACGGCCTCCTGGGCCAGGACCGGTCCGGCGTCCATCGCCAGGGTGGCGATGTGGACGGTGGTGCCGGTCTCGGCCACCCCTTCGGCCAGGGCGTCCCGCACCGCGTGCCACCCCGGGAAGGCGGGCAGCAACGCCGGGTGGGTGTTCAGGATACGGCCCGGATACGCCGTATGGATCGGCTGATCGAGCACCGTCCCGAATCCGGCCATCACCACCACCTCGACGCGGTGTTCGGCCAGCGCCTCCACCACCGCCCGGGTGTAGGCCGGGCGGTCGAACCCGGGCCCGAACCCGCCGAAGGCGGCCCGGTCGACCAGGATGGCGGGGACACCGGCGTCCTCCGCCACCCGCAGGGCCCGGCACGGGCGATCGGCCACCACCACCGAGACCGGGAGCCCGGCGCCGAGGATGGCTTCGAGGATGGTGCCGCTGCCCGAGACCAGCACCCCGATGGCGGCCGGCGAGGCGCTGCCGGCAGAAGAAGGGGCGACCACGGCCGCAGGCTACCAGCGGCTTCCCGCCCGGGAACGAGGTTCAGCGGTGCGAGCCGTCGGGCGAGCGGGTCACTCGGCGGCGGGAGTGGCTCCGACCCCGACCGGCTGGCCGCTGAAGGTGCTGCGGGGGGTGTTGCCCTCCGCCATCTCGTCCATGCCGATCGGCCCTTCGAGGTCGGCGTTCAGGAACTGGTGGATGACCGGGTCGGGCGATTTGAACATCTCGTCCTTGGGGGCGAAGCGGACCAGGCGGGACTGGTAGAGCATCCCGAGATAGTCGGCGGTCCGCATCACCGACGGGATGTTGTGGGTGATGATGAAGATGGTGGCCCCGGTCTCCCGCTGCACGTCGAGCACCAGCTCGTCGAGGAACGCCACCCGCACCGGGTCGAGGCCGGAGTCGGGCTCGTCGAACAACACGATCTCGGGATCCAGCACCAGGGCCCGGGCCAACCCCGCCCGCTTCTTCATGCCGCCGGACACCTCGCCGGGGAGTTTGCGGAGATGGTCCATCAGCCCGACCAGCTCGGCGTTCTTGTGGACGATCTTGCGGATCTCGCCTTCGTTCTTCTTGGTGTGCTCCCGGAGCGGGAAGGCGATGTTCTCGAACAGGTTCATCGATCCGAACAGGGCCCCGTCCTGGAACAGCACTCCGAACTTGCGCCTCACCCGGAACAGGTTCTTCTGGTTGAGCTCGCTGATCAGCTCCCCGTCGATGTAGACCCCGCCGTTGTTGGGCTTCAGCAGCCCGATCACCACCTTCAGCAACACCGACTTGCCGGTCCCCGACGGTCCCAGCACCGCGGTGATCTTCCCCCGGGGGACGTCGAAGGTGATGTCCTGGAGGACGGTGTGGGACCCGAACGACTTGGTGACGTTCTGGATGGAGATGGCGGCGTCGGCGATCCCGGCCGCTCCATTGCCACTCGCCGGGATCACCTGTGTCGGCAGACCCGGGACCGCCGACGGAGCTCCATTCGGATCAGCCATGCCGTTCATCCTCGCATTTTCTGATTGTCCCCGCACACCGCTGGGTACAAAGTATCTACCTCCCGCTACATAACCATCTACCCACAGTACGGAACGCAAACCGGGGGGAAACCTTGCGACCGCCGGCTGTGAGAATCCTGAGATCCCCTGACTACCGCAAGTTCTGACTATCCGGTAAGTTCCTCCATCGCAGTAATTGCAGCACGGCCGGACGATCGTCTGAGCGGGGGTTGCCAGGGCTACATTTTTCGTACATCAGCTGGGGCATCGGAGACTGTGTGACGGAAGAAACAGGGCACGACGGGGGCGTGACCGGGGACGGGGAGGATACCGCCCAGATCGCGGTGATTTCCCCTGTCACCGAACAGATCCCGAAGGTCCAGGTTGTCCCTTCCTCGGTCCTGCCCCGCCACCGGGTCTCCCGCCCCCCGCTGTTCCCGAAGGTCTCCTGGTTCCTCGGTGAGGTCGGGGCGATGTTCGCCTCCGGCTTCGAGGCGCTCCGCCTCGGCGTGAAGCAGGGGGTGCCGGTCGGCGAGTTCCTCGACCAGTGCTGGTTCCTGGCCAAGGTCACCACCCTCCCCCTCATCCTGATCTCGGTGCCGTTCGGGGCGGTCATCGCCCTCGAGGTCGGGGGCCTGCTCCAACAGATCGGCGCCCAGTCCCAACTCGGGGCGGCCATGGTCCTGGCGGTGGTGCGCGAGCAGGCACCACTGGCCACCGCCCTCCTCATCGCCGGGGCCGGCGGGTCCGCCATGTGCGCCGACATCGGCTCCCGCAAGATCCGGGACGAGATCTCCGCCATGGAGGTCATGGGGGTCCAGCCCCTCCAGCGGCTGGTCCTCCCCCGGTTGCTGGCCGCCATGCTGGTGGCCTTCCTCCTCGACGCCATCGTCTCGGTGGCCGGCATCGCCGGTGGCCTCTACTTCGGCACCCACAACATCCACATCACCGCCAGCAGCTTCTTCTCCACCTTCGGCGAGCTCAGCCAGCTGGCCGACCTGGCCATGGCCTTGTTCAAGTCGGTGGTCTTCGGCTTCATCGCCGCCATGGTCGCCTGCTACAAGGGCATGACCGCCAAGGGCGGCCCGAAGGGGGTGGGGGACGCGGTGAACCAGGCGGTGGTCATCACCTTCATGGTGTCGTTCTTCATCAACTTCGTCCTGACTGTCATCTACTTCAACTTCATCCCCCAGCGAGGCATCTAGATGGCCGCCACCACCGCCATCGGCAACGGCCCCGTCGGGTACCTCTACAAGCAGACCCGGTTCTGGCTGCGCACCATCCGTTCCCTCCCGGCCGCCCTCCAGTACCGCCGGGAGATCACCCTGTTGGTCTCCGACATCACCGTCGGGGCCGGCGCGGTGGTCATCGGTGGCGGCATGTTCTTCGTGGTCATCGGGATCGCCTTCTTCACCGGCACCGAGGTCGGGCTGGAGGGGTTCACCGGGCTGTCCCAGATCGGCGCCCAGGCCTTCACCGGGGTCATCTCCGCCCTCGCCAACGTCCGGGAGATCACCCCGCTGGTGGCCGGCTTGGCCTTCGCCGCCCAGGTCGGCGCCGGGTTCACCGCCCAACTCGGGGCCATGCGGGTCTCGGAGGAGATCGACGCCCTGGAGGTCATCGGGGTGGACAGCGTCACCTACCTGGTCGGCACCCGGGTGTGGGCGGCGCTCATCACCATGATCCCCATCTACCTGGCCGCCCTCTTCGCCAGCTTCATCGCCTCCCAGCTGATGGTCACCGACCTCTTCCACCTGTCGGTCGGCACCTATCACCACTTCTTCCAGCTGTTCCTCCCGCCGGTTGACGTCCTCTATTCCTTTGTGAAGGCGATGGTCTTCGTGGTGGCGGTGACCTTCATCCACTGTTATTACGGCTATTCGGCGGAAGGCGGTCCGGCCGGGGTGGGGGTGGCCGCCGGTCGGGCGATCCGGATGTCCCTCATCGTGGTGGTGGTGCTCAACTTCTTCCTGTCGACAGTCCTCTTCAGTGGCGCCTCGGCCGGGGCCAGGCTGGTGGGATGAGGAGGCTCAGCGCACTAGGTCGGACCGCGGTCGTACTGGTGGCCCTGGCGGTGGTGGTGGCCGCGGTGGTGGTGATCGAGAAGGGGGTCAACGGCGCCTACAGCGGGAACCACCAGGTGGTCGGCCGCTTCGCCTCCGCCGGACAGGGCATCCAGCCCGGCGCCGAGGTCGACTTCGCCGGGGTCCAGGTCGGGCGGGTGGCCTCCATCGCCCTGGTCCATCGGCAGGCCCAGCTCACCTTGAGCCTCTACCCGAGCTTCCACTTCCCGGCCGACGGGACGGCCACCATCCAACCCCAGAACCTGTTCGGCGCCGACGTGGTCTCCATCACCTCTCCCACCGGTCAGCAGGGCCCCACCCTGAAGCCGGGAACCCCGATCCCCCACACCAAGGTGGCCAGCGAGCTCACCGATCTGCTGGCCGTCGCCGACCCGCTGCTCCAGCAGATCAACACCACCGACCTGTCGCAGTCCATCTCCGAGCTCGACCAGGCCACCAACGGGGCCGGGGGGGAGATCGCCACCGGGATAGCCGAAGGGGCCAAGCTCGGGACGTTGCTCAGCACCACCCTCGGCGCCCAGCTCACCGCCCTCGACTCGCTGTCCGCCCTCAACGGCGCCCTCATCCCGGCCGCCGCCCAGCTGAACGGCGTCTCCCAGGACGCCAACACCGCCCTGCCGGCCATCAACCGGGCCCAGGACAACTTCCAGCATCTGCTGGAGTCGCTCAACCCCCTGGCCGAGAACCTCGCCCAGTTCCTCAGCCTCTACCACCCCGACATCGCCACCTTGTTGACCACCGGTGACAACGTGACCCGGGTCCTGGTGAGCCACGAGACCAACATCCAGCAGACGCTCAAAGGCCTCTATGAGTACGTCTACAAGTTTGCCAACGCCCCGGCCGACACCCTTCCCGACGGCTCCCGGATCGGCTACTTCCAGGTGTTCATCGACTTCTCCCAGGTCAACGACCTGGTCTGCAGCCTGATCGCCCCAGCCAGCACCGGGCTGGCCGCCCTCGCTCCCCTCCAGGCCGCCCTCGGCGCCGCCGGCAGCGGCTTCGACTGTTCGGCCCAGACCGCCGCCTTCAATCAGCTGAACCCGACCGGGACCACCACCACCGCCGCCACCACCTCGGCAGCCTCCTCCACCTCCCAGCAGGGCAACAACGTGGCCCAACAGGTGTACCAGGCGGTCGGCGCCCCGGCCGCCCCGGCGGCTCCCCAGTCCCTCAGCGGCTATCTGTCCATGCTCCTCGGGGGCCTCTGATGGCCCGGTGGCGGTGGCGTCGAGCCTCCTCCGGACGGAAGAGCCATCTTCCCACCCTGTTGAAATTCGGGGTGTTCGTGGTGGTCAGCCTGGTCCTGCTGGTGGCGCTGGCCGTCCGGGTCGGGAACATCTCGCTGTTCACCCACCGCACCAGCTACCAGGCCCAGCTGGCCGACGTCACCGGGCTGCAGCCCAACGACGCGGTGAAGATCGCCGGGGTCACGGTGGGACAGGTCACCGGCATCGCCGTCCAACGGGGCCATGCCATCGTCACCTTCTCGGTCAACAACGACGTCCACCTCCGATCGAGCACCAAGTCCGGCCTCCAGCAGAACAACGTGCTCGGCCAGCAGTTCCTCTACCTCTACCCCGGGGCCACCGGCAAGGACATCCAGTCCGGCGCGGTCATCCCCCTCTCCCAGTCGATCGCCGACCCGGGGGTGGGGCAATTCCTCAACGCCCTCGGTCCGTTCCTCTCCGCGGTGAACCCGGCCCAGGCCAACACCTTCGTCCAGAGCGTGCTCGCCGCCCTCCAGGGGAACCAGGACAAGGTCGACCAGCTGATCAACGACTCCGCCACCGTCTCCCAGACGGTCGGCTCACTCGACACCCAGGTGGGCCAAGTCATCGACGCCCTCGACCAGGTCCTCAGCGCCCTGGCCCAAAAGAGCACCGACGTCGGCAGCCTGCTCGACAACCTCCAGTCGGTGTCCCAGACCCTGGCCGCCCACAACGACCTGCTCGACACCGTGGTGACCAACCTGTCCAAGTTCACCGGGCAGATCGCCGCGGTGGTCCAGTCCAACCAGGGCAATCTGGCCAGCACCATCAGTGACCTCCAGTCGGTGACCTCGGTGGTGCAGGACCACGAGAAGAGCCTGAACGCCGGGCTGTCATCGCTCGGGGCGGGCTTCAACCCCTACACGCTCATCTCCAACTACGGCCAGTGGTTCCAGGTCAAGTCCGTCTACACCTGCCTGGCCGGCGAGACCACCTGCTTCTACAACAACGGCGGCAACCCGCCGCCCGGGTCGGGTCCGCTGGGGAACGCCCCTCCGTCGTTGAGCGGACCGACGACCGGCACCTCGGGGGCGGCCGCCTCCACCTCGCCGCAGTCGATGCTCCAGATGGTGGCCGGAAGTGGCGGCCAGTCATGAAGGCCTTCACCGATCGCAACCCGCGCCGGATCGGCATCGTCGTGGTGGTGGTGACGGTGGTGGCGGTGCTGTCCGTCTTCACCTTCAACGGGGCCACCTTCTCCTCCGGCTACACGGTGAAGGCCCGGTTCTCCTCCGCCGCCGGGATGGGGCCGAACGCCAACGTGTTGCTGGCCGGGGTGGCGGTCGGCAAGGTCAAGTCGGTGAACCTCAGCGGCAACCACGTGATGGTGGACATGACCCTGAACCAGGGGGTGGTGCTGCCCCACAACACCAGCGCCTCGATCAGCGTCGAGACCCTGCTCGGCCAGTTGGTCGTCGACCTCAAGCCGGTCAGCGGTTGGAACCATCCCCTCGGCGACGGCGCCCTGCTGACCAACACCTCGGTGCCGGTCGAGTTCCAGAACATCCAGAACGAGGCCGGCGGGCTGCTGACCAAGACCGATGCCACCGCCATCAACCAGCTCATCTCGTCGTTGGCCACCATCACCCAGGGCAAGCAGCAACAGGTGGCCCAGATCATCAGCGGGCTGAACGGGTTCACCGGCGTGATCAACCAGCGCCAGACCCAGGTGACCCAGCTGATCGCCGCCGCCAACACGCTCTCGTCGACCGTCGCCACCCATGACAGCCAACTGGGGGCGGCGATCGACAACCTCACCACCGTGATCTCCGCCCTGGCCCAGAAGGGGACCGACCTCGGCAACCTCATCGACAACACCCAGTCAGCCGCCGGTCAGATCAACACGCTGGTCACCAACAACCGGCCGCAGCTCCAAGCGGTGGTGACCCAGCTCCAGTCGGTCCTCGCGGTCCTCTCCCAGCACCAGTTGGACCTGGCCCAAGGGGTCTCGAGCGCGGCGGCGGCGGTCACCGGCTTTGCCTCCATCGGCTCTTCGAGTACCACCCCGGTGACCTGGGGGAACATCTTCTTCAACGTGCTCGGGTCCACCCCGCTGGAAGGGGTCCTCGGGAGCTGCGGCACCCTGGACATGGTCCTCACCCAGGCGCTGGGGCCCGACCCCCTCGCCTGTAGCCAGCAGAACGGGCCGCTGATCGGCACCACCCCGGCGCCGGCCACCACCCCGGCGCCGGCCACCGCCGGGGCCAACAACGCCACCTCCACCACCGCCCCGTCGCCGGCTGCCACCTCGACCACCACTACCAACCCCTCGCTCGGCAACGGCATCGCCGGCATCCTCGGCCTCGGGAGCGGATCATGAGCCGCCGGCTGCTGGCCCTCGGCGTCATCGTGGCGGTGGTGGCGGTGGTCATCGGGGTGGTGTCGGTCACCGTGCTCAAGTCGACCCCCACCTATCCGATCAAGGCGGTGTTCGCCAGCGCCAACGGGCTGTTCCCCGGCAACTCCGTCCAGATGCTCGGTGCCCCGGTCGGCACGGTGACCGACGTCGTCAACACCGGCAACACCGTGCTGGTCTCCATGGAGGTCCAGACCAAGTACTCGTTGCCGGCCGGGGTCCAGGCGGCGCTGGTGTCGCCCCAGGTGCTCGGCGAGCCGTCCATCGACCTGTCCCCCGGTTACACCGGCGGCCCGCAGATGCCGGCGGGCAAGACGATCCCCCTGGCCCGGACCTCGGTGCCGGTGTCGACCGACCAGCTGCTGAAGGACGTCCAGAGCTTCCTTTCCCAAGTCAACCCCCAGGCCACCGGGGATCTGATCACCAACCTGTCCCAGGACCTGGCCGGCCAGGGTGGCTCCCTCAACCAGCTGCTCGGCAACGCCGCCGGCACCATCCAGCTGCTGGCCCAGCAGGGGAACAACCTCGGCCAGCTGACCACCTCGCTGGCCCAGATCACCGCCACCCTCCAGACCCGAACCAGCACGCTGTCCACCCTCATCACCGACTACAACACCGTCTCGGCGGTGGTGGCATCGCACCAGGCCCAGCTGGGAACGGCCATCAGCGATCTGGCCGGGGCCACCAACCAGCTCTCGCAGTTCCTCGGTCCCAACCTGGTCCCGCTGGAGAGCGACGTGGCCGGCGTCACCCAGGTGGGCCGTACCGTCTCGGCCAACCTCGGCAATCTCGACACGCTGCTCAACTCCACCAACCTGTTGTTCGCCGCCGCCGGCCGGGCCTACGACCCGACCCAGAACTGGCTCAACCTCAACCTGGCCCTGCCCCCCGGCACCAGCGCCTCGGCGGTCTCGGGGTACATCCGGGACCGGTTGGCCGGCATCTGCCGCCGGCTGCTGGCCAACCATGCCGCCGGACTCCCGGCCGCCACCCTGTCGACGCTCGGAGTCTGCGGCGACCCCAACTCCAGTTTCTTCGACCCGCTGCTGTCGGTGATCCCGTCGATCCTCGACCAGCTGACCAGCGGGCCGGGAGGGGGCCCGTCGGCCACCGCCCTGGCCGCCCTGATCGCCAAGGGGATGACCATGATCCCCGGCGCCGCCGACATCCAGGCGCCCACCGCCGCCACCCCCGCCCCTGCCCCCGTCGCCCCGGCGGCTCCGTCGTTGTCGACCCCGGCCACCTCCGAGCTCCCGCCCCTGCCCACCGTGCCCTCCGCCCCCCCGTCCTCCAGCGGCGGGCTGGGCGGACTGCTCAAGAGTCTGCTCGGGGCCCTCTGAGATGACCACCTCCCGTCGATTCCGTGTGGCTCTCCTCCTGCTGGTGGTCGGGGCGCTGGCCGTCACCGGCTGCAACCTTCCCTTCCAGTCCCCGGCCACCCTCATCGCCTCGGCGAAATTCACCGACGTCGGCGACCTGTCCAACGGGGCGTCGGTGCAGATGGCCTCCATCCCGGTCGGCCACGTCACCGACATCTCGCTGGTCGGCAACGTCGCCAAGGTGACCATGGTGCTCAACCAGTCGGCCGACGTGCCGAAGAACCTGTCGGTCCAGCTGCGGCGGACCTCGCTGCTCGGGGAGCAGTACGTGGACCTGATCCCCGACAACGCCAATCCCGGGGGCCCGATGCTCACCGGAGAGGTGATCGGCGCCTCGTCGGTGCAACCCGGCATCGCCCAGCTGCTGTCGGCGGGGGCGACGGTGATCGGGGGGATCAACAGCACCCAGCTGGCCGACCTGGTGGCCAACTCCGCCCAGGGTTTCGGCGGCCAGGGAGCCAACCTCCGCAGCCTGCTCGACAGCCTCAGCACCGTCATCCACGGCTATGCCGGGCGCACCGCCTCCATCACCTCCCTCATCACCAACGCCGACCAGCTGACCGCCACCCTCGCCCCCGAGGCGGCCCAGAACGCCCAGGCCATCTCCACCCTGTCCCAGACCACCGGGGTGTTGGCCAACCAGTCGGACCGGCTGGTCTCCCTCCTCCAGTCGCTCAATGACCTCTCGGTCCAGAGCAGCAGCATCCTGTCCAACTACACCCCCCAGATCGACGATCAGCTGAGTGGCTTGGCCGCCACCGCCAAAGCCCTGCAGGCGAGCGAGAGCGATATCGGGAACTTCCTGGATTTCCTGCCCGGCCACAACTCCGCCCTCCAGGAAGTCACCCGCGACAACCAGGCGCAGATCCTCACCGACCTGATCATCTGCGGCCTCCCCGGCGGCGGGTCCAACTCGTCGGAGCCGGCCTTCACCTGTGGGTCCTCCAAGTGATCACCCGCCGGATCATCACCAACCTCATCGCCTTCTTCGCCATCGCCGCAGTCCTGATCGTGTTCGGTCTGATCAACCTGCTCGGCAATCCCTTCCAGTCGACCACCCCGGTCACCTCCATCCTCCCCAACGCCTACGGGATCTACTCGAACTTCTCGGTGACCCTCAACGGCGTCCAGGTGGGGACGGTGCGGTCGGTGTCGCTGACGCCCCAGGGGGCCAAGGTGAACATGGCCATCGACCACGGGGTCAAGGTGCCCGGGGACGTGGCGGTGGAGATCGAGATCGCCAACACCCTCGGCGAGCAGCAGATCGACCTGGTGCCCCAGCACGGCGGCACCGCCCCGCCGCTGCAGGCGGGGGCCCGCATCCCCGTCGCCCCCGGCGGCGCCCCGGCCGACATCGGACAGGTCATCGCCACCGCCACCCAGTTCCTGGCGGCGATCCCCGTCGACAATCTCAACGCCCTGCTCCACGAGACGGCGGTGGCCCTCAACGGGAACGCCGCCAACATCCACACCATCATCACCTCGGGGACCCAGTTCGCCCAGGAGTTCCTGGCCTTCCAACAGGCGTTCAAATCCCTGCTGGCCAGCGCCCCACCGGTGCTCGACACCGTGACCGCCTCGTCTCCCCAGCTGACCTCGGCCCTGGCCAACACCGCCGCCCTCCTCAACGTCCTGACCGCCCAGCAGTCCAACTTCTTGAGCCTGCTCGACACCGGCACCGGCTCCAGCCAGCTGCTCAACCAGCTGGTGGTGGCCGAGCGGCCCAACCTGGCCTGCCTGGTCCACGATCTCGGGGCCGCCACCACCAACCTGTCGCAACCGGCCAATCTCGCCAACCTGACCGCCGACCTGGCCAACAACCAGGAGTTCTTCGGAGCCGTCAACGGGTTGGCGGTCAACGGTCCGGCCCGGCAGCTGACCGCCAGTGAGCCGGCCCGCACCGACGCCGAGTACCTGCGTACCCGGCTGATCCTCCCGCCGGTCCTCACCCCCGCCGCCCAGACCTACTCGACCCCGAAGACGGTCCCCCCGATCAGCACCGCGGCCGGCTGTTCCACCGAGTTCGGCAACGGCGTGCCGGCCGCCTCCCAGCCCGGCTTCACCCCGGCGGCACCGGTGGCCATCAACACCGCTTCGTCGGCCGATTCCCAGGTCCGCGGGGGCGGGTCGACCGTCGCCGGCGCCCCGTTGACCACCGCCAACTCCAATGCGGCCAACGCCCCCACTTCCTACCCCCCGGTGCCGGTGACGGCGCTGCCGCTGATGGGTGCGGCAGTATTGTTGCGGAATCCGGTCAGGCGGCGGCTCCGGAATCGGCGCCACCGACAGGAGACGACGGATTGACCGACCAGCCAGAATCGAAGCGCTACAAGGTGTCGGTGGTGGATCGCGAAACCGGGAGCGTCCGGCCCAGCCGGGCCACCGCCTCGGAGGACACCGCTCCGGAGCCGGATCCTGCCGATGGCGAGGTCAGCGGGGACCCGGAGACCGGGGACGCCACCGCCACCCCCGGGACCCCGGCGAAGGCGGCCGCCGCCAAACCGAAGGTCGCCAGCCCGGCCAAGCCGTCGGCGGCGGGACGCCGCCGCTGGCCGCCCCGGGCGCTCGGGGGCAAAGGCCAGGTGGTGCTGGCGGGCATCGCCGTCCTCGGCATCGTCGGCACCGCGGTGTTCGGTCACGCCTGGGCATCGCTCAACGGCCAGCAGAGCCAGGCGGCCCAGGTCCGCAGCGTGACCAACGACTTCCTCCTGGCCCTCACCAACTTCGACGCCAAGAACGTCGACGCCGACTTCAACAAGATCCAGCAGTACGCCACCGGGTCGTTCGCCAGCCAGTCCAACCAGTTCTTCGGCTCCACCATCCGCAGCCAGCTGGAAGCCGCCCTCGCCTCCTCCCGCGGCCAGATCCGCAGCCAGTTCGTGCAGTCGATCAGCGGGAACAAGGCCAGCGTCTACTCGGTGGTCGACCAGACCTACATCAACAACAAGATGACCTCGCCGTCGGCCGACGAGCTCCAGATCCAGACCGACCTCACCATGACGGGATCGGGTTGGAAGGTCTCCAACGTGACGGTGCTCAACAACAGCGGGGCCTCCGGGACCGGATCGTCGTCCTCCTCGACTCCCACCACCACCGTGCCGCCGACGGCCACCACCCCCTCGAGTACCGCGGCACCGTAGCGCGCCGGGGGGGTCGTCGGACCGTCACCGCCACCAGGTGGATTTCTTGGCGGATGCCCGGATCATCCCGACGGGGGACGGACAGGGTCCGACCCCGCACCGTGATGGGGGACGGTCGAGACCGGTGAGGGGCGGGCGCCCCCCGTCCGACGTGGACCGGGTCGGGCGTCGTTGACCGACTGGTCCATGCCGGAGCGGGAAGCGTCGCCGTTTCCCCTCGACCCGTTCCCACCATCCGGGTTCCCCGTGTCACTCATAGCTATCGGCAGGTCGGCCCGAAATCCTGAGCGCGGTGGCCGAGAAATCTCCGCCCCGACCGCCCGTTTCAGCCCTGCAACGAACCCAGCAACCCCTGGTCGAAGCCGAGCAGCGAGTCGAGGACGGCCTCGCAGAACCCCCACCGGGCGGACCCGGCCGCCGACTTCTCGGGAACGGCCACCACCCGCATCCGGGCGGCCTTGGCCGAGATGGCCCCGTTGAAGGAGTCCTCCACCGCCAGACAGAGGGTCGGATCGACCCCGAGCTTGGCCGCGGTCGACAGATAGGAACCCGGATGGGGTTTGCCGAGCGGCTCCCATTCCGCCGAGTGCCACACGGTGACCGCCGATTCGATCCCCAGCCGGCGGAGGGCGGCCACGATGACCACCGCGTACGACCCGGAGCAGACCGCCACCGGGAGGGACAGGCGGGCGCAGAGGGCGACGGCCTCCAGGGCCCCGGGCATCGGCTCGCCTTCGGAGGTGATCAGCTCGGCCACCCGACCGGTGACGGCCCGTTCGACCTCCACCGGAGTCATCCCCGGCCAGGGATGACGATCCCACCAGTGGCGGACGGCGTCATCGATCCGGAGGCCCATGGTCTGGCGGGTGTCCGTCTCCGACAGGTGGAGCCCCACCGAGCCGAACACCTCGATCTCCGCCTGGCGCCAGAACGGCTCCGAGTCGATGAGGAGGCCGTCCAGGTCGAAGATCACCGCGGCGATGGGCCGGCCGGCGTGGGCCTCCGCCGAGGGGACCTCGGCGCTCAGTCGAGCTTCTTCACGACGTCGACCATCGCCTCACCGGCTTCGGTCGGGTTGAGGGCCACCGTGACCCCGGCGGCGGCCAGGGCGTCCATCTTGGCCTGGGCGGTGCCCTTGGAGCCGGAGATAATGGCCCCGGCGTGGCCCATCTTCCGTCCCGGCGGGGCGGTGACCCCGGCGACGTAGGACACGACCGGCTTGGTGACCGAGGTGCTGATGAACTCGGCCGCCTCCTCTTCCGCCGAGCCGCCGATCTCCCCGATCATCATGATGGCCCGGGTGTCGGGGTCGGCCTCGAAGGCCCGGAGACAGTCGATGAAGCTGGTGCCGGGGACCGGGTCCCCGCCGATGCCCACACAGGTGGTCTGCCCGACGCCCTGCTGGGAGAGCTCGTGGAGCGCCTGGTAGGTGAGGGTGCCGGACCGGGAGACGATCCCGACCGGGCCGCCGGCCATGGCGATGTCGCCGGAGGTGATCCCGATGTTGCACTTCCCCGGGGAGATGATCCCCGGGCAGTTGGGGCCGAGCAGCCGGGTGGCGGGGAATTCCCGGACCAGCCGGTTGTAGGCCAGGGCCTCGTCCTGGGCGGGGATGCCTTCGGTGATGCAGACCACGAAGGGGATGCCGGCCGCCGCCGCCTCGATGATGGCCTCGGCGGCGAAGGCAGGGGGCACCGAGATGAACGAGGCGTTGGCCCCGGTCGCCTCCACCGCCTCGGCCACGGTGGCGTAGACCGGGATGCCCTCGATCTCCTCGCCGCCCCGCTTGGGATTGGTGCCGGCCACCACCTGGGTGCCGTAGGCCCGGTTGCGGAGCCCGTGATACAGGCCCTGACTGGTCGGGCTGATCCCCTGGACCACGACTTTGGTGCTCTCGTCAACGAAGATGCTCACGACTGTCCTCCAGCCAATGCGACCGCACGGCGTGCGGCCTCGATCATGGTCGGCTCCGCCACCAGGCGGTCCGACAGATGGTCGGCCAGGATCTCCCGGCCGGCGACGGCGTTGGTGCCGTCCAACCGCAACACGATGGGCGAGTTGATCTCCACCCGGTCCAGGGCTTCGAGCACTCCCTTGGCCACCTCGTCCACCCGGGTGATGCCTCCGAAGATGTTGACGAAGATGGAGCGCACCGCCGGGTCGGAGTTGATGACCTCCAGGGCGGCGGCCATCACGTCGGCGTTGGCGCCCCCGCCGATGTCGAGGAAGTTGGCGGCCGAGCCCCCGCACTGGTTGACCACGTCGAGGGTGCTCATGGCCAGGCCGGCGCCGTTGGCGATGATCCCCACCGAGCCGTCCAGCCCGATGTAGTTGAGCCCCCGGGCCTTGGCCCGGGCCTCCCGCTCGTCCTCGACATCGCTGCCGGCGAACTCCTCCCACTCCGGATGGCGGAAGGCGGCGTTGTCGTCGAGGGTCACCTTGGCGTCGAGGGCGTGGACCTTGCCCTCCGGGGTCAGGATCAGCGGGTTGATCTCGGCCAGGTCGCAGTCCCCCTGGGTGTAGCAGTCGTACAGCTTGACCAACAGGTCGGCGGCCTGGAGGCGGGCGACGTCGTCGAGGTTGGCCCGGTCCACCCACTCCTGGGCGACCTCCAGGCTGAGGCCGTCGACCGGGTCGACGTGGAGGAGGGCGATGGCGTCGGGATTGGTGACGGCCACCTCTTCGATCTCCACCCCGCCTTCGGCCGACAGCATGCCGAGGTGCATCTTGGCCGCCCGGTCGAGGGTGAAGCTGGCGTAGTACTCGCGCTCGATGTCGGAGGCGTGCTCGATCCAGAGCCGCTTGACCACGTGGCCCTTGATGTCGAGGCCGAGGATGTTCCCGGCGTGGGTCCGGACCTCATCGACGTCGTTGGCCAGTTTGACCCCACCGGCCTTGCCCCGGCCGCCCACCTTCACCTGGGCCTTGACCACCACCGGGTAGCCGGCCTGGTCGGCCTGGGCCACCGCTTCATCGACGGTGTCGGCCACCCCACCTTTGGAAATCGGGATGCCGAATCGGGCGAAGTACTGCTTGCCCTGGTATTCGAAGAGATCCACCGGATCTGTTCCTCTCTGTTGGTACTCGCGGTTCTGGACAAGGTCACTGCGGGGTCAGGCGAGACGGGCCGAAGGTCGGGCCTGCCCCGGGTTCGGATGGCTCGGGTCAGCCACCTTCTCGGGCATCGAGGGCGTCGGCCAACCAGGCGCCGATGGCCGGCAACGGGGCGCCGGGGGTGAAGACCTCGGCGACCCCCTGGGCCTTCAGCACCGGGATGTCGGCTTCGGGAATGATGCCGCCCACCAGCACCAGCACGTCGTCACGCCCCTGTTCCTTCAGGTTCTCCATCACCCGGGGGATCAGGGTGAGATGGGCCCCCGACAGCAGGGACAGTCCCACCGCATCGGCGTCCTCTTGGATGACCGCCTGCACCACCTGCTCGGGCGTCTGGTGGAGCCCGGTGTAGATGACCTCGAACCCGGCGTCCCGCAACGCCCGGGCGATCACCTTGGCGCCGCGGTCGTGCCCGTCCAACCCGGGTTTGGCCACGACCACTCGATAGGGTCGTTTCACGAAGGCTGATCCTAAACGACAAGCCTGTATGCGGCGCCAAACGGGCATCGGGCCCCGGATGGGGACCGCCCCCGGAGCGGGCTGATCCAGGCCCGAATTGGCGGCTGGGGCCGGAAATGCCGTGGTACCGTCGCCTGACGCCCTCGTACGACCCCCCGATTCGGAGGACGCCGTGCCCACGCCGGCCGAAGCCGTGGATCCACCTGACCCATACCCTGCACCCTCGACACGGTCCTCGTCGCGGCTGGCCGGCCTGGTCCGGGTGGCCCGCCCCCGGCAATGGCTGAAGAACCTCCTGGTCTTCGTGGCCCCGGCGGTGGCCGGGGTGCTCTTCCATCCCCACGCCCTGCTCCGGACCCTGGGCGCCTTCGGGATCTTCTGCCTGGCCGCCAGCGGGGCCTACTTCCTCAACGATTCCCTGGACGCCGAGGCCGACCGGGCCCATCCGGTGAAACGGAACCGGCCCATCGCCGCCGGGGTGGTGCCGGTGGCGATGGGGCTCGAGATCGGGTCCGCCCTCCTGGCCGTCTCCATCGCCCTCGGCCTGCTGCTGGCCGGCTGGCACATGGCGGTGGTGATGGTCGCCTACGGGGCCATCAACGTCGTCTACTCGCTGGGGCTGAAGGACGAGCCCATCCTCGACCTGGCCGCGGTGAGCTCGGGGTTCGTCCTCCGGGCGGTGGCCGGCGGGGTGGCGGTCGGGGTGCCCCTCTCCAACTGGTTCCTCATCGTCGCCTCGTTCGGATCACTGCTCATCGTCACCGGCAAGCGGTCGGGGGAGAAGCGGCTGCTCTCCGACCACCTGACCGACCAGGCCGAGGTCCGCCAGACCCTCGGCCTCTACAGCGTGTCGTTCCTGCAGACGGTGCGCACCCTGTCGGCGGCGGTGTCGGTGACCGCCTACTGCCTGTGGGCCTTCGAACGGGCGTCCCAGGTCCACCCCGGGCACGACCCGGTGTGGTTTCAGCTGACCATCGTCCCGTTCGTGATCGCCCTGCTCCACGTGGTGCGACTCCTCGACTCCGGGGAGGGGGCGGCCCCCGAGGAGCTGGCCATCCGCGACCACCGTCTCCAGATCTACGGGCTCATATGGATCGGCCTGTTTGCCATCGGGATCTACGGCTGATGGACGGCCCGCCGGGTCGCCGGGCCCTGCTCACCGGCTGGGGCCGGACCGCGCCCACCTCCGCCGAGGTGGTCCACGCCATCCTCCCCGACGACGTCGAGCTGGCCATGAAGGCCGCCGCCTCCGACCCCGACCTCGAGCGGGGGCTGATCGCCCGGGGGCTGGGCCGCAGCTACGGGGACGCCGCCCAGAACGCCGGGGGCACCGTGGTGGACGCCACCTGGCTCGACGCCATCCACCAGGTCGATCTCACCCGCGGCCTGATCACGGTGGGCGCCGGGGTGAGCCTCGAGACCCTGATGGAACGGTTGGTGCCTCTCGGCTGGTTCGTGCCGGTGACCCCGGGCACCCGGATGGTGACGGTCGGCGGGGCCATCGCCGCCGATATCCACGGGAAGAACCACCACCGGGACGGGAGTTTCTGCTCCCACGTCACCCGGATGACCCTGGTGACGCCCACCGGGACGGTCGAGCTGTCACCCCGATCCGATCCCGACCTGTTCTGGGCGACGGCCGGGGGGATGGGGCTCACCGGGGTGATCACCGATGCCACCCTCCAGATGACCGCCGTCGAGACCAGCTACATGCTGGTGGACACCGAACGGGCCACCGACCTCGACGATGTGATGGAAAAGATGGTCACCGGCGACGACGGCTACCGCTACTCGGTGGCCTGGATCGACTGCCAGACAACCGGAAGCCGGCTCGGACGATCGGTGCTGACCCGCGGCGACCACGCCCGCCTCGAGGACCTGCCCGCCCGACTCCGCCAGGAGCCCGACCGGGTCCGGGCCTTCCATCCCCGGACCCTGCTGACGGTGCCGATCACCCCCCCGAGCGGCCTGCTCAACCCGCTGACCGTCGGGGCGTTCAACGAGTTCTGGTTCCGGAAGGCACCCCGGCGCCAGGTGGCCAAGCCGCACCACCTGACCGGGTTCTTCCATCCCCTCGACGGGGTCGGATCCTGGAACCGGCTCTACGGCCCCGCCGGGTTCCTCCAGTACCAGTTCGTGGTGGCCGACCAGCAGGGGGAGACCGTCCGCCAGGTCATCGAACGGCTCAGCTCGTTGAAGCTGGCCTCGTTCCTGGCCGTCCTCAAGCGCTTCGGTCCCGGGAACCCGGGACCGCTGTCGTTCCCGATGGCGGGTTGGACCCTGGCCCTCGACCTGCCGGTCGGCTTCCACCGTCTCGACTCGCTCCTCGACGAGCTCGACCAATTGGTTCTGGCCGCCGGCGGCCGGGTATACCTGGCCAAAGATTCACGGGTGTCGCCGGAGGCGTTCGCCGCCATGTACCCGAGGCTCGGCGAGTGGCGGGGGGTCCGTCAACGGGTCGACCCGGACGGACTCCTCCGATCGGATATGGGCCGCCGACTCGGCCTCTGCGGCGATACCCGCACCGCCCCGACGTCCAGGAAGAGGCGGGCGCCGGCGAAAAAAACGGCCCGGAGCCAGCCCCGGAAGGCGGCCCCGGCCACCACCAGACCGACGAAAGAACGGAGCTCCCCATGATCGACGCCACCGGCCGACCCCAATCCGTCCTGGTACTCGGGGGCTCCTCCGAGATCGCCCAGTCCATCCTGGCCCGGCTGTGCCCCGGCCGGTGCCGCACGGTGATCCTGGCCGGCCGGGACGGACCGAAGCTGCAGGCCGCCGCCGAGCACACCGCCATCGCCGGAGCCGACACCATCGAGATCGTCGACTTCGATGCCACCGACATCGAGAGCCACGCCAAGGTGATCGACGGGATCTTCAAACAGTTCGGCGACATCGATCTGGTGGTGGTGGCCGCCGGTGTGCTCGGCGACCAGGAGGCCGACGAACGCGACCCGGTGGCCGCCGCCCGGGTCATCACCACCAACTTCACCGGTCTGGCCTCGTCCATGCTGGCGGTGGCCGACCGGTTGCGGCACCAGGGATACGGGCGCCTGGTGGTGCTGTCCTCGGTGGCCGGGCTCCGGGCCCGCAAGGCCAACTTCATCTACGGAGCGTCGAAGGCCGGCCTCGACGCCTTCTCCCAGGGTCTGGGCGACTCGCTCCACGGCAGCGGGGTCCGGGTCACCATCGTCCGGCCGGGGTTCGTGGTCGGACGGATGACCGAGGGGATGACCCCGGCGCCGTTCTCCACCACTCCCGAGGCGGTGGCCGACGCGGTGGTGCGGGGGATCGAGTCGGGATCCTCGGTGGTCTACGTGCCCTCGGTCCTGCGGTGGGTGTTCACCGCCATGCGCGGACTGCCGGGCGGGGTCTGGCGGCGGATCCCGGGCTGAGGGAGGCGAAGGCCGGCACCGGTCGGCTAGAAGCCGACCCCGCTGTCGATGGGTTGGTTCAGTGGGATCGCCCCCAGCGACCCGAGGAACGGGGCGTCGCCGAAGTTGAACACCCCGCCGTCGGAGCCGAACAGCCAGTAGCCCCCACCGGTGGTCGTCGACACCCCGAAGGTGATCGGCTTGTTCAGGGGCACTCCGCCCGCCGAGCCGAAGAGCCCGGCGTCCCCGAAGTTGAACACCCCGCCGTCGGCGGCGAAGATCCAGTACCCGGAGGCGGTGGGGGTGGCCGACATCGACACGATGGCGGCGTTCAGCGGCTGGCCGCCCATCGACCCGAAGAAGTTGGCCGACCCCAGGTTGAAGACCCCGCCGTCCCTGGCCACTAGCCAGTACCCCTGGCCGATCGGCGCCGAGGTGGCGGCCACGATCGGGGTGTTGGGGACGATGTTGAGGCCGGGCAGCGATCCCACGTAGTTGGCGTCCCCGAAGTCGAAGACCCCGCCGTCGGCGGCGAACAGCCGGTAGCCGTGCCCGTCGGGGGTTGACTCCGCGGCCACGATCGGGGCGTTCAGGGTCTTCCCCAGTGGACCCAACACCCCTGGCACCGACCCGAAGAACTGGGCATCGCCGAAGGCGAACACCCCGCCGTCGCTGGCGAACAGCCAGTATCCCTGGTGGTCGGGCGTGTCGGTCATCGACACGATCGGCTTGTTGAGGGGCTGGCCGCCCATCGACCCGAAGAACTGGGCCCCGCCGAAGGCGAAGACCCCGCCGTCACTGGCCGACATCCAGTAGCCGGGCTGGATGTAGGTGTAGCCGACCGCACCGGTCGCCACCCCGTTGGGGGTGAACACCGTGACCGGCACGGTGCCGTGACCCGGGGGGACCGTGACCGTCAGGATCGTGCAGGTGGAGTTCACGGTGAAGCTGGGACTGGCGGTGGTGCCGAAGAACACCACCTGGGCGCCGCACAGGTTGGTGCCCACCACTTCGATGGTGTTCCCCCCGCCGGGCGCCCCGCTGGTCGGGGTGATCCCGGTGATGGTCGGTGGCGGTCCGGACGGGGCCACGAAGGTGAAGGTCCCGGCGGCCGAGGTCGGGCTGGTCCCGCCGGTGTCGGCGACGGTGACGAACACCGGGCCGGCGGCGTGGGCCGGCGACACCGCGGTCAGGCTGGTGGCGCTGGTGAAGGTGACCGAGGCGGCGGCGGTGCCGCCGAAGCTCACGGTGGAGCCGCCGGTGAAGTCGGTGCCGGTGATGACCACCGGGGTGCCGCCGGCGATCGGGCCGGAGGTCGGGGTTAGACCGGTGACCGTCGGGGTGGTGGTGGCCAGATAGGTGAAGGTCCCGGCGGCCGAGGTCGGGCTGGTCCCGCCGGTGTTGGTGACGGTCACGAACACCGGGCCGGCGGCGTGGGCCGGCGACACCGCGGTCAGGCTGGTGGCGCTGGTGAAGGTGACCGAGGCGGCGGCGGTGCCGCCGAAGCTCACGGTGGAGCCGCTGGTGAAGTTGGTGCCGGTGATGACCACCGGGGTGCCGCCGGCGATCGGGCCCGAGGTCGGGGTCAGACCGGTGACCGTCGGGGAGCCGACGTTGATGTCGGGCCCATTGGCCGCGCACTGGGATCGACCCACGATGACCACCACGCCGGTGGTGAGGATGTGGACCTCCAGGGCGTCGACCGAGATGCTGGTGGATCCGACCGCGTTGGTCACGGTCTGGGCGTTGACCACCACGTTCAACAGCCCGTTGAGCGGCGCCGGCAGCGCCAGGGTCTGGCCCACCCCGGTCGGCACCGGGATCGGGGAGCCGGCGGCGGTGATACTGGCGATGGTCGAGCCACCGGCCGAACCGCTGGCGTTCGAGATGCAGACGGAATTGAGGGCGCCGACGTTGAGGCCGAGGAGACCCAGGATGTTGATGCCGGCCGCCCCGCCGGTGCTGGTGATGTTCTCGGCCGCGGTCCCGAAATTGGTCGATGCGCTGGCGGCGTTGAGGGCGGCGACGCTGAGGACGCCGGGAAGGTTGATGGGGATGGCCGTGTGGGAGTCGGCCTGGCCCAGGGGCCCGAGGGTGGCGGTCGGGGTCGGCGCGATCAGGTTCCCGCCGCCCAGCAACGCCTGGATACCGAAGGCGCTCCCGGTCCCGGTGTCGGGTGTCGCCGCCGACGCCGGGGCGGTGAACCCGCCCACCATCAGCGCGCTGACGGTGGCCAACACCACCAGGAACAAGACGCCTCGTCGAGCCCGCGTACGCGCTGATTCGTGGTGGTGGCTGTGCATGCCCCGAACTCCCGTTCTCGTTCCTCGGCCCGGGAGGCTGATTTCGAACCACGCCCGATGCCGGCTCAGTGTACTTCCCGGTAACGGTGGATCCTCGGCGGGCCGGTGGGGTTCTCGGGGGTGATTTTCGCGGGTGAGGTCATCGCATCGGGTGCGAATCGGGTGCGAATCGGGTGCGAGTTCCGACCATCGTCCGGGGCCGGTGGCAGCCTCCGGCCACCGCCGGTGACCGCCTTTCACCCGCTTCCCGGTGTCAGCCCGGCGGGCTCCCCGACGCCGGCACGGGCACGAAGGTGGCGGTGGTAGGCACGTCGCCGCGGGAGAAGGTCTGCGACAACCCGGACGCGCCGGGCGGGGCACCGGGAACCCCATCGGTGAGGACCACCTGGGCTTGGGTCGCGGATCCGGCCACATAGCGGGCGGTGAACATGAACCCCCAGGCAGGTTGCACCGTCGGGTGATAGCCGTCCTGCGACAGCTGCAGCACCAGGCCGGTGGCCTCCGGCCATCGATCGGCGTTGCCGATGACCACCAGGACGTGGGTCCCCGATGCCTGGCGCAGGTGGGCGACGGTGAAGCCGGTGAGCTGGGGGATCTCCAGGTTTCCGGGCGAATCGACCAGCGCCGATCCGCGCTCCAGCTGCCAGCCCACCAGGCCGACGGGAAGCACCAGGATGGCGGCCATCGCCCATGCGAGGACCAGCCGCCACCACCGGGTCCCGGTCGGCGAGCCCTCGTCACCGGGGCCCGGGGCCGCGGCCCGGTGTTGCCGGCCCTCCACCGCCAGCACCCCGAGCGCCACCACCGCCGGGACCGGCAACAGCTCCATCCAGAAGGCCAGGTAGTCGCCGATCGGTCCCACGATCCGCTCCACGGCGATGACCGCGACCGCCAGGCCCACCAGGGTGGTGAGGCTGAGCCCGAAGGCGAACCACCGACGGCGCCAGCCGGCCCAGACCAAGCCGACCACGGCGAGTCCGGCCCAGGCCACCAGCATCTGCTGCCTCCCGGCCGTCGCGGTGGTCATCGACGCGGTGGCCGAGAGGTTGCCCCCGGGGACCGCGGTGGTGGCGTTGGCCACCACCGCCCACGCCGCCTTCAGGGTGTGGGTCGGCCCGTATTTCGCCGCGGTGGTGGTCGGGTTGGTGAAGAAGTCGTAGAGGGCCGACAGGTTCCCCGGGTGGCCGCGGACCTGCTGGAGCAGCGGGGGGAGCCAGGCGACGGCGACCACCGCCACCCCGAGCCCCGACACCAGCGGCGCGGCCCACCGGCGGGCCGGCCCGTCCACCCGGCCGTGCCGGCCGCGCCGCACCAGCAACTGGACCAGGTAGCCGATCACCGCACCCACCGCCAGCACCCCGACCAGCGGGGTGGTGCCGACGTCGGTCTGCACCACATAGGAGCCGACCACCGCCACCCCGATGACCGACAGCCCCGACCCGGCGATGGCCGCCGCCGTCAACACCATGACCAGCAGCACCGCCGACGCCTCCAGGTAGGGATTCCAGAACGTCTCGATGGCGTTGGCCCCGAGGGCGAGGAGGACCACCCCCAGCACCCCCACCGTCCAGCGCGCCGACCACTCGCCGGCGAACCGGCGGACGACCAACACCGCGGCCACCAGGCACAGGCCGTTGATCAGCAGCGAACCGAAGAACAGGGACCGGGGGTTGGTGTCCGAGAGGCTGTAGACGGGGGCCTGCAGGTAGAAGAGGGCCGGCCCGGGATGGCTCCAGCCGAAGCGTGAATAGGGCCCGAGCTCGACGTGGAACCGCATGGCGTCGCCCACCCGGGAGGCGAGGACGGCCTGGTCGCCGTAGTGGTAGTACGGCGACCCGAAGGTGGTCACCACCTTCACCAGGCCCACCCCGAAGGCCACCGAGGTGACCACCACACTGATCGGCCAGGCCGAGGGCGACCACCACGAACGCCGTTGTCGGCTGGCCGCCGCCCCGCCCATCCGCGGCGGGTTACGCCCGCTTGAGGGGAGCCATGCGGAGGAGGAGCTTCTTGCGGCCGACGCTCTCGAAGTCGACCTCGGCCTCCGCGTCCTCGCCGGCCCCCCCGACGGCCGTCACGTCCCCCTCGCCCCACAGCCCGTGGACCACCCGGTCCCCGACGCCGAGCCCGAGCAACTCCGCCCCGGTGCCGTCGGACCCCGGTCGGCGGCCGGCTCCGGAGCGGGCGACGCCGCGTCCGAACACGCTGCGCCCGGGGGTGCCACCGTCATCGAAGCCCCGGCGTTCCCCGAACCGGCCGTCGAGGTTCAACTGGTAGTCCTCCCGGCTGCCGCCGACGTCCCGGATCAACTCGGCGGGAATCTCATTGAGGAAGCGGCTCGGGATGCTGCTCCCCGAGCTGCCCCACAGCATCCGGCTCCAGGCGTGGGAGACATACAGGAAGCGCTCGGCCCGGGTGATGCCCACGTAGCAGAGCCGCCGTTCCTCCTCCAGCTCCACCGGGTCCCCGATCGACCGGAAATGGGGGAAGACCCCGTCCTCCATCCCGGCAATGAACACCGCCGGGAACTCCAGCCCCTTGGCGATGTGCATGGTCATCAGCGACACCTGGCTGCCGTCACCGTCCAGCTCGTCGGATCCGGCGATGAGGGCGGCGGCTTCGAGGAACTCCGCCAACGTCTCGTACTGGGAGGCGTTGTTGGCCAGCTCGTCGACGTTCTCGACCCGCCCGAGGGCCTCGATGCTCCCGTCGGCCAGCAGGTCGTTCCGGTAGCCGGTCCGCTCGAGGATGGCCACCACCAACTGGCCGGGGCCGAGCATCGCCCCTGCCGCGACCGGGACCTCCGGAAGCCGGGGCCCGACGCCGGTGGCGTCGCCCGACGGCGGCAACAGGTCACCGGGAGGCAGGGCGTCGCCGTCCTCGTTGGCCAGCCGGGGGACCGGCATCTCAGCCCGGAGCCGGTCCAGCAGGCCGGACAGCGCCGCCAGGCCCTTGGCCGCCTTGCCCCCGACCCCGGCCTCGGGAGCGTGGGCCACCGCCTCCCCGAACGACTCCTCGTGCTGCTGGGCCCAGATGGCCAGCCGGGCGATCGAGCTGTCCCCCACCCCCCGTTTGGGCACGTTGACGATGCGCCGCCAGCTGACCTCGTCGTCGGGGTTGACCAGCACCCGCAGGTAGGCGAGGACGTCCTTCACCTCCCGGCGGTCGTAGAACTTGGTCCCGCCCACCACCTGGTAGGGGATCTCCGACCGGACCATCGCCTCTTCGATGGCCCGGCTCTGGGCGTTGGTCCGGTAGAAGACGGCGATATCGCCCCAGGACAGGTCCTGCTGGCGGCGGAGGTGGCGGATCTCGTGGGCCAGCCAGGAGGCCTCGTCGTACTCGTCCTCGGCCCGGTAGCGGGTGATCGGCTCCCCGGCCCCGCGGTCGGTCCACAGCGTCTTCGGGATCCGGGAGACATTGTTGGCGATGACGGCGTTGGCGGCATCGAGGATGGTCTGGGTGGAGCGGAAATTCTGATCGAGGGTCACCACGGTGGCGTCCGGGAACGCCTCCTCGAAGGCGAGGATGTTGGTGATGTCGGCCCCCCGGAACCGGTAGACCGACTGGTCGCTGTCCCCCACCACCACGATGTTGCGGTGCCCGCCGGCCAGCAGGACGGCCAGCGCGTTCTGGACCGAGTTGGTGTCCTGGTACTCGTCGATGAGCACGTGGGTGAACCGGGTCCGATAGTGCTCGAGCACGTCGGGGTGCTGGCGGAACAGCTGCACGGTGTTGAGCAGGAGGTCGTCGAAGTCCATGGCGTTGGCCGCCACCATCCGCTGCTGGTAGAGGTCGAAGACATCGGCGATGCGCCGGTCGAAGATGGTGGCGGCCGCGGCCCGGTACTCGCTCGGGCCCAGCTGCTTGGACTTGGCCTGGCTGATCTGGCCGAGGATCGAGCGGGGGGCGAGCTTCTTGGTGTCGATGTCCAGTTCCCGGCAGATGATCTCCACCAGCCGGCGGGAGTCGGCGTCGTCGTAGATGGTGAACGAACCCTTGTACCCGAGCCGGTCGCCGTGGGCCCGGAGGATGCGGACGCCGGCGGCGTGGAAGGTGGACACCCACATCCGGTTCCCGCGCTCGCCGACCAGGTCGACCACCCGGCGGCGCATCTCGTCGGCCGCCTTGTTGGTGAAGGTGATGGCCAGGATCTGCCACGGCGCCGCCGCCCGGGTGGCGATCAGATGGGCGATGCGCCGGGTCAGCACCCGGGTCTTGCCCGAGCCGGCCCCGGCCACGATCAGCAGCGGACCGCCGCGATGGACCACCGAACTCAGCTGGGGTGGGGTCAGGCCGGCCACCAGCTCGGTGGGGTCGATCCTCCGGTCCTTCGGCTGTGGCTCCGGGGCCTGGTAGGCGAGGTCGTTCTCGTCGAAGCGCAGGTCGGCGCCCCCGTCGGCCACCGTCACTCCCATTCGATGGTGCCGGGCGGCTTGGAGGTGATGTCCAGTGCCACCCGGTTGACGCCCTCGACCTCGTTGATGATCCGGGAGGACAGGCGTTCCAGCACGTCGTAGGGCAGCCGGGCCCAGTCGGCGGTCATGGCGTCGTCGCTGGTCACGGCCCGAATCACGATCGGATAGGCGTAGGTGCGTCCGTCCCCCATGACCCCCACCGTACGCACCACCGGCATCACCGCGAAGCTCTGCCACAGCTGGCGGTAGAGACCGGCCCGCCGGATCTCCTCGACGACGATGGCGTCGGCGGCCCGGAGGATCTCGGCCCGCTCCGGGGTGACCTCGCCCACGATCCGGACGGCCAGGCCCGGGCCGGGGAACGGTTGGCGCCAGACGATGTCGTGGGGAAGCCCGAGCTCCTCGCCGACCGCCCGGACCTCGTCCTTGAACAGCAGCCGCAACGGCTCGACGAGTTCGAAGGCCAGGTCCTCGGGAAGCCCGCCCACATTGTGGTGGGATTTGATCTTGGCGGCGCTGTCGGAGCCCGACTCGATGACGTCGGGGTACAGGGTCCCCTGCACCAGGAAGCCGACCGGTTCGGTGTCGGACGCCTCGCCGGGGGCCCGGGAGTCGTCCTTCAGGTCCCGGGCGACCTCCTCGAACACCCGGATGAACAGCTCGCCGATGATCTTGCGCTTGGCCTCCGGATCGGTGACGCCGGCCAGGGCCCCGAAGAACCGGTCGGCCCCCTTGGCGTGCACCAGGTTCACGTGGAACTGCCGGCGGAAGGTGTCCTCGACCTGCTCGCCCTCGCCCGACCGCATCAGCCCGGTGTCGACGAACACACAGGTCAGCTGGTCCCCGATCGCCTTGTGGACCAGAGCGGCGGCCACCGCCGAGTCGACCCCGCCGGACAGCGCGCACAGCACCCGGGCCGAGCCGACCTGGGCCCGGATCTTGTCCACCTGGGACTCGATGATCGAGGTGTGGGTCCACGACGGCGGGCAGCCGCAGACGTCGTAGAGAAACCGCTCGAGGAGGTCACGGCCGCGTTCGGTATGCACCACCTCGGGGTGGAATTGGACCCCGTAGATGCGCCGGTCGGGATCGTGGAGGGCGGCGACCTGGGCGTCAGGGCTCTGGGCGGTGGGGACGAAGCCCTCGGGCACCACGCTGATGGCATCGGCGTGGCTCATCCACACCTCGGCGTCGACCGGCCAGTCGACGAAGATCGGCGACCGTTCGGTCAGGGTCAGCGAGGTGCGTCCGTACTCGCCGCGCCCGGTGCGGGCGACTTCCCCGCCGAGCTGGAGGGCCAGCAACTGGGCGCCGTAGCAGATGCCCAGGATCGGGATGCCGGTGTCGTAGATGGCCGGATCGATCTGGGGCGCCGGGTTTTCGTTGACCGACTTCGGACCACCCGACAGGATGATGCCCTGCGGCCTGCGAGCCACCAGCTCGGCGGCGGTGACGGTGTGGGGAACGATCTCCGAATAGACATGGGCTTCGCGGACCCGCCGGGCGATGAGCTGTGCGTACTGGGCACCGAAATCGACGACCAGCACCGGGCCGTCCACCAGCGCCTCGGCGACGCTCGACGAGTCAGGGCTCAATGGCCCATGCCGACACCCTGCGAGCGCTGCAGGTCCTTGCCCTCGGTCTGCAGGGCCGGCGCCACCATCACTTCGGCCTTCTGGAATTCCTTGACCGTCTCGTACCCACAGGTGGCCATGGCCGTGCTCAACGCCCCGAACAGGTTCATCCGGCCGTCGTTCTCGTGAGCGGGGCCGAGCAGGATCTCCCGCAGCGTGCCCCGGGTCGTCGTCTTCACCCGGGCCCCGCGGGGGAGGGTCGGATGGAAGGTGGCCATCCCCCAGTGGTAGCCGCGGGCCGGCGCCTCCACCGCCGAGGAGAGGGGCGATCCCAGCATCACCGCGTCGGCGCCACAGGCGATGGCCTTGGCGATGTCACCGCCCTTGGACATGCCGCCGTCGGCGATCACATGGCAGTAGACGCCGGTCTCGTCGAGGTGCCGCATCCGGGCCCCGGCGACGTCGGCGATGGCGGTGGCCTGGGGCACGCCGATGCCCAGCACGCCGCGGGTGGTGCAGGCGTTGCCCGGCCCGACCCCGACCAGCACGCCCACCGCCCCGGTACGCATGAGATGGAGCCCGGCCTGGTAGGAGGCGCAACCCCCGACGATCACCGGGATCTCGAACTCCCGGATGAAGCGCTTCAGGTTGAGGGGCTCGACCGTCTTGGAGACGTGCTCGGCGGAGACCACCGTGCCCTGGATGACCAGCATGTCCAGTTCGGCGGCGACGAGGGCGGGGGCGAACAACGCCGTCTTCTGCGGAGTCACCGAGGCGGCCGTGGTGACCCCGGCCGCGCTCATCTCCTTGATCCGAGCGGTGACCAGTTCCATCTTCACCGGCTCCGCATACATCTGCTGCATGCGGGAGGTGGCCTTCTCGACCGGCAGCTCGCGGATCTCGTCGAACAACGGGGTGGGATCCTCGTACCGGGTCCACAGGCCTTCGAGATTCAAGACGCCGAGCCCACCCAGGCGACCGATCTCGATGGCGGTGGCCGGGCTCACCACGCCGTCCATGGCCGAGGCCAGCAGCGGAAGCTCGAACCGGTAGGCGTCGATTTCCCAGCTGATGTCGACATCCTCGGGGTCCCGGGTTCTCCGGCTGGGGACGATGGCGATGTCGTCGAACCCGTACGCCCTCCGTCCCGATTTGAAGATGCCGATCTCTAGTTCAGCCACGTCTGTCTCCTCCGGCCCTTGGGTGCGAGTCCTCGAACGTCCGATCGGCAATTTTCGCTGGCGCCCTGCCGATGAGCTTCCCCCCCACGATACCGCTTGGCGCCCCCGGCCCCGGCGAGGGTCGGACCGGAATTTGCGGTCATGCGGCAAACGGCACCGGCAGTCCCAGGGTCAGGCAGAGCAGCTCCATCAGCACCCGGGCGGTGACGCCCCAGATGATCTCCCCCCCGGCGCGGAAGAACCACATCGGAAACGCGGCGCCGTCGGGCCCCCCGATTCCCGGGCGTCCGGGAACCGCCCACCACTCCTCTTCGAACACCCCGTCCTCCAGCAGGTGGGCGAGGGCCACGTCGAAGATGCGGGCCACCTCGTCGGGTTCGGCCACCAACGTCGGTCGCCCGGCCAGGGTGGCCACCACCGGCGTCACCAGCGAGTTGGAGGAGACGGTGGGCATGGTGTTGAGATGGCCGATGATCTCCGTCGAGTCCGGATCCAGCCCCACCTCTTCGTGGGCCTCCCGGCGGGCCCCGTCGTCGACCGACTCGCCGGGCTCGAGGCGGCCACCGGGGAACGCGACTTCGCCGGTGTGGGAGCGGAGACGGCCGGAGCGCACGGTGAGGATGACCCGGGTCTCGCCCTCCTCCTCGAACAGGCCGACCAGCACTCCCGCCGGGGTGCCGGTGACCGGCATGCCGGAGAGCGAGAGGATGGACGGCGCGGTGGTCCCGTCGCCGGAGGGTTCGAGCGGAGGGGCCGGCCGCCCCTCGACCGCCCTGCCCACCCGGGCCAGGGTCAGGTGGCGGCGGGCCGATGCCGGGAGCCCGGCCCAGGGGGGCGGTCCGCCGGGGCGGGAGGTCGGCGGGCGGGGAATGATCTGGGGGCCGGTCGGCGGGATGTTCGGCGATGACGACATGGGGGCCCCAGGATACGGGTGCCCGGCGAAGCCGACCCCATCCCGATAGCGTTTGGCCACCGCCCCACCCGGGCGTCGAATCACCGTGCGGGGAGGCAGCCGATGGCCGACGAAGAACCACCGCAGTACGGGCAGCCGGGAGTCCCCCAGTTCCCGATCACCACCGCCCTCCAGTTTCCCGAGTGGCCGGTCCAGCGGAGCTTGGGGATGGTCTTCGGGGTGGTGGTCCGGTCGATGGGGTTCGGCAAGGGCATCGGTGCCGGGTTCAAGGCCCTGGCCGGCGGCGAGGTCAAGCAGTACACCCGGCTGGTGGAAGACAGCCGTCGCCACGCCATGGATCGCATGATCGAAAACGCCCGCCTGCTCGGCGCCAACGCCATCATCTCGATGCGCTTCGACTCCTCGGAAGTCGGCCAGTCGCTGACCGAGATCGTCGCCTACGGCACCGCCGTCATCGTCGGCGCCGGGTAGGTCGGGGAACGGGGGTGGGGGCGGTCATCGGGGTGGTCATCGGGCTGGCCGTGCTCGGGGTGCTGGTCTACAGCATCTTCCTCCGCCGCCACGGCGAGTCCGACCACCCGCAACCCGACTGGCGACCGACCGACGAGGTGTTCAACGACCCCTCCACCAACCGGGTCATGCGGGTCTGGCTGGACGGGTCCGGCGAGCGCCATTACGTGGCGGAAGCCGACCGGCCCTCGGTCTGAACCGTTTCGCCGTCGGTCCCGGGACAGACCAATGGCCGGGCCCCGACAGGACCCGGCCATCGACCAGACACCCACCGCCGGAGCGGCACCGGTGCCGGGTGTTACATCATGCCGCCCATGCCCCCCATACCGCCCATGCCCCCACCCATGGCCGCAGCCGCGGCGGCGGCCGCCGCCGGGTCCGACTTCTCGGGCTTGTCGGCCACCAGGGCCTCGGTGGTCAGCAGCAGGCCGGCGATGGACGCGGCGTTCTGCAGCGCCGAGCGGGTGACCTTGGCCGGGTCGATGACGCCCGCCTTGACCAGGTCGACCAGCTCGCCGGTGGCGGCGTTGAGACCGATGGAACCGGTCTCGGCCTCCACCTGGCGCACGTAGACCGAGCCTTCCAGGCCGGCATTGCTGGCGATGGCCGCCAACGGTGCGGCCAGGGCCTTGGCCACGATCGAGGCTCCGGTCGCCTCGTCGCCCTCGAGCGACTCGACGACGGCGTTGACGGCGGTGCGGGAGCGGACCAGTGCGGTGCCGCCGCCGGCCACGATGCCCTCTTCGACCGCGGCCCGAGTGGCAGAGAGGGCATCTTCGATGCGGTGCTTCTTCTCTTTCAACTCGACCTCGGTGGCGGCGCCGACCTTGACGACGGCCACGCCGCCGGCCAGCTTGGCCAGGCGCTCCTGGAGCTTCTCCCGATCCCAGTCGGAGTCGGTGTCATCGATCTCGCGCTTGATCTGGGCGATGCGACCCTTGACGTCGTCCTCGCTGCCGCCACCGTCCACGATGGTGGTGTCGTCCTTGGTGACGATGACCCTCCGGGCCTTGCCCAGCAGGTCGACGGTGGTGCCCTCGAGCTTCAGGCCGATCTCCTCGGAGATCACCTGGCCACCGGTGAGGACGGCCATGTCTTGGAGCATCGACTTGCGCCGCTCGCCGAATCCCGGGGCCTTGACGGCCACCGAGGTGAAGGTGCCCCGGATCTTGTTGACCACCAGGGTGGCCAGCGCCTCGCCTTCGACATCCTCGGCCACGATCAACAGCGGCTTGCCCGCCTGCATGACCTTCTCGAGCACCGGGACCAGATCGTGGACCGAGCTGATCTTCTGGTTCACGAAGAGGATGACCGGGTCGTCGAGGACCGCCTCCTGGCGCTCGGCGTCGGTCACGAAGTAGGGGGACAGGTAGCCCTTGTCGAACTGCATGCCCTCGGTGAACTCGAGGTCGATCCCGAAGGTGTTGGACTCCTCGACGGTCACGGTGCCGTCCTTGCCCACCCGGTCGATGGCGTCGGCCAGGACCTCGCCGATGGCGGTGTCGGCCGCGGAGATGGCGGCCACCTGGGCGATCTCGGTCTTGGAGTCGATCTCCTTCGACTGGTCCTTGATGGACGTGACCGCGGCATCCACCGCCTTGTCGATGCCCTTGCGCAGACCCAGGGGGTTGGCGCCGGCGGCGACATTGCGGAGTCCCTCCCGGATGAGGGCCTGGGCCAGCACGGTGGCCGTGGTGGTCCCGTCACCGGCGACGTCGTTGGTCTTGGTGGCGACTTCCTTCACCAATTGGGCGCCCATGTTCTCGAACACGTCGTCCAACTCGACCTCACGGGCGATGGACACGCCGTCGTTGGTGATGGTCGGGGCACCGAACTTCTTCTCGATGACCACGTTGCGGCCTTTGGGCCCGAGGGTCACCTTCACGGTGTCGGCCAGCTTGTTGACGCCGGCTTCGAGGCTGCGCCGGGCGCTGTCGTCGAACTTGAGGATCTTCGGCATTACTTGACCACCTTGGCCAGCACATCCCGGCTCGAGAGGATCAGCAGGTCCTCACCGTCGGAGCTGATCTCGGTGCCGCCGTACTTGGAGTAGACGACGGTGTCCCCCACGACCAGATCCAGGGGGATCAGGTCTCCGGAGGCCTCGGCACGCCGGCCGGGGCCCACGGCGAGGACTTCGCCCTGCTGGGGCTTTTCTTTGGCGGTATCGGGGATCACCAGGCCGGAGGCCGTGGTCTCTTCTGATTCACCGGGACGGACGACGATGCGATCGTCGAGGGGCTGCAGACTCATGTGATCGGGCCTCCTGTGGCACGTATTAGCACTCTAGGGTTGCGAGTGCCAACATAGCGACCCGACCGCCGGGAGG
>DASZNG010000216.1:0-3214 GCA_035551535.1 Acidimicrobiales bacterium | reverse complement strand
GAGCTGGTGGCCCTCCCGTACCACCTGGACGCGGTCAAGCAGCTGGCCGGGCGGTTGGCGCTGGGCTACGGGCGCGAGATGGAGGCCCGGGTGGCGATGCTGACCGAGGAGCGGGGCCGGATCGCCGCCGCCCTGGCCGAGCTGCCGGTCGAGACCTGGCCGTCGGATGCCAACTTCATCCTGTTCCGCCCGACCCGGCGCCCGGCCCGCCAGGTGTGGGCCGACCTCCTCGACCGGTCGGTGCTCGTGCGAGACTGTTCGGAGTGGCCGGGCGTCACCGGGTGTCTGCGGGTGACCGTCGGCCTCCCGGCCGAGAACGATCGCTTCCTCAAGGCCCTGAACGAGAGCTTGTCATGACCGTCACCTCACCCACCCACCGGACCGCCGCCTCCAGCCGGGCCACCAAGGAGACCTCGATCGAGGTCACCCTCGACGTCGACGGCACCGGCGCCACCGAGGTGAGCACCGGCCTTCCCTTCTTCGATCACATGGTCAGCCAGCTGGGCAAGCACGGCGGCTTCGACCTCACCGTCCGGGCCGTCGGGGATCTCGACGTCGACGCCCACCACACGGTGGAGGATGTGGGCATCACCGTCGGCGAGGTCCTGGCCGAGGCCCTGGGGGACAAGGCGGGCATCCGCCGCTTCGGGTCGATCGACCTGCCGCTCGACGAGGCGCTGGTGGAGGTGGCCCTCGACCTCTCCGGGCGCCCGTACCTCACCTACGACGTCGGGTTCGCCCCGGATGTCATCGCGCTGGGCACGCCGCCGTTCGACCCCCAGCTGGCCGAGGAGTTCTGGCGGGCGTTCGCCACCGCCGCCGGGATCACCCTCCACCTCCGCCTCCGCACCGGCAAGAACGCCCACCACATCATCGAAGCCTCCTTCAAGGGGGTGGCGCGCGCCCTGCGGGACGCGGTTCGCCAGGAAGGTGGGGGGATTCCCTCCACCAAGGGGGCGTTGTGATGTCCCCGCCGCGCCCACCGGGTGGTCGCCACCCGGCCGCCTCGTGATCGCCGTCCTCGACTACGGCCTCGGCAACCTCCGCTCCGCCGAAAAGGCGCACCAGCACCTGGGGGCCGACGCCCGGTTGGTCAGCGATCCCGACGAGGCGGCCCGGGCCGACGGGGTGGTGCTCCCCGGGGTCGGAGCCTTCGGGCCGTGCGCCCGAGCGCTTCGTGCCCGTGGCCTGGACGCCGCCGCCGTCGATGCGGTGTCCCGCGGCCTCCCGTTCCTCGGAATCTGCATCGGGTTCCAGCTGCTCTACGAAGGATCCGACGAGGACCCGGCATCGCCGGGGCTCGGGGTGCTGCCCGGGGTGGTCCGCGCCCTGCCGGCCGGGGTCAAGCGCCCCCAGATGCAGTGGAACGTGCTCGATCCGGTCGACGCCACCGACGCCGGCCTGCTGGCCGGGGTCCCCGACCCCGCCTGGGTCTACTTCGTTCACTCCTTCGCCCCGGAGGTGACCGGCGACACCACCTCGACCTGTGACTACGGCGGGACGGTCACCGCCTCGGCCGGGCGGGGCCCGGTGTGGGGGACCCAGTTCCACCCCGAGAAGTCCGGCCCGGTGGGCCTGGGCATCCTGGCCAACTTCGTCCGCCGGGTGGTCGGCACCGGGGCCGACGCAGTGGCCGCCAGCCCGCCGGCCACGGGCCCCGGCGCCGGCTCGTAATGGACCTGTATCCGGCCATCGACATTCGGGACGGCACCGCCGTCCGGCTGGCCCAGGGAGACTTCGACCGGCAGTCCGGGTACGGGGACCCGGTGGAGCTGGCCCGGGCCTTCGCCAACCGCGGGGCGCGGTGGTTGCACGTCGTCGACCTCGACGCCGCCCGCACCGGCGACCCGGTCAACCGGGCCACCGTGCTGGCCGCCGCCGCCGCGGTGGACATCCCGGTGCAGTCGGGTGGGGGAGTGCGGGGCGACGAGGATGTCGACACCCTGCTCGCCGGCGGGGTGGCCCGGGTCGTCCTCGGGAGCGCGGTGCTCGACGACCCCGGACTCGCCGCCCGGGCCGCCGAGCGTCATCCCGGCCGCATCGCGGTGGGGCTCGACTACCGGCTGGATGCCGAGGGTCGGGCCGAGATCGCCATCCGCGGCTGGGAGCAACCGGGTGGCCGCACGGTGGCCGAGATCCTCGACGAGCTGGCCGGGGTCGACCTGGCCGCGGTCATCGTTACCGCCATCGAGCGGGACGGGATGCTGAGCGGGCCCGATCTGGTCGGGCTGACCGCGGTCCTGGAGGCGACCCCGTTGCCGGTGATCGCCTCCGGCGGCGTCGCCTCGGTCGAGGACATCCGGACACTGGCCGGCCTGTCGGTGGCGGCCGGCGACGGCCGACGGCGGCTGGCCGGGGCCATCACCGGTCGGGCCCTGGTGGAGGGGCGCCTGACCGTGGAGGAGGGGGTGGCGGCGTGCGCACGGTGAGGGTCATCCCCTGCCTCGACGTCGACGCCGGTCGGGTGGTCAAAGGGGTGCAGTTCGCCGACCTGATCGACGCCGGCGACCCGGTGGAGCTGGCCGCCCGCTACGACGCCGAGGGGGCCGACGAGCTCATCTTCCTCGACATCACCGCCTCCTCGGATCACCGGGAGACCATGGTCGAGGTGGTGACCCGCACCGCCGAGCAGGTCTTCATCCCCTTCACCGTGGGTGGCGGGGTCCGCTCGGTCGACGACGCCCGCCGGCTGCTGCGGGCCGGGGCCGACAAGGTCGGCGTCAACACTGCCGCCGTGGAGCGACCGGAGCTCATCGCGGAGATCGCCTCCGAGTTCGGGGCCCAGTGCGTGGTGGTGGCCATCGACGCCCGGCGCCGCCCGGCGCCGGACCCGGGCGACGAGCCGAGCTGGGAGGTGTTCACCCACGGCGGGCGTACCCCCACCGGTCTCGACGCCGTCGGCTGGGCCGAGGCCGGCGCCGCGGCCGGGGCCGGGGAGATCCTCCTGACGTCGATGGACCGTGACGGCACCCGGGACGGGTTCGACATCGCCCTGACCCGCCGGATCTCCGATCGGTGTCCGGTGCCGGTCATCGCCTCCGGGGGAGTCGGGGAGTTGGATCATCTGGTGGCCGGGGCGCGGGAGGGGGCGGCCGACGCGGTGTTGGCCGCGTCGATCTTCCATCTGGGGGAATTCACCGTGGGCGAGGCCAAGGCCCACCTGGCCGCCGCCGGGGTCCCCGTCCGACCGGCCTGAGTGCCGCCGACGAGACCG
>DASZNG010000215.1:0-1975 GCA_035551535.1 Acidimicrobiales bacterium | reverse complement strand
GGGTGCGATCCCCGAAGTGGTGGGGGACGGCGCGCTCCTCATCGACGGCGGCAAGCCCGAGGCATTGGCCGAGGCGCTGACCCACGTGCTCGACGGTGGGCCCGACATCGATGCGCTCATCGACCGGGGCCGCCGGCGCAGTGCCGACTTCACCTGGTCGAAGTGCGCCGAGGGTCTCGACCGGTTGTACCGGGATGCCTGGGCGGCGAAGGGATGAGCCGCTCAGTTCGCTGATGCCGAAGCTGAAGGCTGCCGGTGCGGGTCGCGGTTGGGGTCGCCGAGAGGTACCAGTCGGCGCTCTCCGAGCTTGGTGAGAAAGGCGAGCGGAGCGATCGCCGCCGTGACCACCGGGGCGAGGTTGGCCTTCCCCTGTCGACGGAGCAGGCGGGGCCCCATCCCGGCCATCACCGCGGTGAGGGCAGGGAGCGGGCGGCCGAAGAGGGTGATCTCCCGGATGCGGCCCTCGGGATCGAGCCGGAGCAACTGGGCCTCTTCGACGTCGATGTCACCGACTCGCCCGGTGTAGAACAGGGCTCGGGTGCCAGAGTCACCCACGTCGGTGTGGTAGCGGATGTCGGAGATGACCTCGAGCGCCGCAACCATGACGTCGTTCAGCTGGGCTTGGCCCTTGAACCGGAACCGGGCGGTGAGCGGCGAGATCAACACGACGTCCTCCGAGAGGCAAGCCGTGGCCGCGGCGGCGTCGCCTCGTTCGACGGCCTCCTTCCATCGGGCGACGAAGTCGGGGCTGGATTCCGGGCGTTCGATGGCCATGCCGACCAGTCTTGTTGCCACCGAATGCAGAAGTCCAGGCCCGGGAAGCACCGCCAACCGGCGGGGTTGGGCCGCCGCCGGCCGGCTGGTCTTGGCCGGACGCGCCCACTCTGACCAGGGAATCAGGCCCCCGGGGCGGCAACCGATGCACATGGCGCCGGCCAGTCGACGATGGCGGATGTGCAAGGCTCGCCTGGTGCCGCCGGAACGATCTGCGACTGCCGACCCGGGTCGGCTGTCGGTCGCGCTCGACGCCACGCCACTCCTGGGGCGTCCGACCGGAGTCGGTGCCTTCTGCACGGGTGCGCTGGGTGGGCTGGCCGCCCGAGCCGACCTCGACCTCTCGGCGTTTGCCATCAGTTGGCGACGCCGCCGCGAGATCGGCGAGCTCGTCCCGCCCGGGGTTTCGAGCCGGCAGCGCGTCATGTTTGCCCGCCCGCTGCACGTCGCTTGGACGCACCTGTCGTTCCCGCCGATCGAATGGTTCATCGGATCGCACCAGGTGGTGCACGGGACCAATTTCGTGGTTCCGCCGGCCAACGACGCGGCCGAAGTTCTCACCGTCCACGATCTCACCGTCATCCGGTTCCCCGAGCTGTGCGACCGCCCGACCCTCGAATACCCGGCGCTGATCCGGAGGGCGGTCGACCGCGGGGTATGGGTGCACACCCCGTCCGAGTTCGTGGCGACGGAGGTGGTCGAGGCGTTCGGGATCGATCCCGCTCGGGTCCGACCCGTCCACCACGGCATCCCCGCCCGGCCGCCAGCTACCGGCACCGTTCCCTTCGCGCTGCCCGCCGGGAGGACGCGGTACGTGTTGGCCATCGGCACGGTGGAGCCCCGGAAGGACTACCCGACCCTGGTCGAGGCGTTCGCCTCGGTGAGCCGCGCCCATCCGGAGGTGGCGCTGGTCATCGTCGGCGCCGATGGGTGGGGGTCCGAGCGGCTGGCCGACGCCATCCGCTCCTCGCCGGTAAGCGACCGGATCGTGCGCCCCGGTTACCTCGACGACGCCGGGTTGGATGCCACCCTGCGCGAGGCCGCGGTCCTGGCCTACCCGTCGGTCTACGAAGGCTTCGGGTTCCCGCCGTTGCAGGCGATGGCCGTCGGTGTCCCGGTGGTGACCACCTCGGTGGGTGCGATCCCCGAAGTGGTGGGGGACGGCGCGCTCCTCATCGACGGCGGCAAGCCCGAGGCATTG
>DASZNG010000214.1:0-3163 GCA_035551535.1 Acidimicrobiales bacterium | reverse complement strand
CACCCGTTCGAACGAGTCGGCATCGGTGTCGAGGACCCCGCCGGCCCGGTTCTCGGCGGCGCTGGACACCAGAATCTCGACGTTTCCGAGGGTGTCGGTGGCCGCCGCCGCGAATCGCTTGATGGAGTCGCCGTCGGCCAGATCGAGATGGACGGCGAAGGCGTCGCCGCCCTTGGCGCGGATCTCCGCGGCGGTGTCCTCGCAGGCGGACACCCGTCGGGCGCCGATCACCACCGGGTGGCCGAGTTCCGCCAGGGCGAGCGCGGTCGCCCGTCCGATACCCGATGATCCGCCGGTGACCACCGCCGGTCGGAGTTCGGGGTGGGGGGCAAACCGGGACATCAGCTCATGCCTTCGCCCCGCCGCCGGTCATCAAACGGGCGGCGTCGGCCACCAGGACGGGAACCTCGGCGTAGGCCATGTGCCCCATGCCTGCCATCAGCACCGCCCCCGAGTAGGTGCTCTTGAGCACCCGCACGATGGTCGGATCGAAGCCCGGCCCGAGGGCGGCGACGATCCGCTGATGGATCACTCCGCCGATCCGGTCACGCAGGTGCTTCACGTCGGGCGTGGTACTCAGGAGCGCGGTGGTGCAGGCGCCGACCAGATCCGGGCTCTCGGTGGTCAGCAGCACCATCATCTGCACCGTCTCGGCCAGCCGCTCGACCATCGACCTGCCGCCGGTGGTGTCCACCGGCGGCAGTGCGGTCATCCGGCGCCAGAACAGCTCGGCCAACAGATGGTCCTTGGAGCTGAAGTAGTTGTAGGCGGTGGCTGGGGCGACGCCGGCCCGGCGGGCGACGTTGCGGACCGTGAGGCCGGCGTAACCTTCCCGGTCGACCTCGGCGGCGGTGGCGTCGACCAGTTGGCGGACGACTTCGGCCTGGCGGTCGGTCAGCCGTCGTCGGGTGCCTTCGAGCACCGGCGTGGTCATGTCGGTCCCGCCACCGGCAACGTCCGATTGCCTAGGTTGCGACCCGTCATGGGTCCACATTACATTCCAGACACGTGTCCAAATCGGGTGGCAATCTGCACCGCGACGGAGTGATGGGGGTGGTCAGGTGCCCGGTGGGCGAAGGAGCGGGACCGGAGTCGTCATGAGCCGACCCCGGTGACCGACCACCGGCTCGACGTGGAGGACCTCGCCATCGCCGCCGCCCACCGCCGGCAGGCATCGGGGTTGGCGGTGTCGTCCTCCGAAGCCGCCACCCACCCCGGGGCGCGATCGACCTCCAGGCGCGAGGGCTGAGCCGTGCGCCTCGGGATCACCGCCTTTCTCACCGATCGGGACATGGGTCCGGCCGATCTGGCCCGGGCCGTCGAGGACCGGGGGTTCGATTCGTTGTACCTGCCCGAGCACACCCACCTCCCGGTCCGGGCCGACACCCCACCGGCCCTGGTGGAGGGGGTCCACCTCGACGACTACCGGCGGAGCCTGGATCCCTTCGTCGCCCTGTCGATGGCCGCCGCGGTGACCTCCCGGATCTCGTTGGGCACCGGGGTGGTCCTGGCCGCCCAGCATGATCCCATCGTGTTGGGAAAGCTGCTGGCCACCCTCGACCACCTGAGCGGCGGCCGGGTGGTGTTCGGCCTCGGGTTCGGATGGAACCGCGCCGAGGCCAGCGATCACGGCGTGGTGTTCTCCGAGCGGCGGGCCATCGCCCGCGAGCACGTCCTGTGCATGCAGGCGCTGTGGTCCGAGGAGCAACCCGAATTCCACGGCAGCTACGTCGACCTCGAACCCTGCTGGAGCTGGCCCAAACCCGTGCAGCAGCCCCGGGTGCCGACCCTGGTCGGCGGGGGGCCGTACCCCGGGGTGTTCGGCGCCATCGCCGAGTACGCCGACGGCTGGATGCCGATCGGGGGGGCGGGGTTGAGCTCGGCGCTCCCGGAGCTCCGGAAGGCCTACGAGGCACGCGGCCGGGACCCGGCGTCCATCCGGGTGGTCCCGTTCGGGACGGTGCCGAGCGACCAGAAACTCGCCCACTACGAGGAACTCGGCGTCGACGAAGTGGTGCTGCGGGTCCCTTCCGGTTCGGCGGACGAGATGCTCAACGTGCTCGATGCCCACGCCGTCTACCGCCAGCGGTGGCCGGGATGACGGCGGCGGGTGGCGGACCGGTGACGGTCCCGGCCCGACCGTCGGGCGGTGCCCAACGCCAGGCCTTGGCCGATGCCGTTCGCCGGTTGATGGCGGCCACGGTGACGTCACTGGCACCACCGGAGTTGTTGACCGATGCCGCCGGCGAGCTGTCGGCGGTGGCTGACCGGCTCGAGCGCCACACCCCGGAATGGGATGGGGTGGTGGCCGACCGGTACGCCGATCACGACCCCGAAACCGGACGGCCGTTGGACATGGCCGAGGTCATGCCCTTCGACGTGGTCATCGGCACCTGCAACCCGGTGGCGCTGCCGTTGACCATCGAGTTCGAACCGCCCAAGGCCATCGGTCACGCGACGTTCACCGCCCCCTACGAGGGCGCACCCGGATGCGTGCACGGCGCGGTGCTGGCCGGCGCCTTCGACCTGGTCCTCACCGCCGCCAACGTCATCACCGGCGCCGCCGGACCGACGGTGACGCTCTCCATCCGTTACCTGCATCCCACCGTTCTCGACCGCCCGGCCCGCTTCGAAGGGTGGGTCACCTCCATCGAAGGCCGCCGGATCCACAGCCGGGGACAGCTGATCCAGTCGGGAGTGGTGACCGTCGAGGCGGTGGGGGAGTTCTCCACCATGGACCGATCCGGGTTGGCGTCGATGCATCGCCGTGGCGGAGGTAGTTAACTTTCCCTAAAGTCATCAGCGGCGACCACCGGCAGCACGTCATCGTGCCCCCGGTGGAGCCATAGGGGGGAGTCTCATGACGTCTACGTCAACGGCAATTGCATCAGCGGGTCGGAGGCGGCGCATCGCGGTCACCCTGACGGTGGGCTTGCTCGCCACCATCCTGGTTGCCTGCTCGTCCACGGCCACCCCGGCGGCGTCGGGCTCGTCGACCAAGTCGACCATCCCGCCGGCCGCGTTCCACGGCACCACGGGTCTCACCGCCAACTCCGTTCGCGTCGGCAATGTCTCCACCCAGACCATCGGATTGTTCACGGGAGCACCGACCGGGCTCAAGGCGTACGCCGACTATGTCAACTCCACCGGAGGGGTGAACGGG
>DASZNG010000213.1:0-6759 GCA_035551535.1 Acidimicrobiales bacterium | reverse complement strand
CGGCGGCAGGTACTTGGTGAACGCATCGGTGTTCTCGTACATGTGGTTGTCGGCATCGAAAACCGGAAAATCCAAGGTTCGTGGAGACACGGCCGTCGCCCCTTCTCTCGTCGGCTGCGCCACCGGGCCCGGATTCGTCCCAACCGTGGCGGCGCAGCGATATCTCCTGGTGTATGGAGTCCGAAGCCGATGTTACCAGCGAGAAGCCGGCGGCGGAAATGGCATTTGCGGTCGGGTTTGGGTCTGCGAGAAGGTGGCTCCGGTGAAACCCGGTCGGTACACTCAGTTCGATGCGCGTCGAGGTGGACTGGGAGCTGTGCGAGTCGAATGCCCTGTGTATGGCGGCCGCCCCCGAGGTCTTCGAGGTACGCGACGACGACCTTCTGTACGTGCTCGACGAGGAGCCGGCCGAGGCGCTCCGGGCCAAGGTGGAACAGGCCGTGCGCTCCTGCCCGAAGGCGGCCCTGAGCATCATCGAGTAGCCGCAATTCCCCCGGGGGGACGCTCGGGAGCTGGGCCGGGATCGACGGGAGTAGAGAGATGAGCATGTCAGCGGGGGCCGACCAGGACCCAGCCGAAGCCGGGGTTCCCTACGGGACCCGGCTGCACCAGATGGCCGAGCCCCGTCGCCACGAGGTGGCCGTCGTCTTCGTCGCCGAGGACGGCCACGAACGGTTGGTCAGCTGGGGCGAGGTCGACGACCGGTCGACCCAGGTGGCCCGGGTCCTGGTCGAGGAGGGATTGGCGGCCGGGGACTCGCTGGCTATCGCCCTGAGGAACTCTCCTGAACACCTCTTCACCTGTTTCGCCGGATGGAAGGTCGGAGCGACGGTGGTCCCCATGCGCTGGGACCTCCCCGATTGGGAGCTCAACCGGCTGCTCGGGGTGCTGAAGCCGGCGGTGGTGGTCGGCCCCGACCAGGCCGGGTGGCTGGAGCGCAGCCGATCGCTATCGACCGATCCGCTCCCCGAGGCGATCGCTCCCCACGGGTGGGGCATGTGCAGCTCGGGATCGACCGGGACCCCCAAGATCATCCTCCAGAAGGACCCCGCCGTCTTCCTCCCGATCATGTCCGTCACCTCGACGGTGGTCGAGGCTTATGGACCGCTGCCCCAACCCCAGCTGGTGCTGGTGCCGGCCCCGCTCTACCACGCCAACGGGTTCACCGCGGTCCGGAACCTGATGTCGGGCGACCCCATTGTGCTGATGGAGCGGTTCGACGCCGCCCTCGTCCTCGATCTCATCGAGCGCCACCGGATCACCGGGTTCATCGCCGCCACCCCGATGCTCCAGCGACTCGCCCAGTTGCCCGACATCGGGAACCGGGACCTCTCCAGCCTCACCTGGGTCCAGCAGGGGGCCGCCTCGTTGCCCATCTGGCTGGGCCGGTTCTGGATCGAGCTGGTCGGCCCCGAGAACTTCTATCTCTCCTACGGGTCTTCGGAGAACGCCGGCCTGGTGACCTGCCGGGGCGACGAGTGGCTCGACCACCCCGGCACCCTGGGCCGGGGGTTCACCGACACCGAGGTGTGCATCATCGGCCCCGAGGGCCAGCTCCTGCCTCCCGGCGAGATCGGCGGGATCTTCCTCCGCCGCCCGGAGGGACCGGCCGCCATGTACGTGGGGGACAACGTGGCCCCGATGGAGTCGACCACCGACGGGTTCGTCACCGTCGGGGACATGGGCTGGCTCGACGACGACGGCTACCTGTTCATGGCCGACCGTCGGGTGGACATGATCGTCACCGGCGGCGCCAACGTCTTCCCCGCCGAAGTCGAGGCGGCGTTGAGCGAGCACCCGGAGGTGGCCGACGTGGTGGTGGTCGGCTTGCGCGATCCCGAATGGGGCCGACGGGTCCACGCCATCGTCCAGGCCAGCGGCCCCAAACTCGACGCCGACCGGGTCATCGAGTTCGCCCGCAGCCGGCTGGCCCCCTACAAGGTCCCGAAGACCGTCGAGTTCGTCGACGCCATCCCGCGCTCGGAGGCGATGAAGTTCAACCGGGCCCAGCTGACCGCCGAGCGCGACGACGCCCCCGCCGGAGACGGCCGATGACGGGAGCCGCCGAAGTAGGTGGGCCGAACCGGACTGAGCTATACCGTGGCCAGGCGGGGTCGCCACCGGTGCAGCCGGTGCGAGCAGAACAGGAGAGCCGGAAATGACCGATTACAAGTTCGTCACCTACGAGGAGTTGGAGGGCGGCGAGATCGTCCGGATCCTCCTCAACCGTCCGGAGACCCGGAACGCCCAGAACCGGGGTCTGCTGGTGGACCTCGACGACGCCATGGGCCGGGCCGAAGAGGACGACAACGTGCGGGTGATCATCCTCGGCGGGGTCGGGCCGCTGTTCTCCTCCGGCCACGACATGGGCTCCAAGGAGGCGAGGGCCGAGCGGATGCCGGGGCCGGACCAGCACCGCACCGCCACCATCAACGGGGCCACCCGCCAGGGGGCCGAGGCCCGCATGCTCCAGGAGTGGCACTACTACTTCCAGAACACCCTGCGCTGGCGCAACCTCCGCAAGATCACCGTGGCCCAGGTGAACGGGACCGTCTATTCCGCCGGGCTCATGTTGATGTGGGCCTGCGACCTCATCGTCGCCGCCGACGACGTGCTGTTCGCCGACGTGGTCGGCACCCGGCTCGGGATGTGCGGGATGGAGTACTTCGGTCACCCCTGGGAGTTCGGACCCCGGCGGACCAAGGAGATGATGCTGACCGGGGATGCCATCGACGTCCAGGAGGCGCACCGGCTGGGCATGGTGTCGAAGATCTTCCCGGAGGCCGAGCTGGCCGACCAGACGCTCGCCTACGCCAAGCGCATCGCCCAGGTCCCGACCATGACCGCGTTGATGATCAAGGAGTCGGTGAACCAGACGGTCGACAACATGGGCTTCTACAACTCGCTGCAGGCCTGCTTCACCCTCCACCAGCTCAACCACTCGCACTGGGCGGAGATCCACGAGAGCAAGTACCCGGTGGCCGAGCCCGCCGACGGGATCCCCAACTGGAAGGACGCCCCCCCCGTCCGGCTGGCGGTGGAAGGCGCGGTGGAGGGGCCCGTACCTGCCCGGTGAGACTCCGACCGACCTACCGCCAGGCTGACGCCGCGCGGTACCGGGCCCCGGGCGGCGCCTGGGACATCCCGACCCTCGACCGGGTGCTGTCGTCGCCCCGGGCGGGCGACGCCCCCGCCATCGTCGACGGGGACGTCGAGCTGGATGCCGCCACCCTCGACCGGCTGGTGTCGGCGCTGGCCGGCGGGCTCCGGGACGTGGGTATCCGCCGCGGGGATGTGGTCTGTTGGCAGCTCCCCAACTGGTGGGAGGCCATCGCGCTGTTCCGGGCCTGCTGGCGAGCCGGGGCGGTGGCCGCCCCCATCCACCACCAGGTGGGCGCGGCCGAGGTCCGGCGGATGCTCGACACCCTGGAGCCGATACTCACCCTGTCATCGGAGGGGATGCCGCTGGGCGACCTGGTCGAGTGCGCCGGGGTGCGGGGCGGGGACCGGGCCTTCGACATGCTCCTGCACCGCCGCCCGCTGTCGCAAGGTATCGGGCGGGGATCGGACGTGGCCGTGGTGCTGTTCACCACCGGCTCCACCGGGCACCCCAAGCCGGTGCTCCACACCAACCGGGGTCTCGCCTACAAGGCCCTGTCGATGACCCGGGCCCATGCACTCACCACCACCGACGCCGCGCTGATGCCCTCTCCGCTCGCCCATGTGTCCGGGCTGTTGAATTCGGTGCTGGTGCCCGGGACCGCGGCCATGCCGGTGGTGTTGATGGAGAAGTGGGACCCCGAGCGGGGGGTGCAGCTGGTGGCCGACCACAACGTGTCGTTCATGATCGGCCCCCCCACCCTGTTCATGGGGATGATGGATGTCGCCGGATCCCGGTCCCGGTTGCAGAGCTTGCGGGTGGTGTCCTGCGGCGGCATGGGGGTGACCCCCGAGTTCATCGACATCGCCCGACAGGAGTTCGGGGCCACGGTGAAGCGCACCTACGGCTCGACGGAGGCGCCGACGGTAACCACCTGCACGGCCGACGACGGGGCCGACCGGGCGCGGGACACCGACGGGCACTCGGTCGGCGAGGCGTTGATCCGGGTGGTGGTCCCGGGGACCAACCGGAAGGTGCCGACCGGGGAGCGGGGAGAGGTGGTGCTGCGCGGACCCGAGCTCTTCGTCGGCTACGGCGACGAGGGCCAGACCCGGGCGGCGGTGCGCCAGGGGTGGTTCGCCACCGGCGACCTCGGAACCATCGATGCCGACGGCTGGTTGACCATCGTCGGCCGGGACAAGGATGTGATCATCCGGTCGGGGGAGAACATCGCCTCGGCCGAGGTCGAACGGCTCCTCGAGCTGCACCCCGGCGTCCGCCAGGCGGTGGTGGTCGGCTGTCCCGACCCGCGGGTCGGAGAGCGGGTGGCGGCGTTCATCGTCGGGGACCGCGCCCTCGACGTCGAGGAGTGCCGGCGCTGGTTCACCGCCCAGGGCGTGGCCCGGTTCAAGACCCCGGAGCTGGTCGTCCATCTCGAGGAGATCCCGCTGCTGGGCATCGGGAAGCCGGACCGGCCGGCCCTGCGGGCCCGATTGTCGGAGACCCGATGACGCTCGACCCACCCGAAGGGACGTGGTGATGGCAGCCGGGATCGTGTCGTGGGGGGTCTACCTCCCGTATTGGCGCCTGGACCGGGGCGCCATCGGGGCGGCGTTCGGCACCGCCAAGGGGAAGGGCACCCGGGCCGTCGCCGCCTACGACGAGGACACCACCACCCTGGGGGTGGAGGCGGCCCGCCGGGCCCTGGGGGTCGCCGGGGTCCCGGCCCCCGCCGACCTCTACTTCTCCACCCCGGCACCCGCCTATCTGGACAAGACCAATGCCACCACCATCCACGCCGCCCTCGGCCTGCCGGCGGGCACCGGTGCCTACGACCTCTGCGGCTCGGTCCGGTCGGGATGGGCCACCCTCAACCTGACCGCCCTGAGCGGCGAGCAGCGCCCGTCGATGGCGGTCATCGCCGATCTGCGGACCGGACTGGCCGGGGGGGCCGAGGAGAGCCAGGCCGGGGACGGGGCGGTGGCCTTCGTCTTCGCCCCCGAGGGCGGGGTGGCCGAGCTGATCGGACAGGCATCGGCCACCGACGAGTTCCTCGAGCGCTGGCGGGTACCGGGGGAGTCGGCGTCCCGCCAATGGGAGGACCGCTTCGGGGAGGAGGCGTACCTGCCGGCCGGGCGGTCCGCCTTTGACGAGGCCCTCGAAGAGGCCGGGCTCAAAGCCGACGACGTCGACCATCTGGTGGTGACCGGGCTCCACGCCCGGGCCGTCGGCTCCCTGCGGAAGGAGCTGAGCGTCACCGCCGATCGGGTCGCCCCCGACTTCGGGCCCCGGATCGGGAACCTGGGTGCCGCCCAGGCCGGCCTCGGCCTGGCCGACGTGCTCGAGCGGGCGACGCCCGGCCAGGTGATCGTGGTCGTGGAGCTGGCCGACGGGGCCGACGCCATGGTCCTGCGCACCACCGGCGAGCTGGAGCGGGTCCAGGAGACCCGGCGGCAGGCCGGAGCGTTGCGCGTCGCCGACCTGGTCGAGCAGGGTCGGGCCGACCTCGCCTATGCGGTGTTCCTCTCCTGGCGCGGCCAGCTCCGGCGTGAGCCGCCCCGCCGGCCGGATCCGGAACGGCCCGATGCTCCCGCCATGCTCCGGAACCAGGGCTGGAAGTTCGGGTTCCGTGCCAGCCGGTGCGAAGCCTGCGGCTTCGTCCACCTTCCCCCCACCCGGGTGTGCCTCTCCTGCAAGGCGGTCGACCAGATGGCGCCCCTCCGGCTGGCCGACGCCCGCGGCACCGTCGCCACCTTCACCGTCGACCGGCTGGCCTTCAGCATGTCGCCGCCCATGGTCGGGGCGGTCATCGACTTCGACGGCGGCGGCCGCTACCGGGGGGAGATGACCGACGTGGACCCGGGGGCGGTGTCGATCGGGACCCGGGTGGAGATGACCTTCCGGCGTCTGTACGGCGCCGAGGGTGTACATAATTACTTCTGGAAGGCCCGGCCGGTGTCCGATGGCGCCGGTGGAGAGGGAAGAGGCTGACATGGCCAGTAGAGGGATTCGCGACCGGGTGGCGATCGTCGGTATGGGGTGTACGCCGTTCGGCGAGCTGTGGGACAAGAGCGTCGACGACCTGTTGACCGACGCCACCGTCGAGTGCGTGGCCTCGGCCGGGATCACCCTGGAGGATGTCGACGCCTTCTGGCTGGGCACCATGGGATCGGGCCTGTCGGGACTCACCCTCACCAAGCCCCTGAAGATCGACTACAAGCCGGTGACCCACGTCGAGAACTTCTGTGCCACCGGTTCGGAGGCGTTCCGGAACGCCTGTTATGCGGTGGCGTCCGGTGCCTATGACCTGGCCATGGCCGTCGGGATGGAGAAGCTGAAGGACTCCGGGTACTCGGGGCTCACCGGCATCCGCCAGGTCGGCGACGGGACCCTGGCCGGACTGAGCTCACCGGCCGTCTTCTCGCTGCTGGTCCCGGCCTACGCCCACAAGTACGGGGTCGACCCCGACGAGCTGAAGTCGGTGCTGACCCGGATCGCCTGGAAGAACCACCGCAACGGGGCGGTCAACCCGCGGGCCCAATTCCAAAAGGAGGTCTCCGTGGAGAAGATCGCCGCCTCGCCGCTGGTGGCCGGCGAGCTCGGGGTCTTCGACTGCAGCGGGGTGAGCGACGGGGCCGCCGCGGTGGTGGTCTGCCGGA
>DASZNG010000212.1:0-18508 GCA_035551535.1 Acidimicrobiales bacterium | reverse complement strand
GACGGCTTCGTGGAGCGGGCCGGCGCGGTCCAGCGGCTGCTGTCGGATCGCCGGACCACCTTCATGGTGGTGTCCACCCTCGAGGGGGTGCCGCTCCGGGAAGCGGAGTTCTTTGCCCAGGAGCTCACCGCCCGGCATCTCAACCTCGGTGCCATCGTCTTGAACAAGGTGCTGCCGGCCTATCTGCAAGGCGCGGAAGCCGCCCAGGTGGCGGAAACCATGAAGGAGCGGTCGGGGGAGTTGGCGACCGCGCTGGCGCCGGTTCTGGCGTCGGTCGATGCCCCGCTGGGTGACGAGGACCAGATCCGGCGGGTGCTCACCGAGGTGGCCGACAGCTTCATGAACTTCCGGGTGGTGGCCATGCGGGAAGCCGAGGAGAAGTCGGAACTGGGCAACGTGCCCGAAGTCCTGGCCACCGTGCCCTTCTTCGACACCGACATCTTCGACCTGGCCGGGCTGGTCCGGCTCGGGGAACAGATCTGGGACTAGCGGGCGGTGACGCCGCCACCGCCGAGCACCCGTGCCTTCGTCGTTTCCATCCGACCCTGAGCCCCTTCGAGAACCGAAACGGCGACGCCTGATCCGCCCCACGGCGATTCCCGCCGACCCGGCCTGCTTTACGATACCTACATGACCGACATCGTCTTTCCGGCCATCGAGGCCTATGCCGAAGCCCACACCACCGCGCCCCCGGACTACCTCGAGGCCGTCGCCGAGGAGACCCGCGCCTCCCTGAAAGGCCCGGGAATGATGGTCGGTCGCCTGGAGGGCCGCCTCCTCGAGCTGCTGGTGTTCGGCACCGGGGCCACCTCGGTCCTCGAGATCGGCACCTTCAGCGGATATTCCGCCCTGGCCATGGCGGCCGGGCTCCCGCCCGGCGGCTCGATCGTCACCTGCGAGATCGACCCGGTGCACGCCGAGTTCGCCAAGCGGCACATCGCCTCCAGCCCCTTCGCCGACCGGATCGAGGTCATGGTCGGCCCCGCCATCGACACCATCGCCCAGTTGCCCGGGCCTTTCGACCTGGTGTTCATCGATGCCGACAAGGCCAGCTACCCCGCCTACTTCGAGGCCGTCCTGGCCAAGCTGGCCCCGAGGGGACTGATCGTGGCCGACAACACCCTCTGGAGCGGCCAGGTCCTCGATCCGGGCGATACCTCCGCCGACACCGAAGCGCTCCGGGCGTTCAACGACAGGGTCGCCGCCGATCCGCGGGTGGTGGCCGTCCAGACCACGGTGCGGGACGGCGTGACCATCATCCGGCGTGCGGCCTGATCGGTGCTCGACTACCACCTCCACCTCTGGCCCCATTCCCAGAGCGACGCCGAAGCCACCATCGAGCAGGTTGCCGCCTACTGCGAGCACGCGGTGGCCCACGGCGTCACCGAGATCGCCCTCACCGAGCACCTCTTCCGCTTCACCCAGGCCAACGACCTGCTCGGCGGGTTCTGGAACGATCTCCCCGAGGAATCGCTCCGCCCGGGGATGGCCGCCTACTGGGACCACCACGCCCGGGTGGACCTGGATAGCTACGTCGAGGTCGTCCAGGCGGTGAAGGCGGAGGGTCTCCCGGTGGTCCTCGGCCTGGAGGTCGACTACTACCAGGGACGGATGGACGAGGTGGCCGGGCTCCTGAGCGGCTACCCGTTCGACGTGCTCCTCGGCTCGGTCCACTGGTTGGGGGCGTGGAGATTCGACGTGCTCAATGAACCACTGGTGGTGGCCGAGTGGGAGACCCGGGACGTCGACGCGGTGTGGGACGAGTACACCCGGGCCATGGAGGAGCTGGGCGCCTCGGGGGTCTGCGACGTGCTCGCCCATCCCGACCTGATCAAGATCGCCGGGAAGATCCCGGCGGTGCCCGACGAGTTCTACGACCGGATGGCGGAGGCGGCGGCCGCCTCGGGGATGGCCGCCGAGCTGTCGTCGGCCGGCTGGCGCAAGCCGGTCGGGGAGGAGTACCCGGCGCCGCCCCTCCTCCAACGGTTCATCTCCCGTGGGGTTCCACTGACCACCGCCTCCGATGCCCACACCCTTCCCGACGTGGCCGATCGGGCCGAGGACCTGCGGGCGTTGTTGTCGTCGGCCGGGGTCAGCGAGCTCCGGGGATTTCGTGACCGCCGACCCCATCCGGTTCCGATCTCGCCGGTGGACGCCACTCTGACCGCCGCCGAGCCCGGGGTCTGACGATGGCCACCCCGGCAGAACTGGCCCTGGAACGGACCGATCTCGACGACGTCCAGCTGGCCCACGTCAAGCGGCTGATGGGTACGTGGGGGATCCTGGCCGACCTGTCGTTCTCCGACCTGGTGCTGATGGCGCCGATGGCGTCCCCGCCGCACCGACACCGGACCACCGAGCAGGAGCTGGTCATCCTCGGCCAGATGCGCCCGTCCAACAGCGCCACCGTGGTCCAGCACGACCTGGTCGGCCAGTCGGTCGACGCCGCCGACTGGCCGGTGGTGACCGCCTGCTGGGAGTCGGGGGACCTGGCCCGGGGGGAGATGCAGATGGAGCCGGAGGACGAGCCGGTCCGGTTGCACTGCATCCCCGTCCGCTGCGAGGGAACCCTGGTGGCGGTCCTGGCCCGGCTGGTGGCCGGCGCCGGACGGCGTCCCGGCCATCTCGAACGCACCTATCGGGACGTCTTCGACCGGTTCGCGGTCATGCTCTCGGAATCGACGTTCCCGTTCCCGAGCGAGGAGGTCGCCACCGAGGAGGCCCCCCGGGTCGGCGACGGCATCGTGCTGGTCGACGAAGAGGGCCGGGTGCGCTACGCATCGCCCAACGCCACCAACGCCCTGCACCGCATGGGGATGTACTCCCAGCTCGAGGGGCGCCGACTCTACGACCTGGGGCTGGAGGAGTCGGCCATCGAGTGGGCCCTGGCCTCCGCCCTGCCGGTGGTCGAGGAGGTCGAGCGCCGCCCCGACGTCATCGTGCTGTTGCACTGCGTGCCGTTGCTGTCGCACGGCGATGTCACCGGCTGCCTGGTGCTGCTGCGCGACGTGACCGACGTCCGCCGGCTCGATCGCCTGCTGCTGTCGAAGGACGCCGCCATCCGCGAGGTGCACCATCGGGTGAAGAACAACCTGCAGACCATCTCCGCCCTCCTCCGGCTTCAGGCCCGCCGCCTGCCGCCCGGTGTGGGGAGGGTGGCGCTCTTCGAGGCGGAGCGGCGGGTCCGGTCGATCTCCATCGTCCACGAGATCCTCTCCCGCGAGCCCAGTGACCAGGTGCCATTCGACGAGATCGTCTCGGCCCTCATCCGGATGGCCGAGGACTCGGTGGTGTCGTCGGCCAAGGTGGCCTTCAGCGTGACCGGCCAGCTCGGCGAGGTTCCCGCCGATGTCGCCACCCCGTTGGCGGTGGTGCTGGCCGAGCTTCTCCAGAACGCCGTCGAGCATGCCTTCATCGAGTTCGACGGCGACGACTCCGACCGTCCCGACCATCCCGGCGCCGGCGCTTCCCGCGACGGGGCCAAGTCGGTGGGTCACATCGCCGTCGACCTGGTCGCCGACGGTTCCCGGCTGAGCGTGGAAGTGGCCGACGACGGCTCCGGCCTTCCGGAGGGGTTCGACTTCGACTGCACCACCAGCCTGGGTCTCTGCATCGTTCGCGACCTGGTGAGAACCCAGCTCGACGGGACCATCGTCATGCGCAACCGGCACGAGCAGGACTCCGGGTCGACCGGGACCGCGGTGCTCATCGAGCTGCCCGTGCGTGAAGCCCAAAAAGTGGGTTCCTGACCCGCGGTTCGGGAGCCGACGGAGGGGAAGGCCAGGTTCAGGAAGCCCGTCGACGCGAGGCCAGCCACGCCTTGCGGAGCTTGCGCCGCTCCTCTTCCGAGGTGCCGCCCCATACGCCCGACTCCTGATTGGTGGCCAGGGCGAAGTCGAGGCACGGCTCCTGGGCGTCGCAGATCCGGCAGACCCGCTTGGCCGCCTCGATCTGATCGACGGCGGGACCGGTGGTGCCAATGGGGAAGAAGAGGTCGGGTTCGGTGCTGCGACAGGCGGCCAAATCGCGCCAGTCGCCGTCGTCCCATTCGACTGTCCGATTCCACACGAGGGCCACGATGCTTCCTCCGCTCCCGATCCCGAGATTTGCCCATTGTGATCTGTTTCACATGGCTCAGCGCCGAATAGTCGCCGTCCATTTGGGGTTCCCCTCTAGAGTAACCACCGGAGTGCCTTGTTGCAAGCAATTTTGGCGGTCAAATCGCCGCTCATGAGCAGGTTCACCGGCAGTTTTGGCGTCCGACCGCACTCCGGAGGTTCGAGATGGGTTTCCAGGTCGCCGTCCAGGCCCACCGGGGGAGCCCCGACCCTTCCCTGGGCATCGCCGAGAACACCCTGCCGGCGTTCGCCCGGTCCCGGCAGCTGGGTGCCGACGGGATCGAGCTCGACGTCCGGCTGACCGCCGACGGCGCCTTGGTGGTGCACCACGACGCCTCCATTCCCGGGATCGGGAACGTCGCTGACCAGGACGTACGCCACCTCCCCGACCAGGTGCCGCTGCTGGCCGAGGTGCTCGGGGCCATGCCCGACCTCACCCTCAACATCGAGGTGAAGAACCTCCCGACCGAGTCGAGTTACGACCCCGACGAGGCGGCCGCCCGGGCGGTGGCCCACACCCTCGCCGACACCGAGCGAGGCGCCAGCACGGTGGTGTCCTCGTTCTGGCTCCCGTCGCTGGACGCCGTCCTGGCGGTGGACCCGTCGCTGAGCACCGGCCTGTTGGTGGCCGAATGGGCCGATCCGTCCGCCAGCCTGGCCATGGCCCGGGACATGGGCTGTCGGGCCCTGCACCTCCACCGGTCGCTGGTCACCGCCGCCCTGGTGGCCGACGTGCACGCCGCCGGCCTGGCCGTGGCCGTATGGACCGTCAACCGACCGGACGATGTGGTGGCCATGGTGGCCTGCGGTGTCGACACCATCATCACCGACGATGTCCCGCTGGCTCTGGCCCGCATCCCCGACCTGGACAGCTCGGCCCCGGAGCCGATCGGCCGGGGTCGGATCACCGAGGAGCAGGCCTTCTGACCTGGTCTCCCGTCATCGATTGGTCCGACAAGCCGTTTTTCGTCAACAATGCACGGCCATGAACGTCGTCGTGTGTGTGAAACAGATCCCCGATCCGGCCGCGCCACCGTCACTGGATCCGGGGACAAAGAACCTGGACCGAGCCGGAAAACTCATCCTCGATGACTCCGACGCCTATGGCGTCGAGATGGCGCTGCAGCTGGTCGACAAGGCCGGCGAGGGCGAAGTCACCCTGGTGTCCATGGCCCCGAACGGAGAGACCTCCGGGCTTCGGACCGCCTTGGCCATGGGGGCGGCCAAGGCCATCTTGATCAGCGATGACACCCTGGCCGGCGCCGACGCCCTGGGAACCGCCAAAGTGCTGGCCGCCGCCATCAAGCGGGTGGAGCCGGACCTGGTCCTGGCGGCCACCGAGTCCACCGACGGCTACACCGGTACGACTCCCGTCCAGGTCGCCGAGTTGCTGGGCCTTCCCTCGGTCACCTTCGCCAAGCAGGTCGAGATCGACGGGGGATCGGTGAAAGTCGAGCGACAGACCGAGGCCGGGTACGACGAGGTGGAGAGCCCGCTCCCCGCCCTGGTCACCGTCACCGCCGGCGTGGTCGAGCCCCGGTACCCGTCGTTCAAGGGGATCATGGCGGCCAAGTCGAAGCCGGTCGAGACGCTGACGGTCGCCGACCTGGGCATCGATGCCGGCCAGGTCGGCGCGCCCGGCGCCCGCCAGGAGATCGTCGAAGTGGCCGACTCCGACGAGCGGGCCTCGGGTGAGATCGTCGTCGACGAAGGCGACGGCTACGAGCGGGTCATCCAATTCCTCGAGCAGCTGAAGGTCCTGTAGGGACCGGGTAGGGAGAACGAGCACATCATGGCAATCGACAAGATCTGGGTCCTGGCCGAAGTGGCCGACGGAAAGCCCCTCACCGCCAGCCTCGAGCTGATCAGCCACGCCACGTCCCTGGCCGGGACGGTGGAGGCCGTCGCCTACGGCGACGAGACCGCCGCCGTCGCCGGGACCCTCGGCGAGTACGGCGCCACCCGCGTCCACGATGTCGGCGACCTCGGGGGTGCGCTCCCCGGCGCGCCGGTGGCCGGGGCCATCGCCGCCGCCGTCGAGGCCGGCAACGGACCCGATGCCATCCTGTTCCCCGCCACCTATGACGGCCGGGACATTGCCGGCCGGCTGTCGGCGAAGATCGACAAGCCGGTCCTCACCAACGTGGTGGGTCTGGTCGCCGGCGACGGCGGTCTGACCACCCAACACGCCATCTTCGGTGGCGCCCAGACGGCAACGGCCCGTTTCACCGGGGACGGTCCGGGCCTGTTCGTGGTCCGGGCCAAGTCGTTCCCGGCCGAGGCGTCCGGAGGCGGGCCGGCCGAGGTGGTGGCGGCACCCGCCCCCGAGAGCGGCGCCACCAACGGGGCCAAGATCTTGGCCCGCCACGTGGAAGAGCGCACCGGCCCGAAGCTCGATGAGGCCGATGTGGTCGTCTCCGGCGGACGTGGCCTCGGCGAGAAGGAGAACTACGCCCTCATCGAAGAGCTCGCCACCCTGTTGCACGGGGCGGCGGGCGCCAGCCGGGCCATCGTCGACGCCGGATGGGTTCCCTATTCCCATCAGGTGGGGCAAACCGGGAAGACGGTCAAGCCGACCGTCTACATCGCCTGCGGGATCTCCGGTGCCACCCAACACCTGGTGGGCATGAAGAACTCCAAGAACATCGTGGCCATCAACAAGGACCAGGATGCCCCCATCTTCTCCGTCGCCGACCTGGGGATCGTGGGCGATGTCCACAAGGTTCTCCCGAAGCTCATCGACGCGCTGAAGGCACGGGGCTAAGCACCCCGGCGCGACGGGGTAAAATCTCACCAGGGACATCCGCCCGCAGCCGGAATGCGGCGGGGGGACAGCAACAGCAACCGGCACGGTGACGGGTAGCGTCGGAACTCGTGTCGCGTCGTCGCACCAGCCCGTGCCCGCTCGACTCGAACCCCTGAACCATGCTCTTTCCCACCATCGACTTCGCCATCTTCTTCGCCGTGGTGTTCACGGTGAGCTGGCTCCTCAACCCGTATTCGGCGCCGTGGAAGATGTTCATGGTGGCGGCCAGCTACTTCTTCTACGCCTGGGCCGACTGGCGGTTCATCTTCCTGCTCGCCGCCTCCACCGTGATCGCCTATACCGGCGCCGGCATCATCGACCGGCTGGCGGGACAAGCCAAGCGGATCACCCTCTGGATCACCCTGGCCCTGCTGCTCGGGCTGCTGGCCTGGTTCAAGTACTACGTTTTCTTCACCGTCAACGTCGACAACGGCTTCCACCTCCTGGGGGCCGGCCGGCCCCTGCCGTTGCTCAACGTGGCCCTTCCCATCGCCATCTCCTTTTTCACCTTCATGGCCATCAGCTACGTGGTCGACGTCTACCGCGGGACCCTGCAGACCGCCCGCCCGATGGACCTGGCCGTCTACCTGTCGTTTTTCCCGCATCTGGTCGCCGGTCCGATCGTCCGGGGCACCGAGTTGCTTCCCCAGATCCGCCGGCGACGCGATCCCGCCCACATCCAGTACACCGAGGCGTTCTGGCTGATCGCCGCCGGACTGGCCAAGAAGGTGGTGCTGTCCTCCTATCTGGCCACCTACGTGGTCGACCCGGTCTTCGCCTCCCCCCACCAGCACTCGGGCCTCGAGGTCATCTTCGCGGTGTGGGGCTATGCGGTCCAGATCTACGCCGACTTCAGCGGGTACACCGACATCGCCATCGGCATCGCCCTGTTGCTCGGGTTCCGGTTCCCCCAGAACTTCAACCGTCCCTACACCGCGGTGTCGCTCCAGGACTTCTGGCGGAGATGGCACATGACGCTCTCCTTCTGGCTTCGTGACTACCTCTACATCCCGTTGGGCGGCAACCGGGGCCCGGAGTGGCGGATCTCGCTCAACATCCTGATCACCATGCTTCTCGGCGGCCTGTGGCACGGGGCGGCCTGGACATTCATCGGCTGGGGCCTGCTCCACGGGGTCGGCCAGGTTGTCGGGCGTCAGCGGCGCTTGTGGCGAAAAGCCCACGGCCTGGCGCTCGAGCCCGAGGGTTGGTTCCGGATCGGGGTGGCGCAATTCGTCACCTTCCAGCTGGTGTGCGTCGGATGGCTGTTCTTCCGGGCCTCCTCGTTCTCCAACGCCTGGTCGATGGCGGGCCGGCTCTTCCACGGGTGGGGGAATTCCCCCTTGGTGACCCCCCTGGCGGTGCTGGCCATCGCCGCCGGCATCGCCACCCAGTTCATGCCCAAGGGCTGGATCGAACTGGCCAAGCGAACGTTCGCCGAACGTCGAATCGCCGTCCAAGGGGGCATACTTGGTGTGATTCTGCTGGCCATCACGACGCTGGGGCCCGCCGGCGTCGCTCCGTTCATCTACTACCGCTTCTGACGTGAAGACCCTTCCTGACACCCCCACGTTGACGTCTCCACCGGAGCCCGGGCCCCCGACCCGCCGACCGAGCGACACCAACGGATCCGGTACCCCCGACCGGGACGAGCCCGCCGGCCCCCGCCAGGTCCTTCCCTGGACCCGCGTCCTCTACATCGGGCTCATCTGCTTTGCCGTGTGGTTGCTCCTCGACGCCCCGAGCCTCCAGAAGTCGGCCCAGTACTCACCCATCGGCACCCGCCGCACGGTGTCGCTGGATCTGGTCGGCCCGATCGCCGCCTTCAGCCGGGGAACCGGACTGTCCCACATCGTGGGCTGGGCCGACGACATCATGGGTCGGTCGGTGGGTGGCGGCCCGTCGTTGTCGGTCGCCACCCCTCCGCCCCACAGGATCCTTCCGCCGACCGGGACCACGATTCCGATCAGCCCCACCCCAACCACCACACCCACCCCGACCACCCTGCCGCCGCTCCCCCAACATCCGACCGCCGCCAATCCCCTCCGGGTGGTGGTGATCGGGGACTCGATCGGCATCGACCTCGGCCAGCCGCTGACCAACGACCTCATCGGTACCGGCGTGGTGGCCGCCACCCTGGACGGCAAGATCGACACCGGGTTGTCCCGTCCCGACTACTTCAACTGGCCGGCCGAGCTGCAGGCCGACCTGGCCATCCACCATCCCCAACTGGTGGTGGTGATGATGGGGGCCAACGACCCCCAGAGCCTGGTCGTCAACGGGTCGGCCGTCGCCTACGGCACCGATGCCTGGAACGTCGCCTACTCGGCTCGGGTGGGGTCGTTCATGGACACTGCCACCGCCGCCGGCGCCCACCTGCTGTGGGTGGGGATGCCGCCGATGGCCGGGGGGCAACTCGACGGGCAGATGAACCAGATCAACGGGCTGGTCCAGGCGCAGGCCGCCTCCCGCTCGACCGGAGTCACCTTCCTGAACTGTCGCACCATCCTCGGCAACGCCCAGGGCAACTACACCGCCTATCTGACCAACGGCGCCGGCGCCGAGATCAACATCCGGGCCCCCGACGGGATCCACCTGACCCCCGACGGCGGGGAGGTGCTCTCCCAGGCGGTCATGAACTCCATGCGCTCCACCCTGAAGATCACCTTCCCGTAGTCGGACCCGGCCTCCGGGCAGCTACACCAGGGGCCACGGGTAGGGATGGCGGTCGTCCTCGGGCACCGGGTAGGTCCGGGTGTGGAGCAGGGTCCGGATGCGGGCCACCAGGCACTCCCGTTCCTCCCGGGTGAGGTGGCAGGCCACCTCGTCGGGCAGGCCGTCGAGCGCCAGCCCTTCGAGATCGGCCAGGCACGACTCGGGCACGTCGTCGCCGGCGTAGTCCCACATCACCGTGCGGAGCTTGGGTTCGGAGTGGAAGCACAGCCCGTGGTCGATGCCCCACAGGTGGCGGTCGTCCCCGGTCAGCACGTGACCGCTCTTGCGGTCGGCGTTGTTGGCCACCACGTCGAAGGCGCAGATGGCCCGGAGCTGGCTGTCGAAACCACCGCTCTCGTAGAGGGTGAAGTAGTGCTGCTCGTAGTCGGCGTCGACGAACAGCTGCACCGAACCCGGACCGAACGGCCCGTCCTCCACCGCCACCGTGGGGGGCACCACCCCCCAGCTCAAGGCCTCGGACAGCGCGTAGGCGGCCACCTCCCGTCGATAGAGGCCACCAGGGAAGTCCCACAGCGTGCGTTCCCCCTGTCCCGGCTTGTAGACGGCCCGGAGCCGCCCGTCGCCCACCGTGACCAGGAAGGTGAGGTTGGAGCTCCACGGGAGCCGTCCCTCCACCTCGAGCTCGGAGGTGGCCAGCTCGACGAGGGCGTCGCCGAGGCCAGGGCCGACATCGGGTTTCCAGCCGGTCAGGTCGTCGGAGGTCGGTGGCCGTTTGTCCGTGGGCATTCGTGTCCGGAAGGGTCGAGGGGTGACCCGCACAGCGGGCACGGGGGTCGCCCGGAGCTCACCAGGCTAGTGGCCTGGATGGCGAAGGCAGCCGCCTGTTCGCGGGTCACCGACAGCCGGGCAATGGCGCCGCTCTCGTCCTCGGGCACCAGCTCCTCGATCACGATGATGACCCGGTCATCGACGTTGTCATAGGAGACTCCCAGGGTTCCGATCGCCCACGCCGGTTCCGACGGCTCCTCGAGGGAGAGGTCGTCGGGGAGGTGTTCGGGTCGCTCCTGGTCCTTGACGATCTGAGCCAGGTAGTCGGCCAGCACCGACACCTGCTGCTTCTCGATCTTCAAGGTGAGCAGCAGCGGTCCCTGGCGGCACTGGATCAGGAACAGCCGCTGGCCCACCGGCCCGACGGTCCCGACCGTGAAGCGGTCGGGGTCGGAGAGGTCGTAGCCGTCGCTCACGAGAGCGCCAGTCCGGACAGCGACGCGGTGGTGTTGACGCACAGTACGTGGGGGCCGCCCTCGCCGTAGGCCAGGGCGCTCACCGAGCACGGGGACACCACCAGGCGCTGGAACTGATCGAGATGGGTGCCGGCGGCGGCGGCCACCGCCGCCTTGATCGGATCGGCGTGCGACACCGCCACGACGGTCTCACCCGGGTGGAGGTGGACCAGACGGGCGATGGTCGAGGTGATGCGGGCCTGCATCTCCAGGAAGGACTCGCCACCGGGGAACCGGAACCCGCTCGGCCACCGCTGGACCTGGGCCCATTCGGGTTTCTTGGCCAAGGTCTTCAGCTGGGCACCGGTCCACCGGCCGAAGTCGCACTCGATCAACCCCCGGTCCGAGCGGACCCGGAGCCCCAACTGGCGGGCGATGGGCCGAGCCGTCTCGACGGTGCGCTCGAGGGGTGAGGCGTAGACGGCCGCCGGGGTTCGCTTCCCGGGTTCGGTCAGCTCGGCGATGCGCCCGGCCACCTGCTCGGCTTGGGCCACGCCCTGGTCGGAGAGATGGAGATCAGGCGCTCGACCAGGAAGAACCTTTCCGGTGGTCGGCGTGGTCCCATGCCGGACCAACAGGACAACCGTCAGTCGGGGAGGGGGGGTCCTTCGGCTGGGCACGCTCGTCAACCGTACTCTCTCCGGGCTGGCCCCCAACCGCCCGCACCGGAGGTCCCCGCCCAGTTCAGACCGGGTCGGGCAGCCGGCGCGGCATGTCCACCGCCGTCTCCGGCCACCGCTTGCGGCTGACCCGGGCCAACCGCTGGAGGAGGGCGATGGCCCCGGGGTCGTCGTCCCCCGGACGGGTCTCGACGGCGCCGTCGGCGATCATTCCGTTGAGCAGGTCGCGGCCCTTGTCGGTGCGGACCATGGTCAGGGTCCAGTCGTTGAAGGCGCCGATCCCCCCGGTGGAGATGTCGGCGTGCTCGGCGGCGAAGTCCGGGCAGGCCTTGCATCCCTCGCGGGTCCAGGCATGTGCCTCCTTCAGCGGGATCTCGTGGAAGGCACCGTCGCGGGTCCACACCTGGAACACGCCCTTGATGTTCATCTTGGTGATGTCCGCCCGGGCGATCCCATAGCGAGCCTCGAACAGCTCGGGGAAGATGGCGTCGTCGAAGGTCTTCGAGCAGAGCAGGCCGATCGACAACGACAGCCGCCGGGCGATCTTCCCGGCCTTTCTGGCCTGCATCACCGGCGGCGCCGACGCCTGGCAGCCCATGCCGACCAGGGCGATGCGTTCGGCTCCGGACTCGATGGCCTGGGCATAGGCCAGCGGGTTGGCCGAGTAGGTGTAGCGGGAGCCGGCCGCGGCCAGCACCTCGGCGCGGGTGGTGGCCACCCCGGGCACCGCCTTCCAGGTCGACCCGTCGCCCTCGAGATAGGAGACCAGGGCGGCGTCGATCACGTCGTGGTCGAGCGCCCAGATGAGCAGGGCCGAGACCAGCCCCCCGTCCTGGCCGACGTCGAGGACATCAGGATCGGTGGCGCGGACCAGGAGGATGTCGGAGGAAACCCCGGCAACCTCTTCGGCGGTCCGCTCCCGACCGAACAGGTGATGGTCGATCTCCGGCTCCCAGAGCCGGAACCGGGGACAGGCCCGGGTGCACATGGTGCAGCCCTTGAGGCCGTGGGTGCAGTTGTCCGGGCCACCGTCGGCGTCGATATGGAACGGCTTGTACCGGCCGCCGGTGTCGTCGTAGGAGAGGACGTCGTAGGGGCAGGCGACGATGCAGCCGGCGCATCCGGTGCACAGTCCTGAGGTCACCACCTCTTTGTAGAGCTCGAACCACTGCGGCTTTTCGGGAGGCATGAGGACACCCTAGCGACGGTCATCGGCAGGGTGGAATTGGCGCCGGTTACGACCCGCGGTCCGTGTCGGTGGCGGTGGTCGGTTGGCGAAACCCCCGGTTCCACCAGGCCGGATTCTGGTCGGACTGTTCGGTCGCCCACTTGAAGTGGTGACGAGCCGACAGCCGGAAGATCGGGAGCGCCACCAGTCCGGTCACGGCCCAGCGGCGCCGGGACGGCGTCAACTCCAGGAGCGAGACCAACGACGCCAGACCCCAGACGCCGAGAATGGCGTTGTAGGCGGGTAGCCGGGAAGGAGGCAGGCCTTCGGCCTCGGTGAGCACCGGGATCCCGAACCGGTTCCGTTTCCAGGGCCAGAGGGTGAAGTGGACGACGACCCCGGCCACCCCGGATCCGGCCAGCATGGCCAGCACCCGATCCCACCGCCTCCCGCCCCGGGCGGCCATCCACGACCACAGTCCCAACTGGACGACCCACAGCGTCCCCGCCCCGCCGAGGCCCAGCTCCGGCTGCCAGACCAGGCCCACCCCGTTGCCCAGCTCGAAGCCGTGGTGGGCGGCGGTGCCGGCCACGGCCAGCAACGACAGGGGTCGGGAGACCCGGCGGCGGATTGTCCGCCCCCGATCGGGCGGGTCGACGGGGCGGGGCACGAGGGCGAGCGTAGGCCAGGCCAGGGGCGGGCCGACCCCGACCGGCCGTCAGTGGCCCCGGGCCATCCATTCGTCGAGATGGGGTGCCTCGTCTCCGATGACCGTCTCCTCCCCGTGGCCGGGCAGGGCCCGGGTCTCGGGGGACAGGGTCAGCAATCGGCGACGGATCGATTCGATGATGGTCGGGAAGTCGGAGAAGCTCCGGCCGGTGGCCCCGGGACCGCCCCGGAAGAGGGTGTCGCCGGTGAACACCACCCCGAGCCGGCGGTCGTGGAGCGAGCAGCCACCCGGGGTGTGCCCCGGTGTGTGGATGACCTCGAGGGTCGACCCGCCGGCGTCGAAGCCGAGACCGTCGGCCAGTTCGGCGTCCGGCGGTCGGGACGGGTACACCTGATCCCACAGCTGGCGGTCGGCGGGATGGAGCCAGATCGGGGCCTCGACCCGGTCGGCCAGCGCCGAGGCCGCGTTGATGTGGTCGTTGTGCCCGTGGGTGGCCACGATGGCCACCGTCCGGCGCGAGCCGATGGCTTCCACGATCGGGAGGTGGTCGTGGGCGGCGTCGATGACCAGGACCTCGCGGTCGTCGCCGACCAGCCAGATGTTGTTGTCGACGTCGAAGTCCTGACCGTCGAGCGAGAAGGTCCCCGAGGTGACCACCCGTTCGATCATGCCGGCAGGGTGACCACCGAACGGAGCACCTCGCCGCGCTCCATCCGGTGGAAGGCCTCCTCGACATCTTCGAGGCCGATGGTCTCCGACACGAAGCGATCGAGATCGAGCCGGCCCTGGAGATAGAGGTCGACCAGCATGGGGAAATCCCGGGAGGGGAGGCAGTCGCCGTACCAACTCGGCTTCAGCTGGCCCCCGCGGCCGAAGAACTCGATCATCGGCAGGTCGATGCGCATGGCCGGGGTCGGGACCCCGACCTGGACCAGGGTCCCGGCCAGATCCCGGGCGTAGAACGCCTGTTCCATCACCTTCGGGTTCCCGACCGCCTCGATGCAGACATCGGCGCCGTTGCCGCCGGTCAGGGCCCGGATGGCCTCCACCGGATCATCGGCGCCGGCGTCGACGACGTGGGTGGCCCCGAAGCCGCGGGCCAGCTCGAGCTTGCCCGGGTCGAGGTCGACGGCGATCACCGTGGTGGCCCCGGCCAGCCGGGCGCCGGCCACCGCCGCGCAACCCACCCCGCCGCAGCCGAAGACGGCCACCGAATCCCCGGGCCCGACGTCGCCGGTGAACAGGGCCGCCCCCAGCCCGGCCATGACCCCGCAACCCAGCAGGCCGACCGCCTCCGGCCGGGCTTGGGGGTCCACCGGGGTGCACTGCCCGGCGGCCACCAGGGTCATCTCCGCGAAGGCGCCGATGCCCAACGCCGGGGTCAGCGGCGTCCCGTCGGCCAGCGTCATCTTCTGGGCGGCGTTGTGGGTGGCGAAGCAGTACCAGGGACGGCCCCGGCGGCAGGCCCGGCACTGGCCGCAGACCGCCCGCCAGTTGAGGACCACGAAGTCGCCGGGCGAGACGCTGGACACGTCGTCGCCGGTGGCCTCGACGATGCCGGCCGCCTCATGGCCGAGCAGGAAGGGGAAGTCGTCGTTGATGCCCCCCTCCCGGTAGTGGAGGTCGGTGTGGCACACCCCGCAGGCCTGGATCCGCACCCGGGCCTCGCCGGGCCCGGGATCGGGGACCACGATGGTTTCGAGCGACACCGGCTTGCCCTTGGCTCCGGCCACCACCCCGCGCACCTCCATCTGCATCGGTTCCTCTCCCGTCGTCGCTGGTTCCACTTTAGGGTCTGGGATCGCGGCGATCGGGGGCCGCCGAGTGGCTACCCTCGGTCGGTGCCCGAGCTCCCCGAAATCGAGTCGTACCGCCGGCTGGCCGAAACCGCGGAGGGTCGGCCCATCCGCTCGGTGAAGGCGCCCGACCGGTGGTACCTGAAGAACGGGGGCACCCAGGCGATGCTCCGCCGTCTGTTGGTCGGACACCGGTTCACCGCCGCCCGCCGCATCGGCAAGCTGCTCCTCCTCGACACCGACGGGGGCCCGGTGGTGGGCATCCGATTCGGCATGACCGGCAGCCTGTTCGTCGACGGATCCTCGAGCATCGAGCACCTGCTGTACACCCCCCGACGGGTCAACCCGGCCTGGGACCGGTTCGCCCTCGGCTTCGAGGACGGTGGGACCCTCGAGGTGCAGGACCCGAGGCGGCTCGGCGGCGTCCTGATCGACCCCACCCTCGACCACCTGGGCCCCGATGCCCTGTCCATCACCCGGGCCCAGCTGGCCGCGGCCCTGAGGGAATCGGCGGCCCCGCTCAAGGCCCGGCTCCTCGACCAGTCGAGGGTGGCCGGCATCGGGAACCTCATCGCCGACGAAGTGCTGTGGCGGACCGGCCTCTCCCCGGAGCGCCCGTCCGGGTCGTTGACGCCGGCCGAGGTCCGCCGGCTCCACGCCGGGATGGGGAGGACCCTGGATCTCCTCCTGACCCGGGGTGGCTCCCACCTCGGGGACCTGATGGAGGAACGCCACCCCGGGGGTCGGTGCCCGAAAGACGGGACCGAGTTGAGCCGAGCCACCATCGGGGGCCGCACCACCTATTGGTGCCCGGCCCACCAGCACTGAACCCTGTTCCGGTCAGCCCTGGATCTCGGCCAGCACCTTGGCCGCGTGGCCGTCGGCCTTCACGCTGTACCAGGGACGTTCGATCTTCCCGTTGGCGCCGATCAGGAACGTCGACCGGATCACCCCGATGGTCTTCTTGCCGTAGAGGGTCTTCTCCCCCCAGGCTCCGTACTTCTCGCCCACCTTGTGGTCGGCATCGGTGAGCAGTGGGAAGGTGAGCCCGTACTTGGCCCGGAATTTCTGGTGCTTCTCGGCGGTGTCGGCGGAGATGCCGAGGACGGGGACGCCGGCCCGGGAGAAGGCGTGGAGATTGTCGTTGAACTGGCAGGCCTCCTTGGTGCAGCCCGGGGTGTCGTCCCGCGGGTAGAAGTAGATGACCACCGGTTTGCCGGCGAAGTCCTTCAGCGAGACCTTCTTGCCGTCCTGGTCTGGCAGGGTAAACGCCGGGGCCCGGTCGCCGGATGCCAGTTTTCCCATGGGTGATGTCCTTTCGTCTGTCCTGCCCTCACCTTGGCACATTCCGCCGGAACGGGAGCGATGCCGTCGTGGGAGACTCAGGTTGGAACGAAGTGCGAAGGGAACCGATCCATGACCGAGCCGATCACCATCACCGCCAAGCCGGAAGCCGACCCCCACCACCGGCGCAAGGTCTACGTGGACGGGGGTGACGGCCTCCAGGTCCCGTTCGTCGAGGTCTCGTTGTCGGACTCGCCGGGCCGCGACGGCGCGGTGCCCAACCCACCCGTTCGCCTCTACGACACCTCGGGTCCCGGCTCGGATCCGATGGTGGGCCTCCCCCCGCTCCGGCGCCCGTGGATCATGGCGAGGAACGACGTCGAGGAGTACGCCGGCCGGACCGCTCGCCGCCGGGACGACGGGCGGGCCGCCGTCCGCCGGGAGGGGAGTGGTCCCGAGGTGTTCCCGGCTCCGGGCCGATCCCCGCTGCGGTCGTCGGGCACCCCGGTGACCCAGCTCCACTACGCCCGCCGGGGCGAGATCACCCCGGAGATGGCGTTCGTCGCCGCCCGGGAGGCCATGGATGCCGAGTTCGTGCGCGACGAGATCGCCGCCGGACGGGCCATCCTCCCGGCCAATGTCAACCACCCCGAATCCGAGCCCATGGTCATCGGCAGCCGCTTCCTGGTGAAGGTCAACGCCAACATCGGGAACTCGGCGGTGTCGTCGTCCATCGACGAGGAAGTCGAGAAGCTGACCTGGGCCACCCGCTGGGGCGCCGACACCGTGATGGACCTCTCGACCGGGCCGGACATCCATACCACCCGGGAGTGGATCATGCGCAACGCGCCGGTGCCGATCGGCACCGTGCCCATCTACCAGGCGCTCGAGAAGGTCGACGGGAGCCCGGAGGAGCTGACCTGGGACCTCTACCGGGACACGCTGATCGAACAGGCCGAGCAAGGGGTCGACTACTTCACGATCCACGCCGGGGTGCGGCTGCGCTACGTGCCGATGACCGCCGCCCGGATGACCGGGATCGTGAGCCGCGGCGGTTCGATCATGGCCGCCTGGTGCCTGGCCCATCACACCGAGAACTTCCTCTACACCCGGTTCGAGGAGATCTGCGAGATCATGGCCGCCTACGACGTGGCCTTCTCGCTCGGCGACGGCCTCCGGCCGGGGTCGATCGCCGACGCCAACGACGAGGCCCAGTTCGCCGAGCTGCGGACGCTGGGCGAGCTCACCGAGATCGCCTGGCGGCACGACGTGCAGGTCATGATCGAGGGCCCCGGCCATGTCCCCCTCCACAAGGTGGCCGAGAACGTGACGCTGCAGAAGGAGGTCTGCCACGACGCGCCGTTCTACACACTCGGGCCGCTCACCGTGGACGTGGCCCCGGCCTACGACCACATCACCTCGGCCATCGGCGCGGCGGTGATCGGCATGCACGGGACGGCCATGCTCTGTTACGTCACCCCCAAGGAGCACCTGGGCCTGCCCAACCGGGACGACGTGAAGCAGGGGATGATCGCCTACAAGATCGCCGCCCACGCCGCCGACCTGGCCAAGGGCCATCCCGGGGCCCAGTCGTGGGACGACGCCCTGTCCAAGGCCCGGTTCGAATTCCGGTGGGAGGACCAGTTCAACCTGGCTATGGACCCCGAGACCGCCCGGGCCTATCACGACGAGACGTTGCCGGCGGAGCCGGCCAAGACCGCCCATTTCTGCTCGATGTGCGGCCCGAAATTCTGCTCGATGCGGATCAGCCAGGACGTGCGCGACTATGCCGAGAGCAAGGGCGTGGAGCTCGCCTCCGCCGTCGAGCTGGGCATGAAAGAGAAGTCGGTGGAGTTCCGGGATGGCGGCTCGGAGGTGTACCGGGAGCCCTCCACCACCTGAGCCGCAGGCGGCCCGGAGACAAAAAACCGGCATTTGGCCAGTTCCCAGGTACACTGGGGGTCGTGGAAGGGCGCAGTGCCCATCCACCGGGGTCTTCCTCAAATCTGTTTGTCGGGTCCGCAGCCGTGGATCGGATGGCCGGCCCGAGGCGGGCCCGCCTGGATCCGTGACTGGCACGGATGCCGATG
>DASZNG010000211.1:0-18215 GCA_035551535.1 Acidimicrobiales bacterium | reverse complement strand
CTACCGGAGGTCGGGGACCATGGTCGCCGCCCTCGACCCCTCCGACCGACGGGTGGTCGACGATGTCCTCGGGTACCAGCTGTCACTGGGGCTCTCGCCCCGCCGGCTGTCCTCCCGCCAGTGCCGGGAGCTCGAGCCGCTGCTGGCTCCCGGCATCGCCGGTGGGGCCGAGTTCTCCGACGATCACCAGGTCGACAACCGGCTGCTGGTCGACGCCCTGCTGGCCGCCGGCGAGCACACCGGGGTGACTTTGGTGGCGGACACGGTGGCGACGGTGGCGTCGTCGGCCGGGCGGGCGACCGGGGTGGTCCTGGGCCACGGCGAGACCGTCGCTGCCGGGGCGGTGGTCATCGCCGCCGGGTGTTGGTCAGGACAGCTGGGCGGGATCCCCCGGCCGTTGCTCCCCCCGGTGCGACCGGTGAAGGGAATGACCGTGCGGACCCGGGCCACTTCCGGTGCGCCACGGCTCCGCCGGATCGTCCGCGGCCTGGTCCACGGGAGAACCTGCTACCTGGTCCCCCGCCAGGACGGGGCCGTCGTCATCGGGGCCACCGTGGAGGAGAAGGGGTTCGACCTCACCGTCCAGGTCGGGTCGGTCCACGACCTCCTCCGGGACGCCCGGGCCATCGTCCCCGCCCTCGACGAGTACGAACTGGTGGAGACCTCGTCCGGCCTGCGCCCGGGATCCCCGGACAACGCCCCGCTGGTCGGGACCACGTCGATGGAGGGGCTGCTCATGGCCACCGGCCACTACCGCAACGGCATCCTGCTGGCTCCCGTCACCGCCGACGCGGTGGTGGGCCTGCTCGACGGTCGGGCGGTGTCCGGGTTCATGGCGCCGTTCCGGCCCGATCGGTTCACCGCTCCCGACGGCGTCGCCGCGCCGGGCGAGGCCCGGGTCCGAACGTGAGCCTCGTCGAGGTGAACGGGACCGCATGGGACGGGCCCCCGGGAACCACGGTGGCCGATCTGGTCGGCCGGTGGTGCCCCTCCCCCAAGGGGGTGGCGGTGGCCCGCAACGGCGAGGTGGTGCCGAAGAGTCGTTGGGCCCAGACCCCGCTGGTCCTCGGTGACCGCATCGAGATCGTCACCGCCGTCGCCGGCGGGTGACCGGTCCCGGTACCGTGGACGGGATGGACCCGCTCGACCCGTCGGCCCCCGAGATGTCGGAGGACGGCTTCGTCATCGCCGGCGAGACCATCGGCTCGCGGCTGATCCTCGGGTCGGGGGGCCTGTCCAGCCCCGAGGCGTTCGCCGATGCCCTGACGGCCTCGAAGGCGTCGATGGCCACGGTGGCGGTGCGCCGGGTCGACCCCGGTACCCGGCACTCGCTGATCGACCTGCTCGACGAACACAAAGTCCGGGTACTGCCCAACACCGCCGGCTGCTTCACCGCCTCGGAGGCGGTGCTGACGGCCAAGCTGGCCCGGGAGGCGTTCGAGACCGACTGGCTGAAACTCGAGGTCATCGGGGACGACCTCACCCTCTTCCCCGACCCGGTCGAATTGCTGGCCGCGGCCGAGGAACTCGTCGACGAAGGGTTCGTGGTGCTCCCCTACACCAACGACGACCCGATCATGGCCCGCCGGCTCGAGCAGCTGGGCTGCGCGGCGATCATGCCCCTCGGCTCCCCGATCGGCAGCGGGCTGGGCATCCGCAACCCGCACAACATCAGCCTCATCGTCGACCAGGCCGGCGTCCCGGTGATCCTGGATGCCGGCATCGGCACCGCCTCCGATGCCTGCGTGGCCATGGAGCTCGGCTGCGATGCCGTCCTGGTGGCAACGGCCATCACCCGCGCCCACCATCCGGCGCTGATGGCCGCCGCCGTCCGGGACGCGGTGACCGCCGGTCGCCGGGCCCGGGCGGCCGGAAGGATCCCGCGGCGGGTGCACGCCCGGGCGTCGAGCCCGACGGTCGGTCTGATCGACGGATGACCGGCCAACCGCCGGTGGCCCTGACCATCGCCGGGTCCGATTCCGGGGGCGGTGCCGGGATCCAGGCCGACATCAAGACGATGGGCGCCCTCGGCGCCTTCGCGGCGACCGCCGTCACCGCGGTGACCGCCCAGAACACCGCCTCGGTGGACGGGGTGCACGTCCTCCCGCCGGAGTTCGTCCACCGGCAGATCGCCACCGTGCTTGCCGACCTGCCGGTGGCCGCCACCAAGACCGGGATGCTGGCCACCGTCGACGTCATCGCGGTGGTCGGCCGGTGGGCCGCCGCCGGGGACCTGCCCAAGCTGGTGGTCGACCCGGTGATGGTCTCCTCCTCCGGGCAGCCGCTGCTGGGCGACGGCGGGGTAGGCGCCTACCGGGATCTCCTGGTGCCCTGGGCGTTGGTGGTCACCCCCAACCTGTGGGAGGCGGCGCTGTTGTGCGACACCGACCCCGGCGGCTTGTCCGACGTGGACGCCATGGTCGACGCCGCCCGGGCCATTCATGACCTCGGCTCCCAATGGGTGCTGATCAAGGGTGGTCACCTGGCCGGCGTCGAGCCCGGCTCCGGGGCCCGGCCGCCCCCCTCCGTCCCGGATGTGCTCTTCGACGGGACGTCGGTCACGGTCCTCCGCGCCGATCGGGTCGACACCCCCAACTCCCACGGCACCGGATGCTCGCTGTCGGCGGCCATCGCCGCCCAGCTGGCCGGCGGGGCCGAGGTGCCCACCGCCGTCGCCGGGGCCAAGGCCTTCGTCCATCGGGCTCTGGTCGGAGGGGCCGGTTGGCGGCTGGGGAAGGGCCACGGGCCGCTCGACCATTTCGGGAGATGACAGCGGCCGGGTCTTCCGACCCGGCCGCTCCCCCCTTTGTCTCACAGGAACCTGCACCCGGCCAGGCCGGGCACCCCCTCCTGTCGGCGCTGCTGACACAACGCCGTCGCTCACCACAGTCTTATGGATGGTCATCAAAATGTAAACCAACCTGACCAGGAACTTTCCTTCCTCGACCCCGCGGCGGCTACCCAACGTGGTCGATCGGGGCCACAGAGAGAGCGAAATCCCGGCAATTAGCGAGATGGTCGATCCCCATTAGCGTGTCGGCATGCGGAACGACTTCTTCCGGACCACCGCCCGCCTCGTCGCCTGGGGCCGGGTGGGCGTGGGGACAGCGGCGGTGCTCACCCCCTCCCTGGTGGCCCGGCCCTGGGTGGGCGATGTCGGGGACGACGTACCCGCCCGGCTGCTGGCCCGGGCCATGGGCGGCCGGGACCTGGTGCTCGGGATCGGCACCCTCCGGGGATTGTCGGTGTCCGATGCCGAAGGGCGGCCGTGGGTTGCGCTCAGCGGTGTCGCCGACCTGGTCGACGGGGTGGCCACGGTGGTGGCCTTCGGCCACCTCCCGCGGCGGGCCCGGTGGGGATATCTCGCCATCATGGTGGGCGCGGCGCTGACCTCCACCCGGGCGGCCATCGCCCTCGACTCGTCGACCGAGGCACCCCCGCTACCGGCCTGAACGCCCCGCCGACGGGCTTCCGGCCCTCGACCCGGATGTGCGATCATGTCTGCACTTATGAACATCGTCGTGAGCAATGTGAAGGGTGGCGTGGGCAAGACCACCACGGCCATCTACCTGGCCGCCGCCGCCGTGGAGCGGGGCTACGACCCCGTGGTGCTGGTCGATGCCGACCGGCAGGCATCGGCCGCCGAGTGGCTCGAAACCAGCCCGATCGAGGGCGTCGAACTGGTGGAGGGGCCGTCCGAGCGGACGGTGGTCCGGGCCATGGCCACCACCGATGGCTTGTCGGTGGTGGACACCCCGCCGGGGGACGAGCGGATCGTGCGGGCCGCCATCGGGGGGGCTGACGCGGTGGTCATCCCGACCCGGGCCGGCGGCGTGGAGTTCACCCGGGTGGCGGCCACCTTGGACATCGTGCCGAAACGGACACCCTTCGGGGTGGTGATCTGCGCCGCCCGCCTCGGGACCAACGATCTGACCGAGACCATCGATTGGTGGACCGAGCAGAAGGTGCCGATCTGGGGGGTCATCCCCGAGCGGGTGGGCATCGCCGCCGGTCCCGAGTCGAAGCTCTACCGCGAAGGGCTGGAGGGCTACGACGGGGTGCTGAAAAAGGCGCTCCGCCGGTCGTCGAAGTAGGCGCCGGCAACCCCGGGTCTCCGGAGCCGGCCTCAGGTCGTGGCCTCAGGTCTTGACCGCGGTCACCGCCGACGGGGGCGGAATCACCCCGGGTCCGGTGGTCAGGCACCCGGCCTCCACGGCTGGGTTGGCCGGCGCCGAGAGCTTCGGGGGATGCAGGAACCCCGGCGACGCGTCGAAGTCGACCATGTCCAGCAGGTTGTTGGCCGCGGCATCCCGCCGGGTGAGGGCCGGGAGGTTCCACTTGGTCTCCACCACCTTCAGCACCGAGGTGTGGTCGAACACCGTATGGGACACGTAGTCGCGCTTGGCATAGGGGCTGACCAGTCCGGCCGGCACCCGGAAGCCGAACCGGTTGAACTGGCCGGGAACGTCGCCCGCCGCCAACGTCGGCGGGATGTCGTCGGGGATGGCGGCCGCCGGGGGCACCACGTGGTCGTAGTAGCCGCCGTGCTCGTCGTAGCTCCAGACCAGCAGGGTCTTCGACCATTTCGGCCCGGCCATCACCGCGTTGACCACCTGGCCCAGGAAGGCGTCGCCGTACTGGATGTCCTGGGGGTTCTCCTCCGACTGGTTGACGAAGTCGGGATCGACGATGGAAAACGAGGGAAGGCTCCCCGCCGCGCAGTCCGAGTAGAAGCTCTGGATGTTGGCCAGGTTGGAGCTCATGGCCTTGTTGGCCAGGAGGGAGATGAAGATGCCCAGGGTGGGGAGGTTGGAGTAGTAGTTCTTCCAGGAGATGTCGTGGGTGTTGAGCTGGTCGAAGATGGTGCCGTTGGGCGGAAGCGGGTTCGGGAAGGTGTTCTTGATCTGCCCGAGGGAGGTGCCGGCCACCAGGTACCGGCGGTTCGGGTAGGTCTGGGCCCCCACCGAGGCGAAATAGCGGTCGGCCACCGGGAAGGTGCGGGCCAGGCTGTTGGTGAACGGCATGTCGGCGTCGGTCCAGTAGCCCATGGCCACCGGCCCCGACTGGCTGATCACGAATCCCTGGTTGGTGCCGTTCGAGTACTGGGTGTGGGAGGCATTCCAGTTCTGGGCCGGCTTGTCGGTCAGCTGGCAGACGTTCGGCATGTGGAAGGCGTGCACCAGGTGTCCCTGCCCGTCCGGGTTGGTGGCCTGGGGCGCGCCACCCGGGCCGAGTTTGAGTCCGTCTCCCCGCCCCAGGGTGCCGAGGATGTTGTCGAAGGAATGGTTCTCCATCATCACCACCACGATGTGGTCGAACTGGGGAAGCTGATCGCTCCCGATCGCGGCTTTGGGATTCGGGGGAACCCCCACCCGGCCGGCCGGCCGGGACGTCGAGGTGGTGGTGCTCCCGCCGGTCGAGGATCCCCCGCAGGCGGCCAGGGCGATTCCGGTCGCTCCCACTGCCGCGCTGCCGAGCAGGACCCGCCGGCTGAGCCTTCCGGGCGGGTCGGCCGGCTCTGATTGCCTCGAACCCGGCTCAGTAGCCTCCACGATGCCCCCTCGATGGTCGAACCTGTCGGTTCCCGGAGTGTAGGGGTCAGGCCGTCACCCCACCGGGGATCCGGCGGTGGGTCAGGGGCTGGCGATTCCTATCGGTCGGTGCCCCGCCGGTAGCATGGTTGCCGGCCATGACCACCCCTGCCCAGGCGCCGCCCGACCGGCCGGACGCCGCGCCGCCCGACGAAGACCTCAGCGTCGATCCCGAGAACCGCGCCTACCAGCGCATGTCGCTCCGCGGGCCGGCCATCATCGTCGTCGGCATTGCCGCCTTCATCCTGGTGGGCGGGGTAGTGGCCTCCATCATCACCGCCGGCAACAACCCGGTCCTGACCCTCCACTCGATCACGATCCCCGACGGGACCGTGGTACAGCTCACCCCGGCGACCACCGCGCTGAAGCCCATCGTCAGCAGCGAGCCGCCGGCCGACATCCTGTCGGCGCTGGCCGTCCCCGCCGGGAGCGACCTGCGCCACTGGGTCAACATCGATCAGAACCACACCCAGTACAACCGCAGTGCGTCGTTCACCATCGGGCTCTCCTCGGATCAGGTCGTCGACGTCTACCGGACCCTCCTTCCCCGCCTCGGGTGGAAGCTCATCTATCAGGGCCAGGGGACCTCCAACGGGGTGTCCGGCCGCGAAATCCTGGCCCGCCGGGCGAGCGGCGACGGCTACTACTGGGAAGTCGGCGCCATCGTGCCCCCGGGCACCGCCTCCGGGGTCACGCCGTTCACCCTGGTGGTCTTCGAGCAGGACAGCGACGAGTAACCCGCCCGGCTCGGGCCCGCGGCGTCGGTTCAGCCCGGTTGCGGGACGGGTTGCGGTGCTATCCGGTCAAGGCCCAACTCCGGCCCTTGGATGCCGCCCTTGGTCACCTCGGGATCGGCGGCCCGTCCCAGCATCCACGACCAGATGAACAGGTTGATCGGGTAGAGCAGGTAGCCGACCCGGGTGGCCGGTGCCAGCAGGATGGCGAACAGCATCACCCACCCGGCCAGCCGGGCTACCCCGGCGGCGCCGACCGGCGGCCTCCGGACCAGATGCCGGATGAGGAGCGCCAGTCCCCCGACCAACAGGATCACCACGTAGATCCGATGGGCGGCCGGGAAGGCCGACACCAACAGGTGTCCGGGCAGCGGGCTGACGGCCGGAGACGCCACCCCGGCCAGGCCCAGCGGGAACCGGATGACATTGTCGACGAAGGCGGACGGATTGCTCAGGGCCACCGGGAGCACCACCGGGCAGACGACCACCAGCAGTCCGAGGAGGTAACGGCCGATGGCCCGCCGCGTCTGTTGGTCGAGCGCGACCCAGATGGCCAGCACCGCCAACGGCCAGGCGGTGAACTTGAGTGACGACGCGGCTCCGAGGGCGAGCCCGGCGATCAGCGGTCTTCGACGCTGGAGGGCGACGAGGCCGAGGAGCATCAGCGCCACCACCGGCATGTCGTCGCCTCCGGTCGCCAACGGAAGCGCGGCGGTGGGCAACACCGTCAGCACCTGCAGGGCCCGGAATCGGGCGTCGGTCGGGGGTCGGAGCCGACTGAGGGCGATCAACGAGATGATCAGGGTGAAGACCAGGAACTGGATCCGGGCATCGGTGAGACGGGCCTCGACCTTGCTCCCACTCGAGAAACCGAACAGCACCATGCCGGGAAGGTAGGGATAGTAGAGCTCGTAGGTGGGCACCTGGTTCTGGTTGATGACGATGTGCCCGTTCTTGTCGACCACCCGGTAGGGGTCCTTACCGGCGTCGGCCAGCACCCCGGCCCGCTCCACCACCAGCACCTCGGGTTGCACGTGGGCGGCGGCGGCGCCTTCCGACCTCCAGATCACCTCCATGGTCAGTGGGACGATGGTGGCGCCGGCCAGCACCACGATGCAGGCGCCGATCCGGGCCGCTTGCCATCGTCGGCGGCGGTCGGCGCCGATTTCACCCAACGGGTCGGGTGGGGTCCCGATCGGTTCGCCCTTGCCGTTGTCGCCGGGTTCGGCCCGAGCCGAACCCCGTCCGGAATTCGGCCGCCGGCCAACCCGCCAGGCGACGACGGCCATGAACACCGCGGCGGCGGCGTAGGGCCCCACCGCCATCTGGCCCCACTGCCGGTAGAGCGGGATGCCGGCCCCGAGGGCGGTTCCCGCCGCGAACATGGCCGACATCGAGTACAGCAGCGCGTCCCGCCACTCGGGCGACCAGCCGCGCAGGGCGAGAAACGCCCGGCGGTAGGTATCGCCCAGCGCCGCTACGAGCCCGGCGTCGCGACCCCACGACCTCGGTTGGCGCTCGGGAACCACGATCGATGGTACCACCGGGGTCATCGGATTCCCGGGGGGCCCGGAGCCGGCGGCGGCTGGTCGTCGCCGGCGTCGGGACCGAACAACGACCGGTAAAACCCCAGCTCCGCGACCAAGCAGGCTTCGATGGTGTCGGCTCGACGGAACCCGTGGGATTCACCCGCGAACACCTCGAGTGTGCACCGGACGCCGTGGGCGGCCAGCGCCTCGGCGAAACGCTCGGACTGGTCGGGCGGCACCACCGGATCGTCGGCGCCCTGGAGGAGGAGCACGGCTCCGGTCACCGCATCCGGGTGGTAGAGGGGGGATCGCTGCCGGTAGACGTCGGCGGCGGCGGGCAGTGGGCCGACCAGCCCGTCGAGGTACCGGGACTCGAAGTCGTGGGTGTCGGTGGCCAGCGCTTGGAGATCGGTCACCCCGTACCAGGAGGCGGCGCCGCGGAACGCCTGGCTCCGCACCAGGGCCCCGAGCGCGGTGAGCCCGCCGGCGCTGGTGCCCCGGATGGCCAGGTTGGCCCCGTCGACCCGCCCGGCCTCGGCCAGCGCCACCGCGTAGGCGGTGCAGTCGTCGACGTCGGCGATCCCCCACCGACCCTGCAGGCTCCGGCGGTAGTCGCGGCCATACCCGCTGCTGCCCCGGTAGTTCACCGCCGCCACCGCCAGACCCCGGCTGGTGAAGAACTGGATGAGCGGGTCGAATCCCGGCTCCGCCGCCCCGGTGGGGCCGCCGTGGCAGAAGACGACCAGCGGGGGTCTCGACGTCTCCGGTCCGCGGGCGGCGGTGTTGGTGGGTGGGTAGAACAGCCCGGGGACGGGCCCGGCCCCGGTGTCGGCCACGAACGGCTCGGCCACCGCCACGTCGGCTTCGGCCGGGTTGCCGGGTCCGTGGCCAGCCGGTGCCGGGGTCAGCCGGCGCGCCGGCTCGGATCCGTCGACGCTCACTTGGTACACGCCCATCCCCGCGGTGGCGGTGGCCCCCAGGATCCCGATCCGCTGGCCGTCGGCGACCGCCACCCCACTGATGGTGAGGCAGGGTTGCTCGACGACGCCGACCTCCCAGTCGGCCCGGGCGGCGGTTCCGGTGGCGGCGGGCGGGTGCAGCCGCACCAGATGATCCCGGCCATCCCGGTGCATGCGGGCGATGAGCGAACCGTCGGCCAGCTCTGCCATGGTGGCGGCGCCCAGCGCCCAGTCGGGGGCATGGAACTCGGCGTCGAGATCCACCATCGGCACCGCGGCGTCCGCGGCGTCCGCGGCGACCACGGCGCCCGCGGCGTCCAGCCGGTCGCCCGGGATGCGGCAGGGCAGCCACCATCCGGTTCGGTCATCGATCAGCACCAGGCTGCCGTCGGTGCACCACCGCGGCTGACCCACCGAGATGCCAACCCCGCCGGCCACCCGGTGGGCGCCGGCGACGTGGATGCCGGCGTCCGACTCCACCAGCTCGGACACCCACACCTCGGACTCGTCCCACGACATGTGCGGATGGCTCCAGCCGACCCAGGCCAATCGGGCTCCGTCCGGGGACGGGCGGGGTGCGGCCACGAAGCCCCCGGCGTCGACCAGCGGGATCACCCGGAGCGAACCGTCGGTGGCCACCGCCGTCACCCGGTGCCGGGTGCCGGAGCGCTGGTGGCCCTCCTCGACACAGATCAACCAGTCCCCCGTCGGGGTGAGCGCCCCGTCCGCGTACCGGTAGGACCAACCGGATCGCGACTCGGGCTCGGGGGTCAGCGGAACCGGACCGGCGCCGTCGCCATCACCGTCACCGTCGCCATCGCCGATGGTCGACCGGTAGAGGCGCTGATCCTCCTGGTCGACATAGAACAGGGTCCCACCCGAGACGGTGGCCGCTCCCCCGCCGTACTCGTGGACCCGGCTCCGAACGCTGACCGCCGGCGGGGACACGTCCGTCGGGGCACCGCCGCCCGCGTCGCTCACCACCACCTGCCGGCCGCCCTCCTCGGGCCGGCTCTCCAACCACCACAACGACGCCCCATCCGACTGCAGCCCCGAACGCGAGATCTTCCCGGCCGCCACCTGGCGGGCAGAAAACGGCGACGGCCACCACCCGAACCGTTCCACCCGCTCGGGGCGGGCCCCGGGCTCCGGCACCTCGCGCTTCTGGCCCCCCATGAACTCGGTACGGTAGCCCGCATGACTGCTGAAACCGTTCACCCCACGGCTGGGCCCGCTTCCGGACCGATCCCGGCCCCGGGGAACTTCTCCGCCTTCGTGGTCGAGCGGACCGGGGACGAGGTCACCCACGGTGTCCGCACGCTTACGGCCGACGACCTTCCGGCCGGAGACGTGCTCGTCCGGGTCGACTGGTCGGCGGTCAACTACAAGGACGGCATGGTCGCCCAACCGGGCAACCGGGTGGCGCGTATCTCGCCGCTGGTGCCCGGAGTCGACCTGGTCGGCACCGTGGTCAGTGCCGACGGCTACCCGGTGGGCCAGGCCGTCATCGTCCACGGCTACGACCTCGGGGTCGCCCATCACGGTGGGTTCGCCGAGTACGCCCGGGTCCCCGCCGGCTGGGTGGTGCCCCTCCCCGACGGGCTCAGCCCGCGTCACGCCGCGGTCATCGGGACCGCCGGTTTCACCGCCGCGCTGTCGCTTCGGCGCCTGGAGATCCACGGCCTGGCCCCGAACCACGGCCCGGTGCTGGTCACCGGGGCGTCCGGCGGCGTCGGCAGCATGTCGGTGGCCCTGCTGGCCTCTCGAGGCTACGAAGTGGTGGCCAGCACCGGCAAGGACGGCGAACACCCCTACCTGCGCGGGCTGGGCGCCACCGAGGTCGTCGGGCGGGATCTGGGCGACGACTCGGGCCGGGTGCTCGGGCCCGAGCGCTGGGCCGGGGCCGTCGACTGCGTCGGCGGTCGGACGCTGGCCGGCGTGCTTCGGTCGCTCCGCTACGGGGGCGGGGTGGCGGCCAGCGGCCTCACCGGGGGCAACGCCCTCGAGACGTCGGTCTACCCGTTCATCGTTCGCGGGGTGGCCCTGCTCGGGATCGACTCGGTCCAGACGCCGCTGGCCGAGCGGCGAGCGGTGTGGAACCAACTGGCCGGTGCCTTCGACGACGCCATGCTCGACGCCATGGCCGCCCCGCCGATCGGGCTCGAGGAGCTCCCCGGCGCCCTCTCCGCCATTGTGGGCGGCGGCGTGCGCGGGCGGATCCTGGTCCGTCCCCGCGCCTGATTCTCCCGGCTCAACTCCCGCCCGGGAGGGCCGACACCGGCTGCGGCCGGACCTCCTGGTCGCGGGCCCCGGCGTCCATCGGCTCCCGGGCGATGGTCGGGAGGGATCGGCGGGCACCCCGTAGGTGACGGAAGGCCAGCATGGCCGCTACCCCGACGAGGAACACCATCATGGCGAAGAAGAACGAGTTGCCCAGCAGCAATTGCCAGGCGTTCTCCCCCAGTTCCCGTCCGTGGTTGTAGGGCACCGACCAGATGGGCGCTTTCCAGAACAGCAGGGCGGCGCCCACGGCCCAGATCCGTCCGCCCGCCGGCCGGTCGTCGGCCAGCACCAACCACAGCAGGATGGGGACGACCCAGACCATGTGGTGGGCCCAGGTGATCGGCGACACCACCATCCCGGTGGTGGCGCAGACCAGGATGCCGAGCAATGGTGACGACGACCGGTGCGCCCAGGTGGCCAGTCCCAGTCCGGCCAGGCCGAACCCGATGGCGGCCACGTAGACGACCGAGTTCGGGACGCCTCCGTGGTGGAACCGGATGATCACCGCCCGCAGGCTCTGGTTGGAGATGAAGGCGGTCCCGCCGACCCGGTTGGCGTCGGAGACGTACTTCGTCCAGAACAGCCAGGAGGTGTGGGGGGCGAGGAGGGCCAGGCCCAGACCGCAGGCCGCGAAAGTGGCCAGGGTGACCCACATGGCCCGGACCCTCCGGATCAGGAACAGGTAGGGCACGAAGATGAGCGGGATGAGCTTCACCGCCGCCGTCAGCCCGGTGAGGAGGCCGGGGGGGATCGTCTTGGATCCGATCCTCACCACCCCGGTCAGGTCGGCCAGGATCAGGGCGGCCAGGATGATGTTCACCTGGCCGAACGAGAAGGTCAGCCGTACCGGGTCCATGGCCAGCGCCGGCGCCATCAGGATGAGCGTCCAGCGCCACCGCTGGGCCCGGTCCCACCCCGGTCGAACTGCCCGGAGGGAGACGGCCACCAGGGCGGCCAGGGCGATGACGTTCACGACCCCGACCAACAACTCGGCCGCCTGTTCGGGGAACACGCTCAACGGAGCGAACAGCAGCGCCGCGAACGGGGTGTAGGTGAAGGAGAGATGGGTGTTGACGTCCTGGACGTCGTAGAGATGTCCGCCGAACAGGTGGGACCCACCCATCAGGTAGACGTCGAGGTCAACCTCGTGACGGGCGTAGGCGTAGAGGATCGCATAGAAGACCACCGCCCCGGCGGACACGGCACCGATCGCCCAGAGGACGGACGTGGGTACGGTTCGCCTCTCGATGCCCAACTTCACCATGGCTCCTCTGCACCCCAGGCGGGGTCGGGTCGGCGGCCCGGGGATGCAACGTGGGGTCTGATCCTACTGAGCCGACGGAGGGGCCGTGGTCTGGGCGCCGGGGCTGGAGGCGAGGAATACCGGCGACACGGTGATGGTCCCGTTGTTGCACGGTGCGAGCTGGGCGGGGATGGTCATGCTGGTATACGAATTCGGCGGGGTGATCACCAGGTTGGCCGCGGTCGGGCAGGAGGTGGCCGATCCGGTGGGCACGTCGGAGTACCCCATGTTGAAGAACGCCTGCTGGCCGCCGGCCAGCGTCACCGTGGTGGGCGCCATGGCGGTGAATTGGTAGTTGCCCTTGCGCACCACGGTGGTGGTCAGCGACGCCCCGTTCGAACCGGTCATGCCCAATCCCGGGTACCCGCTGAGCGTGCAGGCAGTGGACAGGTTGTTCTTCAGGGCGACCGTCGTCTCGATGGTCCCGGCCGCCCCGCTACTGCCGTAGATGGCGGCGGTCAGGTTGGCGGTCGCGCACCCGGCGGTTCCGGAGGTCGTGGTCGTCGTCCCCCGGGCCGCGGTGGTCGAGGTGGTGGACGGCGACGTGGTCGGCGTGGTGGTGGTGACGGTGGTGGAGGTCGAGCTCCCGGACGAACAGGCGGCCAAGACCAGGCCGCCCAGGCAGATGGAGGCAAGCAGGCCGATCACAGGTTTCCTCATGCCGTTCACTCTTCCCCTCGTTTGTCGGACGCCGATGCCATCGCTCAGGGACCGCATCCGCACGGTCCGGCACGTCGCCACGGCCGTGCGGCCGTGCCATCGGCCGCCAGCCATGTTCTCAGGAAGAGAAGTCCTCCGGGCGGATGGTATCGAGAAAGTGGCGGAACTCCCCGACCAGCTCGTCGGGATTGGCGTTCTCGTCCTCGTCTTCTGCCTCGTCCTCCTCGTCGACGGCCAGCATGATGCCCTCCGCATCCATGAGCTCGTCCACCACGAACAGCGACGTTCCCGTCCGGACCGCCACCGCCACCGCATCCGACGGCCTCGACGAGACGGACACCTCGTGATTGTTGTGGCGAAGCACGATCTCCGCGTGATACGTGGAGGTACGCAACTCGGTGATGACCACCCGGACCACGTCCGCCCCCAGGGCATCCAGGAGGTCGCGGATGAGGTCATGGGTCATCGGTCGGGGCGTGTCCATTCCCTGCAACGAGAAGGCGATGGCCGTCGCCTCCGGAGCCCCGATGAAGATCGGCAGGGTCCGGCCCAAGCCGTCCGGCTCCTGGAGCAGGAGCACGGGCGTGTTCGATTGAAGGTCCACCCGCACCGCTCGAAGCCGAACCTCGACCATGTCTGCAACTTACTCGGCGACAGCCGAATCCGCGGTCGCGCCCGGCCGAAGGTTGCCGAGCCCCGGTGGCAGCGGGACCCTCAACCTCCCAGCAGGTCGCGCAGGGCCTTTCGCAGCAGCGAGCTGCGCAGCCCGTGGCCGAGTTGGATGAGCTGATCGGCGGTGTCGTTGGCCTTGGCCCGGGCCTCGGGATTTCGCTGTCTGACCAGCGGAAGCACGATCTGCTCGATGAACCCGGCCTCCCGCTCGGCGGCGTTCTTGTACAGGCGCAGGTGGCGGGGCTCGATGCCGAACCCGGCGAAGGCTGCCACCAGATTGGCCACCGCCAGCGCTTCCTCGTCGAAGTACTCCCCGCCTCCCACTCGTGACGGGGCCAACAGCCCGTACTCGCAGAGCTCGTCGATGACGGCGATGTCCAGGCCGGAGGCGGCGGCCAACTCATCGAGGGTGAGGCTGGCCCCGCTCATGCCGGCCATCTCGGACACCGCCTTGGCCGCCGTCGCCTTGCCTTTGCCGCCGCCCCCCGATCCCGACGGCGGTGCCGACGGCGGATCGGCCGACGGTTTGCTGGCGGCCCGCGCCGCCGAGGCCGCCGGCTTGGGCGGACGGGCGGCCGCCGGGGTATCACCGGCCTTGGCCGCCGGTGTCGCGGGTGTCGCGGTCGTCTCCGGTGTCGCGGTTTTCTCCGGTGTCGCGGTTTTCTCCGGTGTCGCGGTTTTCTCCGGCGGTGGCGAGGTGACGGCGCCGGCCGACGAGCTCACCGGCGTCGGCGGCGAGCGCGGCGCGGCCGCCGGGGCAGTCCCGCGGGGCGCCTCCGACGGATCGTGGTTGGCCGTCCGGGCCGCGGTCCCGCGGTCCTCGCTCGGGGCCGGTCGCAGCGTCAGGCCGTCCGACTCCTCCTGATCGTAGAGAGACGATGCTCCACCGCCGCCCGGGAGCCGCGCCGGTGGGGATGCCGGCGCGTCGACGGCCAGTCGTCCGGATTGTCCGCCACCCATCGGCACCGGGTCGGGAGCCCGCGGGTGCGACGGCGCCGGCCGGTTCGGCGGGGTGCCTCCGACGGCGGGGTGCCCGACCAACACCGGATCGACGGCCCGGGCCGGTTCGGACGGGCTGCCGTCGCCTCCGGTCGACGCGGCTCGGCCGGTCTCCGCCGGGCCCGCGGCTTCCGATCCGTTGCCCTCGTCCCCCAGGCGGTCCTTGATGACCTTGAGCGGCAGAAAGTGTTCGCGTTGCTGGCGTAGCACCCATCGCAGCCGCTCGACGTCCTGCTCGTAGAACTTCCGGTACCCGGAGGGGGTCCGTTCGGGATTGACCAGGCCCTGACTCTCCAGAAATCGGATCTTGGAGATGGTGACGTCGGGGAATTCCTGACGGAGGAGGGTGAGGACATCGCCGATCGACAGATATGACCGCCCGCTCACCGCGCCCTCCCCCCTTCGGGTGCTCTCGCCATCTCCGTCATTCGCCCGTGGCCACCAGATACAGCAGTTTGAACTTCCCGATCTGTACTTCGTCCCCGCTCGAGAGCCGGGCCTCTTCGATGCGCTCCCGGTTCACGTAGGTGCCGTTCAACGAGCCGACATCCCGGACGCGGCTCACGTGGTCGTGGGTGACGAATTCGGCATGGCGGCGGGACACGGTGATGTCATCGAGGAAGATGTCGCTCTCGGGGTGGCGGCCGGCCCGGGTCACCTCGGCCTCCAACGCGTATCGGATTCCGGTGTTGGGGCCGCGCTTCACCACCAGCATGCCGATGCCCCGGGGGAGCTCGAGCAGACCCACCGCGGTGGCGTCATCGACTCCCTCGCTGGTGTCCTCCACCGGCTGAACCGACATGGTGGTGTCGGACGACGACGCCGCCAGCGCCGAGCCGCACGACGAACAAAAATTGACTCCGGTCGGATTGCGATGGCCGCAGTTATGGCAGAACACGTCACTCACGGTAGTCGCTCTGCTCCCTTCGCTTCTTCCCGGCAGACGCGGGGAACCCCGGTCAGTCGCCGGTCAGCTGCCGATATGCCCCGGCATCCAGCAGCCCGTCGACCGAGGACAGGTCGGCAGGAATGATTTCGCAGATCCAGCCCTCGCCGTACGGGTCCTGGTTCAGCTGCTCGGGGGCCCCGGTCAATGCGGTGTTCACCGACACCACCTCGCCGGCCACCGGCGCGTAGATCTCGGAGACCGACTTGGTCGATTCCACCTCGCCGAGTGTCCCGCCGGCGGTGACGGTGGCGCCCTCGGCGGGAAGCTCGACGAACACCACGTCCCCCAGGGCATCCTGGGCGTAGTCGGTGATCCCCACCCGGACCCGGTCGCCTTCCGAGCGAATCCACTCATGATCCGATGAATAATGGAGGTCGTCGGGCACGTTCATAGATGCGGACGATACCCGACGGAGGCCACAGGTGCGGCGGGTGCCCGGGGTCCGACCGGGTGGCGGGCGGGCCGGACGACCGGGCGGCGGGCGGGCCGGTCGACCGGCCGGCTAGCGCATCAGTTGACGGATGCGGACGGCATACTCCTGGGCGCGGGCTCCGGCCTGGGCGTCGGTGGCCGCCTCCGCCCAGACGTGGGTAACCGGCTCCTCCGGATCGGGGATGACCAGCGCCCAGCCACCGGGCTCCAGCACCTTCACCCCGTCGAGCAGGACCAGGTCCCGACCCTCGGACCCCTCCACCAGGGTGCGCATCACCGTCCCCTTCTGCTCCCAGGGGGTATGGACCGACTGGTGGGCGATATGGACGTTGGGCAGGGTCCCGACCAGGTGGGACAGCGGGCGCCCGGTGCGGGTGAGCAGGGCCAACAGGTTCACCAGCGTGGCGGCGGCGTCGAAGGCGGGCATGAAGCCCGGGAAGATGAATCCGGCGTGCTCGCTGGCCCCCAGGATCACGTCCTCGGTGCTGGCCACCTCCATGAGGTGGGAGGTGGCCAACTTGGTCCAGACGATCTCGGTGCCCGTCCGGCGGCAGATCTCCTCGGCCGCCCGGCTCACCACCACCGGGAGCGCCACCCGGGCACCGGGCTGGGCATCGGTCACCAGGGTCAGCATCACCAGCACCGCCTCGTCGTCGGAGAGGACGTGCCCCTCGTCGTCCACGAAGGTGACCTGCTCGCCGCCGGGATCGAGTACCGCGCCCAAATGGGCCCCGGATGCCTTCACCAGTTCGGCCACCCGGTCGGCGCTGGCCCGGCGGTCGAAGGTGGTGGCGCTGGCCGTGTTGGCATAGGGGTTCACCACCAGGACGTCGGCCTCCAGCTTGGACAGCAGGTTGGGCATCACGAAGCTGGCGGTGCCGAAGGAGAAGTCGAGGACCAGCTTGAGATTCGCCTCCCGGGAGTGGGCCAGGTCGACGGAGTCGATGAGGGCGGCGGTGTAGTACTCGACGGCCCGATTGGGAAACCCGATGTCCCCGATCTCCCGGGCCAGGGCCCGGCGGAAGTCCTCCCGGTAGTAGAGGCGCTCGATCTTCCGCTGGGCGGTCTCGTCGATGTCGATCCCCCGCTCATCGAAGAACCGGAGCACCACCGACTCGGGATCGTCGGGCGTCAACCGGACGGTGATCCCGGCCAGGCTGGACGAGGAGGCGACCTGGAACCGGGTGACCGGGACGGTGGCCGCCTCCAGGTCATCGACGTTCACCCCGGCGGAATTGCAACCGACCATGACCGCCCGCTTCAACACCCGGGCGGCCCGACTGGTGTCCCGGGAGGTGGTGACCGTAGACCCCTTCTCCAGGGTCGACGCCCACGCCATCGACAATCTGACTGCCAGCTCGGCGCTGATGTCCACATTGGCCAGACCCTGGACACCGTCCCGTCCGAAGAGCGACCGGGCGCCCCGCGACTCCCAGACGATGGACGAGTTGACGATGGCGCCGGCTTCGACCGTCTTGAACGGGTACACCATGACGCCCGCCTTGAGCTCGGCCTGCGCCCCCACGAAGCAGTGCTCCCCGAGAACGACCCCCTCCTCGCACCGGGCGCCGGTCCGGAGATCGCAGGCCCGCCCGAGCACGCTGCCGTCCACCCGGACCGCCGGACCCAGGTAGGAGTTCTCGTGGACCACCGAGCGTTGCAGAGCGGCATTGTCGCCGATCCGGACGTTGCGCCCCAGGCTGCAGTACTCCCCGAGCTTGACCCCGGGTCCCACCACGCAGTTGTCCCCGATGATGGCCGGGCCGACGATGTCGACGGTGGGATCGACGAGCGATCCTTTGCCCAACCAGACCCGGGGCCGAAGCTCGAACCCGGCGATGTCGACCCGTACCCGCTGGTCGAGAATGTCCTGATGGGCCTTCAGGTAGGCCTCGAGGGTGCCCACGTCCTCCCAGTACCCGTCGGCCACGAAGCCATACAGCGGCTTCCCGGCGGCCAGGACGGCGGGGAAGGACTCGCCGGAGAAGTCGACCGGCCGGCCATCGGGGATGAAGTCGAAGATCTCCGGCTCGAGCACGTAGATCCCGGTGTTGATGGTGTCACTGAACACCTGGCCCCAGGTCGGCTTCTCGAGGAACCGCTC